>JBDHIK010000079.1:0-12820 GCA_039587475.1 Gemmatimonadota bacterium | reverse complement strand
AGCCGGCCGGCGGCCGGCCCTGCTGTACGGGGCGTTGCTCGCCTACCTGGCCGTCTTCGTGGTCGATGGGGAGCGCTTCTTCTGGTCCGAGCCCCGCAACGACGCGGCGCAGTGGGTCTATGACAACGTCCCCGCCGGGACCACCATCTGGTGGAAGACCCACACGTGGGTTCCCGACTACCAGCACCGCAAGTTCTCCCCGACGGCCCAGCCCCCGGTGCTGGTGATTCAGATGATGGACGCGAATCACTACCTGAGCGGCATTGGCTGGAGAAACAACCTGCCGACCGACGCGTCACACATCTTCGACGCTGAGTCGCAGGCCCACGTCATGGTGCTCCAGTCGGTCCACCGGGGAACCGCGGGCTACCAGGAAGTGGCACGCTTTCGCGAACGGTACTTCATGCCCGAGTACGTCCTGACGGACCGTTGGTTGGGCAATCGATCACGCAACTACCTCTCGGAGGTCGTGATCTTCATGCAGGAGCCGGTTGGGTGACGGCCCCGCACGTCATCATCGTGGTCCCGGCCTACAATGAAGCCCAGACCATCGCCGACGTGGTGACCCGACTGTGTCATCACTACTCCGACATCGTCGTCGTCGATGACGGATCCACCGATGACACGGCCGTGGTCGCTGCTACGCTACCTGCACGGGTCGTTCGCCACCCCGTCAATCGTGGCCAGGGGGCCGCACTCCAGACCGGGATCGACTATGCCCTGGCCCGTGGAGCGGACACCATCGTGACCTTCGATTCCGATGGCCAGCACGACCCGGCCGACATCGAGGCTCTGCTCGAGCCGGTACACTCCGGGGCGTGTGACGTCGCACTCGGGTCCAGGTTTCTGGGCGCGACCCGGAACATGCCCTGGACCCGACGCCTGGTCCTGCAAGCCGGGGTCCTGTTCACCCGGATCGTGTCCCGCATCCGGGTAACGGATGTCCACAACGGCCTCAGGGCTTTCAACCGGCCCGCAGCCAAGTCGCTGCGCATTACCCTGGACCGCATGGCACACGCGTCAGAGATCCTGGACCAGATTCAGGCAGCCGGTTGGCGCTATCAGGAGGTACCCGTCACCATCCACTACACCGACTATTCCCTGGCCAAGGGTCAGGACTCGTGGAATGCCATCCGCATCGCCTGCCAGGTCGTCCTCGAGCGGTTGGGCCTGTGACCATCTTCCAGTGGGTCGGCCTGCCGCTCGTGTCGCTCCTGTTCCTGCGAAGCGGCTACCAACTGGTGCGCGGCGTGCGCCCCAGGACGACCATTCTGGTCAGCCTGGGAATCTGGCTGGCGGCCGGCGTCGCCATCGCACGGCCGGACGTCACCACTCAGGTCGCCAGACTCCTCGGGATCGGCCGAGGCGCGGATCTCGTCATCTATCTCGTCGCGATGGCGTTCCTGGTGTCGGTGTTCTACTTCTACCACAAGTACCGGCAACTATCGTCTGAGTTGACCGAAGTCGTCCGTAGCATCGCGCTCGACCGGGCCCAACGGGCCGATACCGATGCTGCCCCGAAGGACGATGGCCCCACCGGATAACCGCACCGTGACACAACCCCGCCTCGCGGGATTCTGGTTCCTCCTGGCCCTCCTGGGCCAGGCAGCGACCCTACGCCTCACGTCCGCGGGCTCGTCCATCGGGTACCAGCACCTCCTGACCCCATGGCAGGCCACGGAGCCACACTATCGGTGGGCGCTGGCCGTCGTCCTGTTCCAATCGTTCGTGGTCGCGCTGGCCTGGCGCCCCAGGGCAGCCAGTGCCTGGCATTGGCTGCAGGCCGAACTGGGAGCCTGGCGGACCCTGGTCCTCGGTGGCCTGATGGTCCTCACCGGTACGGCCTTGTCGCGCGAGATCCCCGTGTACGCGGGCGAGCTCCTCTTTGCCGGCTTTCTCCAGATACTGGCCCTCGCCACGGTCACGCTGGCGGTACTTGCCCTCCCCAGAACCGTGGTGGACCGGGGCTGGAAATGGGTCGCGGCTCTCGGCGGAACCGACGACGATCACCATGGCCTCGACCGGGTGGCTATGTACTGCGCCCTCTGGGTCGCTTGCCTAGCGGCACTCCTGGCCGTCGTGTCCTACCAACGGCACCCGCACATCCCCGACGAACTGAGCTATCTGCTGCAGGCCAAGTACTTCGCCACCGGACAGATGACGATGGCCCTGCCGCCGGTGCCGGAGGCCTTCCGCCTGGACCTCATGACGTACGAAGCGGAACGCTGGTACTCGCCATTCCCCCCGGGATGGCCAGCCATGCTGGCGCTCGGTGTCCTGGCCGGTGTCCCATGGCTGGTGAACCCGCTTCTCGGAGGGGTGGGCGTTCTTCTGACGTTCGTCCTGGTGCGCGATCTGTACGATCGCGGCGTGGCGCGAACCGTCGTGATCATGATGGCGGCGTCGCCCTGGTACGTGTTCATGGCGATGAGCTACATGGCCCATACCTTCACGACCGTGGTCGTACTCGGCACCACGCTCGCGGTGTTGTGGTTGCGGCGCTCGAGAGGCATCGCCTGGGCATTGTTGGGCGGCTTCGGTATCGGGGTCGTGAGCATCAACCGCCCCCTCGAGGGGCTGGTGCTCGCCGGAGTGCTCGGCTTGTGGGTCCTGGTCCCCGACGATGTCGGTGTGTCGTTCCGTCAGCGTGTGGGACGACTCGTCACCCTGGCCGGCGCCACGGCGGCCACCGCCGCTCTGGTCTTTCCCTACAACGCCCACCTGACAGGGCGGCCCCTGTATTTCCCGGTCATGGCGTACGCCGACCGGGTGTACGGGGAGGGGACCAACGCGCTCGGGTTCGGACCCGATCGAGGTTTCGGGTGGCCTGGCCTCGACCCGCTCCCCGGCCACGGCCTCATCGACGTCCTGATCAACGCCAACCTGAACCTGTTCGCCGTTAACGTGGAATTGCACGGATGGGCCACCGGCTCACTCCTTCTCATTGCCTTCTTTCTGCTTCGCGGTCGCGTGGCGGCTTCCGACTGGCTCATGGTTGCCATCATCATGGCCACCGTCGCGGCCCACAGCCTGTACTGGTTCAGCGGGGGCCCGGACTTCGGCGCCCGGTACTGGTACCTCATCCTCCTCCCCTGCCTGGTATTGAGTGCGCGCGGTCTCGCGGCCCTCGCACAGGCCCATGGGGACGACGGCGCCATCCGGGTCTACGCCGGGACCGCAATCCTCATCGTCATGACCATGGTGACTTTCGTCCCCTGGCGCGCGTCCGACAAGTACTTCCAATACCGGGGCATGCAGCCGGGCGTGCGGACCATGGAGGCCGCTCATGACTTCGGGCGCTCAGTCGTGTTCATCCGCGGCCGCCAGTTCCCGGACTATGCCTCAGCCGCTGCATACAATCCGGTCGATCTGTCCGGAGACGAGCCGATCTTCGTCTGGGCCACGTCTGAAGAAGTCGTCGCCGAGGTCATTGACGCCTTTCCTGACAGAACCCGCTGGTTCGTCGACGGACCCAGCATTACCGGCGACGGTTACCGGGTGTCGTCGGGCCCGCACGGGAGCGTTCCGAGTCCCTGAATACCCCATGTTGCGTACACGCAACATCCCCTGGTGGGCATGGACCGGAGTACGGCCCGGCACCGGCGGAATAGTGGGCCCGGACATTGCTCACTGGGGGGCGTCTCCACTTCGAGGATCACCTGTCTAAAGTCACTCCCACCAGCACGATAGCCGCCCTGCTCGCGGCCGCCGGGCTGCTGCTCCCGCCGGGCGCCGTCGCGTCGTGGCTGGTCACGCCTCAGGCGGGTCTGCCGGAGTTGGTGGTCGGGCTGTGGGTGGTGAAGGGTGTCCTGCTCACCCTGGCCATCCTCATCGTGGCAAGCGACCGGAGCGCGGCCCTGGGCACGGTGGCGGTACCCCTCCTGCCCGAGGGCCTGGAACAGTCTTCTCGGACCCGCGGCGAGCTCCTCTTCCTGGCGGTGCTCCTGGTGGTGGCTGCTGGGCTCAGACTCTGGGCCCTGGGGGAGGGACTCTGGTACGACGAGATCGAGACGATGGTGGAGTACGCCCGCAGGCCGGTGGGCGACATCGTCCTCAGCTACAAGAGCCAGAACAACCACGTGTTGTACTCCCTCATGGCGCGCACGAGCACGGTGCTGTTTGGTGAGAGCGCCTGGGCGCTGAGGCTCCCTGCGGCACTGTTGGGGATCGCCAGCATCTGGGCAGTGTACCGCTTTGGCCGCCTCGTCACCTCGGCACGCGAAGCACTCCTGGCAGCGACGTTCCTCACCTTCTCCTACCATCACGTATGGTTCTCACAGAATGCCCGAGGCTACACGGGTCTGTTGCTCTGGACCGTGCTTGCGACGTGGGCGTTCATCCTGCTGCTGAGCCAGCGGCGCATTGGGTGGGGCTTGATACTCGGCTACGGCGCGGCGATGGCCCTGGCCAGCTACACGCACCTGACCGCGGTGTTCACCGCAGTCGCCCACGGGGCTGTGTGGCTGATCCTGGTCTGGACCAGGCGCACCCGGTCCTCCCCGGAAGCGCCGTGGCCGGCCCTCGCCGGGCTGGTGTGGGCAGCTGGGCTGACCGTGGCCATCTATGCCGTTGTCCTTCCGCAATTGGGAGCGACGTTGTTCGCCAGCGCCGGAACCGGGGGCACGACCGAGTGGCAGAGCCCGGTCTGGATGGCCGTCGAGTCGCTGCGCGGATTGCAGCGCGGGCTCCCTGGCGGATGGGCCACGCTGGTGGTGGGGATGGTGGTGGTCGCGGCGGGGACCCTGGGATACTGGGCGCAAAACAGGTCCGTGACGGCCCTGATGATCCTCCCGGCACTCGTCACCGTCGCTGTGGCGGCGGCGTTGTCGCACAATCTGTGGCCGCGGTTCTTCTTCTTTTCGGCTGGCTTCGGCGCTCTGATCGTGGTCCGCGGAGTGTTCCGGCTGGCCACCCTGGCCCTGCCGAGACGGTGGGCCAACTGGGCGACGGCCGCTTTGGTGCTGGCCATTGTCGGCAGCGCCAGCACCGTCCACCGGGCCTGGGGCCCGAAACAGGACTTCGAGGGCGCAGCCGTCTGGGTCGAACACACGGCAGCGCCGGAGGATCGCATCGTGGTCGTGGACCTGACGACGTACCCCCTGGAACGCTACCTGGAGCGCTCGTGGCCGTCGGTCGACGACCTCGGAGCCCTGGAAGCGGTCGAAGCCACCGCTGCGCGGACGTGGCTGTTGTATACTTTCCCCATTCGACTCGCCGCAATCAAACCGGACCTTTGGCAACGGGTCCATCAAGCCTACGACACGGCGGCCGTCTTTCCCGGAACGGTGGGTGACGGATCGATCGTCGTGATGGTGACGCCATGAATACCGCCCCGGCCCGAGAGGGCATGTCCATCGAAGAGGTCGTGGAAGATTTCCCGCGCACCCTCGACCAGGCCGTCTCGGTCGTCATTCCGGCCTACAACGAGGGCGCCCACGTCGCGGAGGGGATCCGGACGCTGGAGCAGGCGCTCCGCGCCACCGGATGGCGCTTCGAAATCCTGGTGATCGACGACGGATCGTCCGACGACACGGCGGAGCGTGCCGCAGAAACGGGCGCCAGGGTTCTTCGCCGACCGCGCAATCGCGGGTACGGTGCCGCCTTGAAACTGGGGATTCGCTCGGCACAGTTCGACTGGATCCTCATCACCGACGCCGACGGCACCTACCCGGTCGAATCGATCCCCGACCTCCTGGCGGAAGCGGACTTGAACGAAATGGTGGTGGGGGCCCGCACCGGCAGCGTCGTCAAGGTGCCCCTGGTCCGGCGACCCGCCAAGTGGTTCTTGCGACAACTGGCGAGCTATCTCGCGGGCCGCCGCCTGCCTGACCTGAACTCCGGCCTCCGGCTGATGCGCCGTTCTTTGGTGCAACGCTATGAGCACCTGCTGCCGGACGGGTTCTCGTTCACGACGACCATCACGCTCGCCTCGGCGTGCAACGGCCACGCAGTCAGTTACGTGGCGATCAACTATCACGCGCGCCTGGGGCAGTCCAAGATCCGCCCGCGGCACGCCTACGACTTCCTGCTCCTGATCCTGCGTACCATTGTGTTCTTCAACCCCTTGAAAGTGTTCATTCCCCTCGGTGCCCTCCTGGCGCTGACCGGGCTGGGCAAGCTCATCTACGACATCGTGCGTGGCAATCTGTCCGAGAGCGCCGTGCTCGGACTCCTTGGCGCATTGTTGATCTGGTGCGTCGGACTCCTGGCAGACCAGAACGCCCGGATGGCCCTCCGACGATGAAGCTCTGGGGCCGTATCGTGGTCACCGTCGTCGTCCTGGCGACGATGTTCCTCATCCTCCCATGGCGGGACGTCCTCGGCTCCATGGGTCGGATGCCGTGGCCCGTGTGGGTGGGGATCGTCCTCGGCTTCCTGGTGGGTCACGGCCTGGGGGCCCTCAAGTGGCGGCTGGCGGTAAACGCCGGCCGTGGCGGACTGGCGGCCCTGGACGCGCTGCGCTGTTATGCCGCCGGGTTGTTCGCCAACCTCTGTCTGCCGAGTATCGTGGGCGGCGACGTGCTGCGCGCGGTCCTGGCGGGGAAATCGACCAAGCGACCCGAAGCGGTCGTCGTCGGCGGTCTCGCGGACCGGGCCAGCGACGTGTCCGCGTTGGCGCTCCTGATTGCGGGTGGTGCCCTGTTTGCGAGGCGTGCTCTCCCCGGCAGCGCCCAGCTGGTCCTCACCGTGAGCCTGGTCCTCGGGGTGACCGGCGCGCTGGTGGCGCTCTTCCTGCTGATCCGCCGGCCACTGGCGGCGTGGCCCCCGCGGCTGCGGCGCCACCTCGGTCGGATGCTGGTGGCGCTGCGGCGCCTGACTCGGCGGCCCGCGACCGCGGCAGCCGTCGTGGGATTGTCCCTGGCCATTCAGACCGGGTTCATCCTGCTCAACGCGGTCATCGGCCACAGCATCGGCATCGACCAGCCGCTGGCCGTCTGGTTCTTGGCCTGGCCGGTGGCGAAGCTGTCGGGCCTCCTCCCCATCAGCCTCGGAGGACTGGCGATACGCGAGGCGACCCTGGCTGCGGCGCTGGCGCCCTTTGGCGTGGCTCCTGCACTCGGGGTGGCAGCATCCTTGCTCTGGCAAACGGTGCTCATCGCCGGCGGGTTGCTGAGCGGCCTCCTTTGGTTGGGCCTGCGTCGCCACCACACCGCTGAGAACACCGCAACCATTGCCAGCCCGGGCCATGTCTAAGCCACACATCGTCATTCTGGGTGCGGGACCCGCCGGCGTCGGTGCCGCCTACCGGCTTCGCACGACCGACCGGGCCACCGTCACGCTGATCGAACAACAGCAGACCGTCGGCGGTAACGCCGGGTCGTTCGATCTCGACGGCCAGCGGGTCGACTATGGCAGCCATCGGCTACATCCGAGTTGTGACTCCGGCATCCTGAGTGACATCCGGGCCATGCTGGGACCTGACCTCCTCGACCGACCGCGGCACGGCCGCATTCGCCTTCGGAATCGCTGGATCCACTTCCCGCTCAAGCCGGTCGACCTGCTGTTGAGGCTCGACCCGGCATTCGCCATCGCCTCGCTGGGCGATGCGCTCCTCAAGCCGCTGCGCCGCCCTGCCGCCGAGGATTCGTTCGCCGGTGTGCTCCAGGCGTCACTGGGTCCGACGATCTGCCGCGACTTCTATTTCCCGTATGCCCGGAAGATCTGGGGACGGCCCCCGGAGGCACTCTCAGCCATCCAGGCCCGGCGTCGCGTGTCCGCGTCGTCGTTCGGCAAGTTGTTCCGGAAAGTGCTGGGCCAGGTCCCAGGACTGAGGCGCCCGGGGGCGGGGCGGTTCTTCTACCCTCGACGCGGCTTCGGCCAGATCAGTGAAGCCTACGCCGAAGCGGCAGGCGCCCTGGGCGCCGAAACGCTGCTGGGGCACCGTGTCACAGGCCTGACGCCCCCCACCGGGGATGCAGACCGGTGGCGCGTCACCGCGGAAGGTCCGGACGGGCAGGTCCATCGTACGGCCGACTACGTGTGGTCGACCATCCCGGTGACCGTCCTCGCCCGATGCATGAATGGCGGCGTGCCGCAGCCAGTCCTGGAGGCCGGGTCCGCACTGCACTACCGTGCCATGCTCTTGATCTACCTCGACCTCCCCACGGACCGGTTCTCCGAGTACGACGCACACTACTTCCCGGGGAGCGACACGGTCATGACCCGGATGTCGGAACCCAAGAACTATGCGGCCCTGTCGGAACCGGCCGGGAGAACCGTCTTGTGTGCGGAACTCCCCTGCGCCGTCGGCGACGATCACTGGAACATGTCCGACGAGGAGTTGGGTCAGGTCGTCGCTCGAGATCTCGCGGCCGCCGGCATTCCGCTACCGGTCTCCCCCGCGGTGGTTCACACGCGACGACTGCGGCAGGCGTACCCGATCTATCTCACGGGCTACGAGCGCCCGTTCGAGGTCCTGGACCAGTGGGCCTTGTCGATCCCTCGGCTGCTGAGCTTCGGACGCCAGGGTCTCTTTGCCCACGATAACACTCACCATGCCCTGGCGATGGCCTATGGCGCAGTCGATTGCCTCAACGAAACCGGCTTCGACGCCGACTGTTGGGCGGACTACCGCGAGGGCTTTACCCACCATGTCGTCGAGGATTGAGCATGTCCATGCCGCACGGCCGTAGTGCCTTCGTACCAACCCTGAAGCTCTCGCCAGGGGCACGCCCATGACACTCCGTACGGCGGTGATCGGCGCTGGAGTCATTGGCCGCCTCCGTGCCCAGACGGTGATGGCCCACCCGGAGAGCCAGTTGGTCGCGGTGGTCGATCCGGATCAGGCCGCCGCCGCGCAGGCCACCCGCGGCAGCGATGCCGTAGCGTTGGGCGGCATGGAGGACCTGTGGGCCCACGATCTCGACGCCGTCATCGTCTGTACCCCACTCCCGTTCCACGAGGAACAGGTGCTTGCGGCCCTGAGCCGCGACCTCCACGTCCTGTGTGAGAAGCCGCTCGCCAATACCGTGGAGGGTTGCCGCCGAATGGTCGCCGAAGCCGGCGATAAGGGCGTCACGCTGGCCGTGGGGTTCAACCACCGGTACTACCCGTCGATCGCGTTCCTCAAGGATGCCGTCGATGCGGGACAGATCGGAACCATCGATCACCTTCGCGTCTTCGGGGCCCACGATGGCCTCCACAACTTCCGGGCAGACTGGCAGTACCGCGCGCCGGCATCCGGCGGTGGCGCCATGATGGATGTCGGCATTCACATGACCGACCTGGCCCGGTATCTCGTCGGGGAGATTACCGAAGTGTACGGCTGTGCCACGGAAGACGTCCTCTCGGTTTCTGGATCGGAAGACAACGCGGTCGCCGTCTTTCGGAGCCACAAGGGGATTCCGATCACGTACCAGGCGTCCTGGACCGAATGGCGCGGCTACAAGTTCTACGTGGACGTCTACGGTGACCGCGGCATGGTGCGTGGCTACTACGCGCCGATGTTCAACCTTCTCGTGACACAACCCGAACCCGGTGGCCCACGCAAGAAGGTTCGCCGCTTCTACCCGGAGATCATGGTTCGTGAGAAACTCCGCTCGTGGGAGAGCACCGCTCTCAAGTCGTTCGAAGACGAGTGGCAGGACTTCCTGCGGATGATCCGGGGGGAGCCCAGCAACAACGCCGACGGCATGGCGGGACTCCGGGCGGTGGAAATCGCTCACGCGGTCTACCAGAGCAGCCGCTCCCGGGAGGCCGTGCACCTCCCTGCCCCGGAGACGGCCGGGTGACCCCCTCGCGGCATACTTCGCTCCGCCTGTTTCTGACCCTGTGGCTGATCTTCTGCCTCCACTGGGCCACGGACTTCGTCCGCGAACACTTCCTGGTGGTCAGTATCGTCGACCAGCACACCTTCGCGCTCGACGACTTTACCGACCTCCATCCCGACATCTTCGTGCACTCGGATGGCCATTCCTACCACGGCGCCAATCCGGGCATTTCCATGTTGGGCTCTGTTCCGTACTTCGTCCTTTCTCCCGTGGTGGACCGGGTCGTGGCCCGGGAACTCGCGGCCCGCCAGGACGGCGGCGGTGAGGCGGAGTACCAGGACCCACGCCCGGCGCGACGTGAGTTCTACCGCCAGGTCCGTGAACGGGGTTGGGACATTCGATTCGGCCTCGTGGGCCTGATCACGATGGTGTTCGCCATGGCCCCGCTCTCCGCGATCGGCGGCGTCGTGTTCTACAAGGTGACCCGGGGCATGGGATTGACCCGGGGCGCCGCCCTCGGCGGCACCATGGTGTATGCCTTCGGGACCCCCGTGTTTCTCCGCTCGGCCTACCTGAACCAGAACATGGCCGTCGGGGTGGTGGGCTTCCTGGCCTTCGCACTGTTGTGGAACCCGGGGTCCTGGAGCGGACTGACGGAACGCGCCCGCTGGACGGCGGCGGGCCTGGCAGCCGGGTTTGCCCTGCTCTGCGACTACAGCGGGGGACTGATGCTCGCCCTGGTCGGCGGCTATGGCATCCTGAAACTGCGAGACGATCACGACTGGCCATCGACCATCCGGATGTCACTCTGGTATGCCGCCGGGGCGATGGGACCGATCCTCCTCCTCTGGTTCTACCAGTGGGCGGCCTTCGGCTCTCCCCTGTATCCGCCGCAACATCACATGCCTCCGGTGGAGTGGAGCGACCTCGGCTACCAGGGTGTAGCGACTCCCCAGTGGGACCTGACCCGGATGCTGCTGTTCGACGGCCGGTTCGGGTTGTTCGTGACCGCTCCCGCCACGGTGCTGGCCCTGGCCGCCCCGTTCCTGGGCAAATGGGGGCGCGACCACATGCCGCGCCGGGAAGCCCTGGTCATGCTCGGGATCGCGCTGGCCTACGTCGTGTTCTTCAGCATGGTCCACTACACCCGGCTGCAGTACATCACCGGCATTCGGTATCTGGTTCCCATTCTCCCGTTCCTGATGCTGCCGGCACTCGTGGTCTTGCTCACGCTGCCTCGGCTCATCAGCTATAGCGTGGCGTTCGTCTCGCTCGTCATCAACTGGGGCCTCGCCATGGGACGGTTCCAGGAACAGGAACGCAGCATCCTCGACACCCTCACGCGAGTCTATCTCGAGGGAGTGCAACTTCCTGCCCTGACCACGTTGTCCAAGATGTCCGCGTCCTACCTCGACGGAGTCGGGCCCCGCGTGTCGGCCCTGGCCGTGATGGCCATGGCAGCGATCGTCGTGGTCGGTATCTGGCGGATCGAAACACCGTGGCGGCCACTGGCCGCCGATCGGTCAGACCAGCCGGGTGGCGGTTGACCACTGGTCCCGTTATTGCACCTTGGATATCGGGGGCGTGACCGGCACCTTGCTAGTCACCCAAGTCGTTGTAAAACAACTACTTAGAACACCAATTCCCGGGGGCGTCACGCCCCGATGTCGGCAGGGCAGCACGGATGTGGCAACTGGGCCACAGCCGGCACCACGCGTGCTGCGCCGAGGAGCAACCCGATGACCGAACAAGGGCAGTCCCGAAACCAGACCGTCGATATCGTCATCCCGGTCCTCAACGAGGCCCATGTGTTGGCGGGAAGTGTGCGGACGGTTCGGCACTACCTGGCGGAGCACCTGCCCTGCCGGTTCAGGGTCCTGATCGTTGACAACGGTTCTGACGACGGCACCGACACCGTTGGTCGTGAACTGGAAGCGACCTATCCCGACGTGCAGTACCTGCAACTGACGGAGCGAGGCCGGGGGCGGGCCCTGCGGCACGCCTGGGGTCACAGTGACGCCGACGTCGTGTGCTACACGGATGTGGACCTCTCGACGGAACTCGAAGCACTCCCGGTGCTCATCGACGCCATCCTCAACGAAGGGTACGACCTCGGGACCGGATCCCGCCTGATGAAGGACTCCCGGACCGTCCGCTGCTTCAAACGCGAGCTTGTCTCCCGTGCCTACAATCTGATGGTCAAGGGCGTGCTTCGAACATCGTTTAGTGATGCCCAGTGCGGCTTCAAGGCGGTCAGCCGACAGGTCGTGAACGAGATCATGCCGGAGATCGAAGATCAGGCGTGGTTCTTCGACACCGAGTTGCTGGTCCTCGGTGAGAAGCGCGGCTTCAAGATCAAGGACCTGCCGGTCCAGTGGATCGAAGATGATGACAGTCGCGTGAAGATCGTCGGCACGGCCTGGGAAGACATCAAGGGCATCGTCCGCCTGCGCTGGAAGTTGTGGCTCGAAGCTCTGGGATACCGGGCCCGCCCGAAGCTCGTCGTTTCCAACCGACTCCCCTCCTAGCGCACGGACGGCGCCCTCGCCATGCCGGGCTTCTTCCTGACGGGAGCGAGTGGCTTCGTCGGCCGCATGGTCCTGGAACGGCTGGCGGAACAGACATCCCCCGTCACCGTTCTGACCAGAAACCCGGACGCACTCCAGGCCATCGTCCCAGCTCGACCCGGGTGGCACTACCTCCCCGGGGACCTGCTCCACCCCGACAGCTTTGCCGCGAAGATTCCACCATCGTCGACCGTGCTCCACATGGCCGCCGTGACGGGGAAAGCCCGTCAGGCGCAGTACCATCGCGTCATCGTGGAGGGGACCCGGCGCCTCCTCGAACACAGCGAGGCGGCCGGTGCCGCCCGTTTCCTGTTCGTCAGTTCCATCGCCGCAAAGTTTCCCGATCAACGCTACTACCCCTATGCCCGGGCCAAGGCCGAGGCGGAAGCGGCGGTACGGAAGAGCACGATGGACTGGGTGATCGTGCGCCCCACCATGGTCTTTGGCGCCGGCAGTCCCGTGCTCGCCGGCCTCGCCACCCTGGCCGGGGGGCCGGTGGTCTTGCTGCCGGGGTCGGGAACCGTGCCGGTCCAACCGATCGAC
>JBDHIK010000078.1:0-12890 GCA_039587475.1 Gemmatimonadota bacterium | reverse complement strand
GGAGTCGGATGGCCAGCATCTTCGAGCGCCTGACCCAGGCCTTGCCTCCCCAGTACGTCCTCCAACGGCAGATCGCGGAGGGGGGCATGGGGATCGTGTTCGAGGGCCGGCACGCGACGCTGCAAAGTCGCGTCGCGGTCAAGGTGCTCCGCCCCGAATTGGCCACGGCTGCCATGGAAGCGCGCTTCCTGCGTGAAGCGCGGCTCCTCGCCAAACTGTCCGATCCCAGCATCGTCAACATCCACGACGCAGATATCGCCGATGGGATCCACTACTATGTGATGGATTTCATCGACGGCGAGACGGTCGCGGTGCGTCTCGAGCGAGGCCCGATGGACCCGGACGAGGTGCTTCGCCTCGCACGCGATATCCTCAGAGCGCTCAGTGCGGTGCACGATCTCGGCGTGGTCCATCGCGACATCAAGCCGTCCAACATTTTCCTGGTCGACGGTCGGAGCATCCTGGTCGACTTCGGCATCGCCCATGTCGACACGACCGTCTCGGACGCCACCGAACCGGGCCGTGCCCCCATGACGCCGGCCTACGCGGCCCCGGAACAGCGGCTCGGACTCCCGGTGACACCGCGGACGGACCTCTATGCTGTCGGCATGGTGCTGTATGAATGCGTCACCGGCACGAAGTGGAGCGCGACGCACGACTCCACAGACGGCAACTGGGTATCCGTGCCGCGGCCACTGGCGAGACCGCTACGCAAGGCACTCCGACACGACCCGAAGGACCGCTGGGCCAGCGCCAAAGATTTCCGCGCGGCCCTGAACCCCTCGCGCCACTATGCCATCCCTAAGGGGCGGGCGCTGTTGGCGGCGACCCTGACCCTCCTGGCTCTCGTGCTGTGGTTTCTCTTGACGCGCCCCCGGGATTTGGGGGAAGTCGATCTCGTCATCAACGATTTCGACGTCATCGGGGCCGCGCCCGTCGACGGCCGCTTGCTGGCCGACCTGGTGCGGCAGCGACTCCAGCCCATTCCGAACCTCACCCTGGGACGGGGCGGTGACTCGGGTGATCCGATCGCCCAGCGCTTTCTGACCGGCACGCTGACACCGGAAGACGACGGGTGGGCACTCAGTGGCTCGTACGTGGACGCCGTGGGGGTGGTCAGCCACGTCTATCGCTTCGTGTCGTCGAACCCGTCTCCCAGATCGCTGGTGGATTCGGCGTCCCTCGAAGTCGTCCGCTTCTACTTCGAGGAATTCCTCGACCGCGTGGAACTGCCGTCCAACAACCTCGAGGCATTGGGCGAGTGGTTTCGTGGCGAGATCGCCTTCCAGCAGGACCGGTGGTCGCAATCCGAACGACATTTCGGCGAGGCCCTGCGCCATGACCCGACGTTTGCGCTCGCGGCCTGGCGTCGGTACAACGCCCGGCAGTGGGGCCGGCGGCCCACCCGGATCGATCTCGATTCGCTCTATCAGGCCACCCTGAGCGACGGCGCGACGTTCACCCGGCTCGACGACCTTCTGATCCGCGCCGAACTCGAGCCGCAACTGGAAACCCGACTGCTGCTGTACGACAGCGCCGCCACCATCGCGGGACGCGATTACTACGCCGCCCTGCATCGCGGCAACGAACTGTTCCACCGGGGACCCCTGGCAGGCCGCCCCCTCCAGGAAAGCCTCCGGGCTCTGGCCGAGGCCCAGGCGCGCGACACGCTCCTGGCCCCGGCCTACAACCAGACGTTGTGGGGGGCCATCCGCCTGGGGCTCGACACCCTCGCCCTGGTGACCCTGCAACAACGCCAGAGCCTCGGCACCGTGGCCTCAGTGGACGACATCGATGCGGGCCAGCTGTTCGCCTGGGCCTTCCTGGAGCGGTTCCACCCGGACCTGGCTGGACCCAGACGGGACGAAGTGTTCCAGAACCCGACAGGGCCGATGGCCGTGCAGGTCGCCCGGCTGTTTCGACTGGCGCCCTCACTCGACATCCCGCAGACGGCCATCGTGCTGGGGAACTGGATCGCCACGGAACCCAGCTTCGAGGACCATGAGCGACGGGACGCCCTGCTCGGTGCGGGCCTGGCCTCGATCATGGTCGGCCGGCCACTCTACGGGCTGGCCAGGATGGACTCGAGCCGGTCGCCGACCAACGACGGGGAGCTTCTGGCGCGCGAGGCACGCCTCCTGCTCCCCTCGTTCGGTATTGCCATTCCCGAGGATCAGCAACGAGATGCCAGAACGGCGCTCGCCAACCTGAGTCGTGACCGGCAGGATGGTGCTCGGGCAGCCTGGGCGCTGGCCCTCGACGCACTGCATCGGAACGACACCCCCGAGTTCCGCGAGTGGCGTGGTATGCTCGAGGACCACGTCACCAGGAACCCTCGAGACAGCGCTCTTGGAAACGTGTTGGACATTCTGGACCTGGGACGGACCGACCTCCAGTCCGCTGTCGCCCAGTCGCAGGCATTCACCGCCGTCGATTCGGCGGGCCGTGGCGTCGATCCGTTTGCCCGGGCATTACTGTACTGGCGTCGGGCAGAATGGTTGCAGGAACTGGGGCAGTGGAACGATGCGGAGCGTACCTGGCTGTGGTACGAGAACAGCGACTTCGGTCCGTGGCCGACGGGTCCGGTACAGCCAGCGGAGATCGACTGGATGCTCGGCAGCTACGCGCGGGTCCATCGCGCGCGGGCGTTGGTCACCCTGGGACGGGTGTCGGAGGCCTGCCGCCACCTGGCGCGCGTCGAGGAGCTCTGGGATGCGGCGGAACCCCAGCTGGATTCCCTTCTCACAGAAATAGACTCGATGCAGGAAGCAGAATGCCGACCGTAGCGTGCCGTGTCCTCGGACCCGTCGAGGTCACGGTCGGCGGAGAACCCGCTCCGCCGGAACTCCTGTGGCGCAAACACCTGGCGCTACTCGTCTACCTCGCCATGTCACCGAAACAGAGCCGCGCGCGAGGTCACCTGACCGCGCTGCTGTGGGGGGACAAGCAGGAACAAGCCGCGAGACACTCACTGAACGAAGCCTTGCGTGTGCTTCGGCGCAGCGGAGGTGATGACTTCGTCGCCACCAACGGGGACCGGGTTCACCTGACCCAGGAACGTATCGTCACGGACATCTCCGAGTTCGAGCGCCTGGAGGCCGCCGAGGCCTGGCAGAATGCCGACGCGCTGATCCGGGGGGAGTTCCTCGAAGGCGTCGAGATCCCGGGGTGCCCTGATTTCGACGCCTGGCTCTCGACCGAGCGTGCTGGCTGGAGAAAACGGAAGGGAGTGGCCCTCCTGGCCAAGGCCGAAGCCATGGCCAGGGGTGGAGACCTCTCCGGCGCCGCCGGCACCGCGGAGACAGCCTTGACACTGGATCCCCTGTCGGAGCAAGGGATCGGGTCGCTCATGCGATCCCTGGCGCTCTCGGGGGACCGGAACGGCGCATTGTCCCGGTATCGGGACTTCAAGGCGAGACTTCAGGAGGAACTCGCCATCGCCCCGTCGGTGGAGATCGAGACCCTGGCCGAGCGCATCAGAGCCGATCGGGTGACCGTTGAACCGCCCGAGGACCGCACTCCAGAGGACGACGGCCTGCGCCGTGCGCCGCTGATCGGTAGGGCGGAGGAACTCGCGGTGCTGCTCGACTCATGGCATGATGCCGTCGCCGGGGCCGGGGCCGGGGCCGGGTCCGCCCTCCTGGTGATCGATGGTGACGGCGGGAGTGGCAAGAGTCGCCTGCTTCAGGAATTCTCCAGCCGAGCCCAACTCCACGGAGCCACCGTCGTCGGTTTCCGGGCGGTGGAGGGAGACCGGATTGCACCGCTGGGTGGCATTGCCAACCTGGCGCGTGACGCATTGCTCGCGGCTCCGGGCATCGTCGGTGCGAACAGCGCCGCCTTGTCCGCATTCACCGCTCGGATTCCCGAGTGGGCGGATCGCTTCCCGGACCTCGAGTACCACGGGGAACCGATGGCTCTCCCGGCTGCGTTGACCGACGTGTGCCGGGCCATCGCAGCCGAAGGTCCACTCCTCGTGGCCATCGACGACATCCACTGGCTCGATGAGGCCTCCCTCGCCGGCCTGCTCTCTCTGCTTCGTGATCTGCGCGACCAGCCGTTCGTGTTGGCCGTCACGACCTCACCGACCCTCGCCCAGGAACCGCTCGAACGAGCCCGAGCCTCCGTCGGGCGAGACCTTCACGGCACGGCGGTCACTCTGGGCCCGTGGAGAGTAGACGACCTGGGCCGCATGGTCCGGTGGTCGTTTCCGGACTACAGCCCGCAGGACACGGACCGGCTCGTGCGCCGCCTGGCCAGTGATACGGGCGGCCTCCCGTTTCTGGTCATCGAGATCCTGGACGCGATCACACTGGGCCTCGACCTGACTGAACAGTCCAGCGCCTGGCCGCGAGAGTTTCGCACTCTCGAGACCACCCTGCCCGGCGACCTGCCCGATGCCGTTCGCTCCGCGAT
The DNA here is from genome assembly GCA_039587475.1 of Gemmatimonadota bacterium. Lineage (GTDB taxonomy): Bacteria > Gemmatimonadota > Gemmatimonadetes > Gemmatimonadales > GWC2-71-9 > N074bin45. The sequence goes on along the minus strand of JBDHIK010000078.1, from coordinate 8,474 downwards.
CCGGATGGGATACCGCAAGCTGACGCGGGAGTCGCAGTTGCTGCTGGCCGCCATCGCGTCCCTCGGCGATCGCGTGACCGTTGACGAACTGGCGGCCGCCGCCGAACTCGATCGCCTGGAAGTCACGGCGCACCTGGACGCGCTCGAGTGGCAACGCTGGGTCTCGAGCGATGCGATGGGCTACTCGTTCGTGGCGCGGATTGCCCGACGAATCGTAGCGGAGGACATGGTCACTTCGGGCCAACGGGAGCGATTCGCGGCCGTAAGGAAGGCGCAGGACACGCCGTGATTTCTCATCTGCGGTCCACCGGTCTCGCTTGACCTCCACGATCGGCATTCCCACTATACACGACAGTCCCTCGCTGACTCCACATCCCACACACCGGAGGCGGCCTCTCGTGCCGAAGGCGCTCCATGTAGTCGCCCTGGCGACCGTGATCGCCCTGGCAGCCGGAGGCTGCGATCGGCAGACGGCGCCCGCCACCGCGGCGCCGCTGTCCGTGCAACCGGTACTCCCCGACCTGAGCGCGTTCGGAGCGCTGGCCGGCATCGTGTTCGACCGGGCCAGGGTGACCGTCACCCTGGCAAATGACGCCGTGGCGGTCGACAGTACCGTGCCGTTTCCAGCCGACTCGACAGCCATCCGGCTCCGCGTCCGGGTCCCGGTCCAGAGCGACCAGGACTCCGTGCTGATTCAGGTGGAGCTTCTGGCCGGCGGGCAGCCGCTCTTCGCCGGCCAGCGCACGGCCACGGTTGGCCTCACCACCGTCGGCACCATCGTTCAGGTCCCCCTGGCCTACGTGGGCCCTGGAACGCAGGTGGCCACGGTCGTCCTGTCACCGATCGACTCCGGCCTGACGTTCGGTGACTCGGCGACGATGCGGGCAGACGGATTCGATGCGGTCGGCGCCCCGGTGCCATTCTTCTACGTGTCATGGTCGACCGACGACCCGTCACTGGCGACGGTGAATGGCGCCGGCCTGGTCCGGGCACCGACGCGCCGGGGAGTCGTGCTGATCACGGCGCGGACACCCAACGGCGTTTCGGGCGCGACTTCGATGACGTTCAGCCCTCCACCGGCAACCATCGCCAAGATCGGTGGAGACGGACAGGCCGATCGACCTGGAGCGACGCTCCAGGCACCCCTGGCGGTCCAGGTGAACGGTGCGGACGGGCTCGGGGTCACGGGGGTCGCCGTCCAGTTCCGTTCACTCGACCCCCTTGGCGCTGTTACGGACCCGTTGGTGACTACGGACGCCACAGGTCGCGCCATGACCGCGGCCGTCCTGGGCAGCACCCCAGGGGCGTATGCCTTCGAGGCCTCGGTCGCAGGCCTGGGCACGGTGGTCTTCAGCGCGACGGCCAACTAAGACCTTGTCACACAAATGGAGGACCCTGTCGCTCATCGCGCTGGCCGAGCTTTTGGCGATGAGCCTGTGGTTCTCCGCCGCGGCGGTGGCACCCGCGTTGATGAGGGAATGGCAGCTCAGCGCCGCCCAGTCAGCCTGGTTGACCAACTCCGTCCAGATCGGATTCGTGGTCGGCGGCCTGCTGAGTGCATCGACCAACCTGGCGGATCGGTGGCAAGCGCGCCTGGTGTTCGCCACCGGGGCATTTACCGGCGCGGTTTGCAACGCCGCCATCCCGTTGTTCGCGAGCTACGATGCCGCATTGGTCCTGCGGTTTCTGACGGGCGCCTCGCTGGCCGCCGTCTATCCCGTCGGCATGAAGATCATGGCGACCTGGACCAAGGAAGACCGCGGCCTGGGGCTCGGCCTGCTGGTCGGGGCGCTCACGGTGGGTTCGGCACTGCCACACCTGGTGCGGGGCATCGGCCCGATCGAGGCGTGGGCGCCTCTCATGTACACCGTATCGCTGGTGGCGGCCGTTGGCGGGGGCGTCGCTCTCCTGTTTGGCCGCCTTGGTCCTTACCACCTGCCCGCCAGGAAACTCGAGTGGGCGCGGATGGCCGACGCGTTCCGCGACCCATCGCTCCGGCTGGCCAACTTCGGCTACCTCGGGCACATGTGGGAGGTCTACGCCATGTGGACCTGGATCCCGGTGTACCTGGCGGTCGTCTATCGCAGCGCCGGGAGTGCCGGCTTCGCCGCCGAGCGGATGGCGGCGTTCGCCGGATTCGGCGCCATCGCCGTGGGAGGGGTGGGCTGCCTCATCGCCGGCCGGCTGGCCGACCGCTGGGGCCGGACGACGATCACCATCACCAGCCTGATCGTCAGCGGCACGTGCGCGGCCGCCATCGGCCTGGCGTTTCACCGGCCCGTCCTGGCGACGGGCATCGCGCTGGTGTGGGGCTTTGCGGTGGTCGCCGACTCGGCACAGTTCAGCAGTGCCGTGAGCGAACTGGCCGATCGGGCGTTCGTGGGGACCCAGTTGACAGCCCAGACGACCGCCGGGTTTCTCATCACCATGGTCTCCATCCGCCTGGTCCCCGCACTGGCCGAAGTCGCCGGATGGCGTTGGGTCTTCCTGGCCCTGACTGCAGGCCCGCTGGCCGGCATCTGGGCCATGGCCACGCTGAGACGCTCACCGGGAGCGGCCCGCCTGGCCGGCGGCCGAGGGTGAGTTGTCGGCCCGACCTGGTAACAGGTTCATTCACAACACGTTAGAATGCAAGCGGAGGCACCGGTACCGCAGCTGGGCGCCTGGCGCCGCCCCACCGTGAATCCCGGCCCACCCCTTGGGCCGGTGTCCTGTCTCCTGCTACCTTTCGGCGGTCGCCTGGCCCACCGGCCGGGCTGGCTTTCGCCACATCGGCAGGATATATCTTGCCGACGGCGTTGCCGGCGATCCGGCTACGCTCCTCCCAATTCAGCTCTTGGTGGTCATGACGCAGACTCTTGAGAACCTGATCAAGGCGTGGGACGGCCAGGCGGTCGTGTCACACTTCGACGCACCGACAGGCACCTGGATCTTCATCGCCATCCACGATCTCACGCTGGGGATGGGGTGCGGCGGCTGCAGGATGAAGGTCTACCCCAGCCCCGCCGACGGCCTCCGGGACGGCATGCGCCTGGCCAAGGGCATGACCCACAAGTGGGCTGCGGTAGACATGGATTTCGGTGGCGGCAAGACCGTGCTGGCCGTGCCGCACATGCTGGAAGGCGCCGAGCGCGAAGGGTTGTTCCGTCGCCTGGGTGGAGTGCTGAACGCGCTCAACGGCTCATACGGCACGGGGCAGGATCTCGGTACGACGCCCGAAGACTTCACCATTCTGGCCGAGGAAACCAAGTGGGTCTTCGTCGGCGACGCATCGCGTGACTTCAACGTCGACCCGGGCCCCTACACCGCCCTCGGCGTCTTTGCCTGTATCAGAACGGTGGCGAACAAACTGTTCGGCACGGACGATCTGACGAAACGGAGCATCCTGATCCAGGGGGTGGGCGGCGTCGGTCGTCCGCTGGCCACCATGCTCAAGGAAGCGAACGCCACCGTGATCCTCAGTGACATCGACGACCAGAAGGTGGGTGCCATCGCGGAAGAGATCGGTGCAACCGTCGTGTCGAACGAATTGGTGCCGGACACCGAATGCGACATCCTGGCCCCGTGCGCCCTCGGGGCGACCCTCAACAGTGAGACGATCCCACGGCTGCGATGCAAGGCCGTGGCGGGGTCGGCCAACAATCAGTTGGAGACCCCGGAGGACGCCGACCGGCTGCACGAGCGTGGCATCCTGTACGCGCCGGACTACGTCGTCAATGCCGGTGGCGCCATCGCCTTCGGCATGATGCACCGGGGCCAGACAGCGGAGGACGATATCCGGAACCGCATCATCGGCGTGGCCACCTCTCTGGACGAGATCCTCGACTTCGGACAACAGCACGGGGAATCGCCCGTCTACGGCGCCAACCGCAAGGTCGAAGACGTGCTACGACGGCACCGGGAGGCGAACGCCGGCGTGTGACGACGGAACACGGTACTGCTCGGACAGCGGAGCCGTCTCGTATCGAGACGCTCCGCTGTTTGCGTTGCGGACATGAAGTCGATTTCCATCCGTCAGCGTACCTGTGCCCGTCCTGCGGTCCGGGGACGGAAACGGACGATCCGGGAATTCTCGAGGTCGTCTTCCGTCCGGACCTCGCCGCCGAGGGACTGGTCGCAGACCTGGCCGGCAGCCGGCGTGGGGTCTTTCGCTTCCGGTCGCTCCTGCCGGTGGACGACGACGGGTCGGGTCTCCCGGTCGGAGACACGCCACTGGTTCCGGCACCGCGATTGGCGGAACGTCTGGGGCTGGGGGCTCTCCTGCTCAAGGACGAAACCCGCAACCCGACCCGTTGCCTCAAGGACCGGGCAACGGCGGTTGCCGTCCAATTGGCCGGCGCCGCGGGCACGACGGATCTGTACTGCGCCTCCGCCGGGAACGCCGCCATCTCTCTGGCCGGCTTTGCCGCCCATCGAGGCCTTCCCTGTCATGTGTTCGTCCCCCGGTACGCTTCCCAGGAACGGTTGTCCTGGCTGCGGTACTTCGGTGCCGACATCCACGTATCCGCGGGAGACTACGACGTCGCCTTCCAGGAAGCGGAGGCCATGGGGCAGGCCCAGGGCTGGTACAGCCGCAACTGCGCCTTCAATCCGTTTCTGGTGGAAGGGAAGAAGACGGCGGCGTTCGAAATCGCTGAGGCGCTGTCGTGGCGGGCCCCGGACGTGGTCGTCGCACCGGTCGGCGACGGATGTACGCTGTCAGCCCTGGGCAAGGGGTTTCGTGAACTCCAGACGTGCGGCCTCGTCGCAGAGGTTCCCGAGCTGCTGGGAGTCCAGGCCGAGGCGATGCAGCCCATGGTCCGCAGATTCCGCGGTGGCCCGGGAAGCGACACGGGTAAGACCGACGCCGCGAGCATCAACGTGCGGCAACCTCGCAACGCCCGACGGCTCCTGAAGGAGATGGGTCACGCGGGTGGCTCCATGACGGCGGTGACGGACGACGAGATCGGCCGCGCGCAGGTCGCCCTGGCAAGAGAAGCGGGGATCGTGGTGGAATTCAGTGCGGCCGCGGGGCTCGCGGGCCTCGCCTCGATGGCTCGGGCCGGAGACCATCGCCACCGGACGGCGGTCGTCCTGCTGACGGGCGGCAGGGTCGACGCCGGGAGCGCTCACGGCTTTCGCTAGGTGGACCTTGTGGTCATTGGCTGATCAGCGGCGCCAACACCTGCCAGACATGGTCCGCCACGATCCGCTGCCCGGCCGCAGTCGGATGAATGCCGTCGGGTTGATTGAGACTGTCCACGCCGGCGACCCCCTCGAGCAGGAACGGCACCAGCGCCAGATCGTAGGTCTCCGCGGCATCGCGATACACGTTCCGGAACGCGGTGGTGTAGTTCTGCCCCAGGTTGGGTGGCGCTTCCATCCCGGTCAGGATGATGGCCGGCGCCGGCGTTTGGCGACGGGCCCGCTGGATGATCTGCTCGATGTTGCTTCGGAGTTCGGAAGGATCGATGCCGCGCAGTCCGTCGTTGGCCCCGGTCTCGACCACGAGCACCGCCACCGGTCCACGAAGCAGCCAATCCATGCCGGCCAGCGTCCCAGCGGACGTCTGCCCGGAGACCCCGGCGTTCAGCACGCGGTAGGACAGGCCTGCCGAGTCGATCATGTCCTGCAATAGCGCCGGGTACGCCAGCGACGGATCGAGCCCGTAACCCGCGGTGAGACTCGTTCCGACGAACAGGATGACTGGACGAGCGTCCTCGCGGGCGGGTTCCGCCGCCGAGACGATGTCGCTACTGTCCCGTGCGGACCGGGCCCCGGTATCCGGATTGGCACAGGCCAAGGCGGCTGCAACAACGGCCACCATCGCTACGTAGAGAAGGCCCGCTTTCTTCATTGGAGTCCTGCGTGCTGCAGTGTGAGTCACTCACCAGAACCTACGTGAGCGGAGGTCATCCGCTCACGGTCCTCAAAGATATCACGTTCTCGGTGGCTGACGGGGACTTCATCGCCATCGTGGGACCGTCCGGGAGCGGCAAGAGCACGTTGCTGGGACTCCTCGCCGGGCTCGACCTGCCGTCCAGCGGACGGGTCATCCTCGATGGTCAGGACCTGAGCCGGCTGGGCGAGGACGCCCGCGCGACGCTCCGAGGAGAGAAGGTCGGGTTCGTCTTTCAGTCGTTCCAGCTCATCCCCACCCTGACCGCCGTGGAGAACATCCAGGTCCCCCTCGAACTCCGTGGAGAGGACTCGGAAGACAAGGCCAGATCGTTGCTCACCCATGTCGGGCTCGGCGATCGAGGGCACCACTACCCCAGCCAGTTGTCGGGTGGAGAGCAACAGCGGGTGGCGCTCGCGCGGGCGTTCACGAACGACCCCAAGGTGCTGTTCGCCGACGAACCGACGGGGAACCTCGATGCCACGACGGGCCACACCATCATCGACCTGATGGTGGACATGAACCAGACGAATGGGACCACACTCGTCCTGGTGACGCATGATCCCGAATTGGCCGCGCGTGCCACACGCACCATCCGGCTGCGAGACGGCGCCATCGTGGAAGACACCGCGTCGTGAAGGCGGGATTCCTTTTCAGCATGGCGTGGCGGGAAAGCCGGGCCGCACGACGGCGCCTGTCGCTCCTCGTGGCCGCCGTCGCCATCGGGGTCGCGGCCCTGGTCGCCATCAATTCCTTTACTCGCAATCTGCTCGATGCCATCGACAGCCAGGGTCGGGCGCTCCTGGGCGCCGACATCCGGTTCTCGGCCAGGACCGAGCTCCCCGGGTCGGTGGTCTCCCTCATCGATTCCCTGACGGACGCCACACTAGCCGGTCTGTGCCAACAGGGTGAGTGTGACCTGACGGCGGACGATCTGGTAGCGCACCGGATCGACTTCGACGGGATGGCGTTCGTGCCCCGGACCGGCGGCACCAGATTCTCCCGCGTCAACGCCGTCGACGGCCCGTACCCGTTTTACGGCCGGATCACGACCGCCCCCGCCGACCAGTGGGACCGGCTGCAAACAGGCCGCTACGCCATCCTGGACCCGTCGCTGATGACCAGCCTCGGTGCCGTGGTCGGCGACACCATGGAGTTGGGTGAAGGCCGATTCGAGATCATCGCCGCCATCGAAGACATCCCCGGCGCCGCCGGCGTTCAGTCCGCGTTTGCTCCACGGCTGTTCATCGCCGCCACCTGGTTGGACGAAACCAAGCTGATTGCTTTCGGCTCCAGGGTGTCGTACCGGGCCTACCTGCGGCTGCTGGACGAAGCGTCGGCCGAAGCCGTCGCCGACGCGTATGGCCCCACCCTGCGTCCGGATCGCATCAGGATCTGGACGGCCAAACGCGACCGTGAGGACATGCTGCAGGACCTCGACCAACTGGGTCGCTACCTCGGGCTGGTCGCCCTGATCGCCATTCTGCTAGGCGGGCTCGGGGTGGCCAGCGCGGTCAACGTGTTCATCAAGCAGAAGCGCGAGACCATCGCCGTCTTGCGCTGCCTGGGTGCCACCTCACGGCAGGTATTCGCCATCTACCTGGCTCAGGCCGTGGGAATCGGTCTGTTCGGCAGTGTCCTGGGCACCGTGCTGGGACTGGGCATTCAGCACTTCATCCCGCTCGTCGTGGGGGACTGGTTGCCGGTCGACGTCGTCATCCGTCCGGCGCCTGGGGCCGTGGCCACCGGCCTGCTCACCGGTCTCTGGGTCGCCTCCGCATTCGCCATTCTGCCCCTCATCGGCGTGCGGCGCGTAACCCCGCTGGCGGCCCTCCGGGCGCTGTACCATCGTGAACCGACGGCCCGACGCGACCCGTGGCGCTGGCTCGTCGCTGTAGCCCTCGCGGCCAGCCTGGTGTTCCTTTCGATCCAACAGGCTCCCTCGCGAGAGGAGGGCCTCGGCTTCGCGGTCGGCATCGGCGTCACACTTCTGGTCCTGTGGGTCAGCGCGTTTCTGCTCACCAGAACGATCCGGCGGTTCTTTCCCCGGCGCTGGCCGTACGTCTACCGACAGGGGCTCGCCAACCTGTATCGTCCAGCCAACCAGACCGTGTCGCTCGTGCTGGCACTCGGTTTCGGCACGTTTCTGTTGAGCACGCTGTTCCTGGTTCAGGCGAACCTCCTCCGCCAGCTACGGTTCGACACAGGAGAGAACCGACCCAACCTGGTCATGATCGACATCCAGCCCAACCAGGCGGAGGCCATCGCCCAGACATTGGACAGCGTGGGCTATCCCCTGCAGACCTCGGTACCCCTCGTCCCCATGCGAGTCCGATCGGTGAAGGGCCGTCCCGTGCTACAGGGCGCCCAACGAGATACGGTTTCGGGAGACACCATCCCGGACATGACCAGTTGGGCCTTCCGCCGGGAGTACCGGTCCACCTACCGGGATTCGATGACGACGTCGGAAGTGCTGCTCGAAGGCAACTGGTGGCCTGAGGTCAGGCCGGAAGATCGTGAATCGGGCGAACGGGTCTATGCCGTATCGATGGAACGCGAGGTCGCTGCGGAGCTGGGCGTTGGCCTCGGGGACGAT
>JBDHIK010000077.1:0-12957 GCA_039587475.1 Gemmatimonadota bacterium | reverse complement strand
TGCCGATCCACAGGTAGAAGGGGATCGCGAGGGCAACGCCGCTCTGACCGGCGACGAAGAACAGGACCAGGCAAGCCGCGAAGAACAGGGTCACGACGTTGATCAGACGCTTGCGCGGAAACCGGTCGGCCAGCCGGCCGTACACCGACACCACGGGGACCAGCAGCACCGCGATCCCGGCCGAGAGGTACGCCTTCACTTCCGGCGAGTACTGATCCAGCACCATGGCCTCTCGGAGTGGCTTCAGCACGTAATACGCGGTGAGAATCAGGAACACGTTGAGCGCCAGCAACAGCGCCTGTGCACCCTCGCCGGCGCGCACGTCGCTGAACAGCCGCATGACTCGATCAAGCGGAGAGCCGGTGGTTCCGTTCTTCATCGCGCCCGGCACTGCAGCCTCACGCGGTCACTCATGGTTTCGCTCACGGTCTCTCATTCCATGTTGAACGCCACGTAGTACCGGCGGCCTTGCCGGTTGACGTGGAAGACGGCCGCCTCACCACTCTGGAGCCCCGCCACCGCCGAACGGAGTCCGCCAATGGTCCGGGCTTCCTCACCATTGAGAGAGTAGATCACATCCCCGGGGATCAGTCCGTCGCTCCGGCGCGCAGCTCCGGGCGCCTGCGCCGCCACCACCAACCCTTGCGGATCCCGTAACCACGGTAGTGCCGCCGCCAGGTTACGGTCGAGTTTGACCACCAGCACCCCCAGCCGGGCGATCTCGTGATCGTCACCGGTCACCAGGTCGGCCAGCCGGGCAGGGTCATCCGACCGTTCAACCACCGGAACGCTCACCGTACGACGTTCCAGGCCACGCCTGATCTCGAGCGACACCGGTTGCCCGATCGGCATGCCGTACAGGTTGACGTCGAATTGACGTCCATTCTCCATCGGCTTCCCGTTCAACGACACGACGATGTCTCCGGGCTGAACGCCCGCCCGGTGAGCCGGGCCGCCTTCGAAGACGTCCGCGATGATCACGCCCCATTCGTTCACCAGACGAAGCCCCTCGGCCATGGTCGGCGTAATGGTCTGCGCGAAGACGCCGATTTGGCCACGGTGCACCCGTCCATGCTGACGGATCTGGTCCGTGACGTACTTGACGATGTTGCTCGGCGCGGCAAACCCCAACCCCTCGCTGCCACCGGATTGCGACAGGATCAGCGTGTTGATCCCGACCACCTGGCCTTCCGTGTTGATCAGGGGCCCTCCGCTGTTGCCCGGGTTGACCGGAGCGTCCGTCTGGATGTAGACCATCCGACTGTCCGGACTCAGTTGCCGGCCGACGGCGCTCACGACTCCCATGGTCACGGAGTTCTGCAAGCCACGCGGCGCCCCGAACGCCAGGACGATCTCACCGGCACGGAGCTCATCAGAGTCCCCGAGAGGCAGGAACGGATGCGTTCCCTCCACCTTCAGCACGGCAAGGTCCGTCTCGATATCGACCCCCACCAGCACACCCGTCAGGCGCTTTCCGACCGGCTTGACGATCGACCGGCTACTGGCCTCCTGCACGGCCGGCTCGGAGAGCAACACCTCGATCTGGCGAGCCCCCTCGACCACGTGAGCGTTCGTCACCACAAACCCGTCTGCCGAGATCATGACCCCCGACCCGGTTCGCTCTCCCAGGGCCAGCACCGCGCCCGCCCGGGGACCCGTCACGCCGTACCCGACGGTGAAGACCTGAACGACCCCCGGCAGAACCTGCTGCGTGAGACTCTCGAAGGACTGGCTCAATTGCGACAGCGATTGGGCCTGAAGACCGCTGGGCCGGCCCGGTCCGGCCAGGACCACCACGAACACGAGTCCCAACAACGTTCGGCGGAACGAGAACATGAGCTCTTCCTTATTCGATAGGGTGTCAGACATCGGCAAACACCTGCCCCGGGGTCCCCGAAGTGGGGCTGTCGATGGCCGGCGCCGGCAGGTGCGTCTCCCACCATTCCATCGCCCGCGCTGCGGTCCACGGCACTTCCAGGGGAACGTCGCGCAGGCGGTCGAGAAGCGCGGCCGCGTCAGCCGGACGATCCTCGGGGCGCTTGGCCAGACAATCCATGACGACGGCATCGAGTTCCTTCGGCACGGGCTCTTCGCTTCGCGCCGAGGGTGGAGCAGGTTTGTCCTTCAGGTGTTTCAACATCATGGACACCGCATTGACCGCGTCGAAGACCAGGCGCCCGGTCAACATCCAGTAGAGCACACACCCCATGGCGTAAATGTCGAGGCGGGCATCGACGGTGCCGCCCGGTTCGATCATCTCCGGCGCCATGAAGGCCGGCGTGCCGGTGGTCAGCTCCGGAGACGTCAGTTGGGTCAGGTCGCGCCCTGGGACGCGCTCGGCCTTCACCAATCCAAAATCCAGCACCTTGGCGAAATCCACCTCCAGCCCGAGCCGGCAGGTATGGATGTTGGACGGCTTGACGTCCCGATGAATGATGCCGCGTCGATGGGCCTCCTCCAGTGACGCACACGCCTGCATGGCCAGATGGACGACCCGTTCGGCCGGGAGCGGGCCGAAGCGGTCCACCAGGGACTCCAGGTCGAGACCCTCCAGCAGTTCCGTCACCAAGTAGAACTCGCCCTGATCGGTGACCCCGAAATCATACAGTTCAATCGTGTGCGGTGAGCGGAGGGTAGCGACGACTTCTGCCTCCCGACGGAAGCGACTGAGCGTGATCTGGGCCTCGCGGGAATCTCCCAGGAGATCCGGCCGGATGAGCTTCACCGCGGCGGGCCTGGCCAGCAGCCGGTGCGTCGCGCGGTAGACCTCTCCCATGCCTCCCTTTCCAAGCAGTTCTCCCAGGCGATAGCTCCCCAGTTCCCTCGCGCGCCGGATGTGCATCCCGAGGCCGGAGATGATCCTGGCCGGCACCACGGCGAGCGCGGCACACAGGTAGTTCGGCCAGAAGGCAGCAAACATCTCGAACCCTGTGGCCTCGACCGCCACCCCTCTCGCAGAAGCGACGAGCACGCCGAGCGGATCCATCGACGCGGCCGTCAGGCCGGCGGCCAGGATCTTGTGGGGGGTGTTGGGAGCGATGGTCGGGTACACGAGGATCACGATACAGATCCACGAGATCTGCGGTCCGGTGAGCCCTTCGAGAGGCACCCACTGGTTCCACACCCCAATGATCGCGGCGGTCAGCACCAGAAACACGAGGCCCAGGTCGAGCAGCAACACGGGACGCTGGGACAGGCGTGCAGCCAGCACCAACATCACCAGGGACAGCACCACCCCGAGCAGGGCGAAGTACAAGCCTGGTGAGGGCCAGTGCTCCCGCATGTAGGGAGGCATGGCATTGAGGAAGAACCGGTGCCCGACGAGGTTGATGATGATCCCGGTCAACCAGAGCAACGCGAACACCGTGGCTGCGATGCCCACGCGCTTGCAGGATTGCGACAGGAGATCCGTCGGAAGCCCCGCCCCGAGCACCACCGGCGTGCGGGGGACGCCGGTCGCCGACTCCCGAGCCACGACGCGATCGCGGGTCACTGACGGGTACTCCTACCGCAAGCCATGGCCATAAAGGGACGCCGGGATGAGGTCTCGCGCAAGGGAGGCCGACGGTCAGCTACTGCTGGGAACTCGCTCCAGGACTCCGACATCGAGCGTCGGGGCCATGGAACCAGAGTCCAGACACTCCGGCGCTCGACACCCGGCGGCGGAACTGGCCCACCAACGGGACGCATCTTGTTGGGTCCACTCCCCGATCGGTGACTGGAACCCTGAGGCCAGGGCCCGGAACAGAGCCCCGGCGTCCGCCAGACGGTCGTTGGGATCCTTGGCGAGACACTGCACGATCAGGCGTTCGAGGTACGGATCGATTGATCGGCCCAGACGTTCCGAAGGCGCCTCCGGGCTCTCGTTGACGTGCCGGCCCAGTACCTCGATGGCGGTCGTCCCTGAGAAGACGAACGAACCGGTGAGGAGGAAGTAGCCCACGGCACCGACCGCGTACAGATCGGAGCGGGCATCGATGGCATCGGGAGTCTTGATGGCCTCCGGCGCCAGGAAATGAGGGGTCCCCGGGACCGTGTTCAGCGCGGTGACCTTCTCGTCGCTCTGGTTGATGTCCTTGACCAGGCCGAAGTCCAGCACCTTGATGACGTCGTACATGCCACCACGCTCCAGCAGCATGATGTTGGCTGGCTTGATGTCCCGATGGATCATGCCCCGGGCGTGGGCTTCGGCCAGCGACGAGCAGATCTGGCGAAGAATGTGGACCACGCGGTGTTCGGGCTGGGGGCCATCGTTCTTCACGAGGTTGTCGAGCGCAATGCCTGGCAGATATTCCATTGCGTAGTAGAAGACGCCCTCCGGGGTGCGGCCGAAATCGTAGATGGCCACGGTGTTCGGGTTCGAGAGCTGGGCGGTGAGCTGGACCTCGCGTTCGAACCGGAGCAACGTCTCCTTCTTGACCTGCCCTTCCCGAATCAGCTTGATCGCCGTGGGCCGGCGCAGCATGGCATGACTGGCGCGATAGACCGAACCCATCCCGCCCTCGCCGATCTTCTCCTCGAGCGTGTACTGGCCCAGACGTTCGGCCTTGCGGACCTTCGTGGAGAGCGACTCGAACAGGAACGTGTAGAAAAACGCCCCGCCGGCTCCCAGCATGAGCAGCGCCACCAGAGCCCAGAACCCCTGCCGCACCACGTAGAGCGTTTGATACGCCTCCCGGACATCGACCTCCGTCGCCACACCGATCCCGTAGTCATCCAGCCAACGCCATGCCCCGACGACCAGAACACCCCGATAGTCGGAATAACCGTCGACATCCACGCCATCCCGCCCACTGAGAGCATCGGCAGCCATCTGGGTGAAGGGGAGGGCTGTCCGGGCGATCTCGGTGACGTGGCCCTCGAGGAGGTTGCCGCCAGGATTGCGCAGATCCACCGTCAGGACGGTGCTGGCGCCGGTGGAGTCCGGGATCAGCCCCACGGTCCTGAGTTGATCTCCAAACCGGCTCTCGGTGATCATCACGCCGTCGGCGTTGAAGGCGTATGTCTCACCGGACGCACCCAGTTGAGCCATCCGCAGGATTTCGCTGAATTCGTCTGCGGGGGAGTAGCGCATGGCGAACGCGGCAATCACCTCTCCCCCATGATCGCGGAGCGGTGCGGCGACGAACATCGAGGGCTCCAGCAGTTGTCGGCCATTCTCCGACGCTATGGGATAGGCCACCGGCCCGAACACCGCCGTCTCGCCGGACAAGACCCGTTCGAACCACCCGGCCACGGCACCTGTGACCCGGCGCCCGATGGCGACGTCGTTCCCGGCAGCCACGATGGTGCCCTGCGAATCGAGGAGACCGTAGCCCCGGATGGTCGTCCGCAGCGAGGCCTGCTCCACGACGTCCCGAAAGGCACGCAGCTCGGGGCTCACCAGGATTCGTTCCACACCGGCCCCCGGATCAGCCGCAAGCCCCATCAGGCTCACGGCCCGTTCATGGATCCTGGGATCTACGGCGAATCGTTCCGCCGCCGTCTTCTCGATATCGATCCACATCCTGAGCGCGGACACCTGAACGTCGAGCAGTGTCCGCAACTCATTCTCGAGTCGATCCTTGACGGCCCCTTCGACGGTGGATTGCGCCCACCAGCCAACGACCCCCACGAGGGTGACGATGACCGCGGGAACGAACCAGGACCGCCTCAGCAACGACTTCTTCTTCACGACACCTTCCGTTCAGGAACGCGGGCCCAACTTCAGATACATCGCCGATCACACTGCAATGGTCTTCATTATATCCCGATCCTGGGTGGCTCGCCGATCCAGCAGGTCGGCCCCCATCGTGGGCCTCGCGTCATGACGACGGGCCGAGCGACCCGGAAATTGGACAGGCGCAGTTTTCGGCACCGCCCTCACCTGAAGGGCATCCCGTTCAGTCGCAAGACTTTGCGTGTTGCCGCCGCGGCCGGAACAGCGGTCGTCGGCCGGTTCGCCTGCAGGAGTCTGCAGGACGGACCGGGTGCACCGTCCCTAACGCCTTGTTTGGCAAGGCTTTGGGGAAGGGTATGCTTCCTGCTTTGTCCCGGAGCATGTACCGCATTCAGTTGCCCTCCGGGGAAGAAGCGCTGTACCGGTCCCTCGATGAACTGGCGGTGGGCGTCCAGAACGGCATCGTCACCAGCACGGCCCTGGTGTTTCATACCAAGACAGGCACCTGGCTTCCGATCGAGCAACACCCCCACTTCTCGGTGGCCCGGAAACGTCGTCCGCCCGGAGCGCCCCATCACGAGCGCGCCACGAGATCTGCCGCCGCGCAACCCGCGCGGTCTCACGAGGACGTCAACAGGAAGCCTCCTCGGCGGCAGAAGCCCGAAGACTCGGCACGCCCGACACCCTCCACTCCCCGACCGGCCAATCGGAAGGCCACGCCTCGTCCAGTGCCCCCCACGGCACCACAGGTCACGCGCCCGCCGACTCGACCACCAACGGCCAAGGCCCCTCACTCACACGGAGCCAGGGACCATCGGCACGGGCAGGACGGCAGTGGTGCTCCCACCTCCAACCGAGGATTCAGGCTTCGGTCGCGGTCTGCCCTGGCCGCCGTGATGAGCGCGCTGGTAACGCTCCTCTGGTTGGCCCTCGGCGGCACCCAGGGGCGAGCCCCGGGACCGTCTGTTGCAGGCATGGAATCACCGCCCACCACGGCCCGCTTCGCAGAAGCGCTCCGGGGACCTGGCGGTGAGGTGACAGGGGATGGAGCCGACTACCAGGCCCGGTACCGAGCGGCGCGGCAGCGGTTGCAGGACGGCCTGGCGCTTCTCGACTTCGACTCGTTGTTCGCACCGTCCCGTCTTGCCACCAGCGAAAGTCTGGAACTGGCCCGCCGCACCGCGGCGGCGGCGGAGGGGCTCGTCGCCGTCTATCGCGCCGAAGAGGTTCAGATCGACGCCGGGATGGCGCCGGAGGAGTTTTCACTTCGGGAGCCGGCCAGATTGGCGGCGCTGACGGACAGTCTGTTTGCGACCGTGGACACCCTGTACGGGTTGTTGGGTGCTGCGGAAGGCGCCGTCACGGTGCGTGGGCCCATCGTCGCGTTTCAGAGTCTGGCGCTGGCCACGGAGTTCACCCGTCGGGCCGCCTGGGTCCAGGCCCAGCGTCAGGTATGGCAGGTGGCGTCGGACGGTACGCCACCGGTCATCGCCACCATCGTCGGCGCCGTGGGACGGGTGCCCCAGGCACGAACCAACTTCTAGTCGTCCCGGGCCGCGTGGTCCTCGCCCAGGATTTCATCCTCATCGAAGAAGTCCACCTTGTGGAGCGGCATCACCACGCTCGACAGCACGTTGAGCACATGGCCGCCGATCCGTTTGTAGTAACGTGCACCCAAGACCAGAGCCGCCGTCACACCGGACGAATACTCGCCGTGAGCAATCCGGACGATGAGGGCATCTGCCCGGTGGGCCAGGTTGCGCCCGTTGTTGATGTGACTGATGGCCTGTTCCCGGTCCTCCGTGGTGAAGATGTGGGCGGCGGACTCGAACATCTCCTCGACGCCGTGCCGGATCTCCATGAGTTCTTCGACCACGGGATCGTCCGGCAGCGGCCCTGGATAGAAATCGCCGACCTCGGAGATGTTCTTGGCATAGTCACCGATGCGCTCCACGTCCTTGACCAGGCCGACCAGAAACAGGCAAAACGGGAGATCCCGCCGGTTGGCATGGATCGCCAAGTGCGCGGCGACCTGCTTCCGAACCGACCGCTCGAGTCGGTTCACTTCGACGTCCTGCTTGTAGAGGCTTGTGCGCACATCCGAAGATGTTCGATCGCCGAAATACATTTCTCCGGACGCCAGCGTCATCTCGTGCGTGATAGTGAGCATGCGGGCGAAATCCTCTCCCATGAGGGTGAGCGGATCATTCGACCGGAAGATGCTCATGAGTTCACGGAGCATGGGAAGCCTCGGTGCGTGAGTGGTTCACCGGCTGAAATACGCCATCAGTGCCGGGAGACCGTAGAACAAAAGGATGATGTACACGATGGCGAACGGCCTCGAACGCGTGGCCACGCGCGCCAGGGTTTCCGCAGCCCGAATCGGCAGGTAGCGGACCGCCTTGATGGGAAAGATCGTTAGCGTTGCGCTCAGGTTGAAGAGCAGGTGCACCAACGCGATCTGCAGCCCGGCGGCGGCATTGGCCCCCGACACCGCCAGGGAGGCAAGCAACGCCGTGACGGTGGTTCCGATGTTGGCGCCAACCGTAATCGGGAACGCCTGAGCGGTCGTGAGGAGGCCGGCGCCCGCCAGCGGGACGAGGAGGGCCGTGGTAATGCTGCTGGACTGCACCATGACCGTGACGAAAATTCCCACGACGATCCCGAGACCGACGCTGCCGCCCAGGAATCGATTGATGTACACCTCGACGCGCGTCGCGACGGCGCTACGCATGACGCGGACCAGGAAGTACAGCGTCGTGAAGATGAGCCCGCCGCTGAACACGATCAGCGCCACCCCCTGTCCCTGGCCACTGGCGATCAGCGCCTCCACCATTTCCTTTACCGGGCCCAGGGCCGTCTTGACCGCCCCCTTGATGGGGCTGTCATAATCCACGCCCGAGACGTTGCCGAGACGGCCTACCAGCGCCGCGGACGCGCGCTGGAGATACCCTGTGGCCAGCTCGAGCGGCAGAAAGATGGCCACCGCCATGTAATTGAAGAAGTCGTGGCAGGTCGCCACCGCGAACGCACGCCGGAAATCTTCGCGTCGACCCATGTGGGCGATGGACACGATGGTGTTGGTGACGGTCGTCCCGATATTGGCCCCCATGATCATCGGGATGGCGTTGGCGATGGGCAGCGGATTTTCGGGGCTGGCGACGAGGCCGACGATCATGCTGGTGGATACCGAAGAACTCTGCACCAGCGTCGTGGCGAGAATGCCGACCATCAAGGCGACGAACGGATTATCGGTCGCCCGGAAGAACGTGTCGGTGACGTCCCGCCCCAGAAGCTTGAAACCGTCTCCCAGCCCCTTGATGCCGACGAGGAACAGGAACAACAGCACCAGGACCATCGCCGTCACCCGAAGAATGCCACGGAGACGGGACACCGAACCTGGGGGCAGGATGTGCGAAGGAACTGTCAGGTGACCCACCTTGGCTCGGGGCTCAACGCGGTTGGTCTGTACAACGCCCTACAGTACTATCCCTTCGTCGATTACAACAGTGGCAGGCCTTGCTCGGCTTTCCGGCGATGTGATTGACAGCTCCGGCGGTGCGCAGTACGTTGGGGCGCCGTATAAATGGACCTTTCCGAGACTCTCCGACACGTCGTCAGCGCCGCCGGCCCCGAGGCCCCCACCATGGGACCCTCGCGAGTCGTCTTCGTCCACGACGACCGTCCTGATCATCGGATTCGACGCCACGAGTTCGTCGCGGAACATGGCCGCGAGAGACAGGGGCGCGCCCTGGCCGAGGACGCTCCCCGATCACAGCACAACAGGAGTCCAGCATGCGTGTCAGTGGTACGGTAAAGTGGTTCAATGATGCCAAGGGGTTCGGTTTCATCACGCCGGAGGACGGGTCACGAGACTGTTTCGTGCATCACTCCGCCATCCAGGTCGACGGATTCCGGTCGCTGGCCGAGGGAGACAAGGTCGAGTTCGACCTTGTCGACGGCGAGAAGGGCCCCGCTGCCGAGAATGTTTCCAAGGCCCTCTAGCCGCACCGGGGAACCTGCACTTCGACGGGGGCGTCCCATGGGACGCCCCCGTCTCGTAATGACCGGTCGCCCCGGTCACGGCGCCCTCCTGGCCCTCTTCATCGCCAGCTCGGGCCTCGCATGCGCGCCAGGCCGCGATGCCGTCCGACCGACGGTCATCCTGATCTCGCTGGACGGATTCCGATTTGATTATGTCGATCGCCGGCCGGCCACGACGATCAGGGCCCTGGCCGCACGAGGTGTCCGCGCCGAGGGCCTCATCCCGATCTTCCCGACCAAGACCTTCCCCAATCACTATGCCATCGTCACGGGCCTTACGGCAGAACACCACGGCATCGTCGCCAACAACATGTACGATCCGGACCTGGATGCCCGGTACGGGATGGCCGACCGGGCCGCGGTGGGCGACGCACGCTGGTACGGCGGTGAGCCGATCTGGGTGACCGCCGAACGCGCCGGGCAGCGGACCGCCCCACTCTTCTGGCCCGGATCGGAAGCGGCCATCCTGGGGCACCGGCCGTGGTACTGGCGCCCCTTCGTCTTCGACGACCCCCCGTCTGCCCTGGTGCAGGAGATCCTGCAACAGCTGGATCGACCCACGGACGAACGACCAACGTTCCTGACGCTGTACTTCCACGAGACCGACGACCAGGGGCACGACCATGGCACGACGTCCCCGCAACTGGACAGCGCCATCGCGGTCGTCGATCGAGCCCTGGCCGACCTCATCGCGGGCCTGGCGGACCGCCGCCTGCTCGACGCAATCGACATCATCGTGGTATCGGACCACGGCATGACGGACACCTCGCGGGAGCGGGTCATCTTGCTCGACGACCTGATCGACCTCGACGACGTGACCGTTTCCGATTGGAACCCCGTCGCGGCCCTCTGGCCCGATCCGGGAAAGGAAGATCTCGTGCGCCGACAGCTGGGCGATCACGACCACCTCACCGTGTACCGCAAGGACTCCGTGCCCCTTCGCCTGGGCTACCGAAACCACCGGCGGATTGCCCCCCTCCTGGCCGTCGCGGATCCGGGCTGGGTCATCACCACGCGGAGCTATCTGGCCGAACGTCCCGATGCCTTCGATGGGGCCGCCACTCACGGGTACGACCCGGCCGTGTCAGCCATGCACGGGCTCCTGGTCGCGGCCGGCCCCAGCTTTCGTCGCGGCGTGCGTACCGGGACCGTCGCCAACGTCCATCTGTACGAGATGATGGCCGCCATCCTCCGCGTGACGCCGGCTCCAAACGACGGGACCCTGGACAGCGTCGTCGGGCTGCTGGCACCGGGGGTCGCGACCCGCTGAAACCACCGCACGCGTTTGGTCGTTGGACAACAAGGCGCCCGGCGCGTCACAGGTTGCGTCCCCAAGACGCCGCCTCTACGTGGCCTCGGCGCACCCGACAATCGATGCTGAACACGTCCTGGATTCGACCCGCCCTCTCGGCCCTCGCCGCCCTGACGCTCTCCCTGTCCCTGGTCACGGAGAGTCGGCATCGTTGTCCCCAGGCTTCGGACGCGCCCCCGATCGAGCATCACCAACAAGGGTCCGACCACGCCCCGGTCGAATCGTGTGAATGCCTGGGACACTGCTGCACCTCGACCGGGGACGTTCCCGGGGTGGCCTCGGCGGCCGTGGCCCTGGACGTCCCCGGTCCCCTCACCCAACCCACCCAGACCGAACTCCAGCGGATCGCGACGCCCCTGCGGTATCGCCTCCCCTGGCCCAACGCACCGCCGCGACCGACCTCGATCACCCTCTGACATCCGGCCGGCCATTGGGGCCGCGCCGCTCAGACCTTCTGCACGGCCCGCCAGGACGGGGTCCGCGCGTATCGAGTGAGGTAGTGCATGCGAAAATTTGTTTCGATTCTCGTCGCGGCGAGCGCCGTCGCCACGACGGCCCAGGCGCAGTGGACGTCCTCGCGGCCAGACGGCCATGCCCCGATCGGCGTCATGGGCGACCACAAGCATGAAGCCAATGAGTTGATGCTGTCCTATCGGTTCATGTACATGAGCATGGAAGGCAGCCGTGACGGGACCAGCAAGATCGCCGACCGGGACGTCGTGTCCCCCACCGGGCCGTACGGCTACAACGTGACCCCGACGAGCATGCCAATGAAGATGCACATGTTCGGCCTGATGTACGGGGCCACGAGTGGCGTCACCATCATGGCGAGCCTCCCCTATCTGTCCTCTTCGATGGACCACCTGACACGCGCGGGCGGCACGTTCACCACGTCCTCCGGCGCCGTGGGCGACCTGGGACTCTCGGGGCTGTTCGACATCGCCACCTGGGACCGCCAGTTCCTCATGGGCCAGCTGGGGGTCAGCATCCCCACCGGCTCGATCAACCAGCAGGATGTGACGCCGCTGAGTGCTCCCAACACCACACAGCTCCCCTACCCCATGCAGACGGGGTCGGGCACCTGGGACATCGACGCCGCTCTTACCTATCAGGGCCAGGTCCACGGCTGGTCGTGGGGGGCCCAGGGTGGCGGACGGTTCCGCACCGGAACCAACGACAATGGCTACCGCCTGGGCAACAAGTACTGGCTCACCGGGTGGGGCGCGGTGAAGTTCGCGTCCTGGTTGAGTGCCTCCCTCAGGGCCCAGGGCCGTCGGGTGGACAACATCACCGGCGTCGACAGCAAGCTGACCGACCCGGTCATGACACCGGGCGGGCCGACGCCGGCCGCGGCGTTCGTCCCCACCGCCGATCCGAACCTGCGGGCCGGGACCTCTGGTGACATCGGGATCGGCATCAACACGTCCATCTCGAAGGGCCCGCTGCATGGGCTCCGCTTGGCCGTGGAAGGGCTCGTTCCCGTGTATCAGAAACTCGATGGGCCGCAGCTCGAGACCGATTGGTACATCATCGCGGGCGTGCAGTACACGATCGAAAAGCTGTTCTAGAGACAATCTGGAAAACGTACGAGCGCTCTGCCCGTCCCACGGTCAGAGCGCTCGTGCTATCACCATGCAACCGTGGTTTCTCTCGAGAAACCGGGCCGACGCTACCGGCGATTCCAGGTTCCCGTCATCACTGCGGTCGGTGACGTCAGCACCTGGGGCATGTGCCCGGCCATCAGGTCCGCCACGGGCCGGGTGGTGTCGAACCTCTCGAGAATCAAGCGCAGGATGGCCGTGAGAGGTGCCGCCAGGAACATCCCCGCCACGCCCCACAGCAGCCCCCAAAACAGGAGGCCTAGGAGCACGACCACGGGGTGCAGTTGAAGGCCCCTGCCCATGAACACGGGTTCGACGCCGTTGCCGATCGTCAATTGGAC
>JBDHIK010000234.1:0-2805 GCA_039587475.1 Gemmatimonadota bacterium | reverse complement strand
CCACCGCGCGCGCCTCCTGATCGTCCATCGACCGTAGGAGCTCCCGCTTCGCCATTTTCGCCTTGATTTCGCTGTTCCCGACGCTTGCCCAGAACCGATTGACCTCCTCTGGTGCGTCTTCCTCCATCTGGCGAACCGACTGATACGTTGTCTCCGTGTTGCCCTCCGCATCCTTGTACCCTGGCCAGCTGACGATGAACTTGTGCTCGTCCTCGTCATAGCCCACGATGCGACACTTGTAACGCTCAGTCTCCTGGAGCTTCCCGTCGCTTGAGGCATAGGCACTGCCTCGTGCGTTTCGCTCCACTTCCTCCAACTCGATGCCGAAACAACCCAGTGCTTCCTCGTCACTATCCCAGTCCTCCTCGACATCGTCCTGCCCAAACACCGTCTTGGGCGCCGGCACGTCGTGTTCCCGCTCCTTTTCCTCGGGCGAGTCACAGTCCGAATCGTGCCCGTTGGGTTCCACCTTCTTGTCCCGCGGGGAGCCCTCGTCCTCGTACGATTGGCTCCTAATGGCCACCCCGACCTCCCCCGCGAAATTGCCTCTTCCAATGGACCGCATGTACGCGCAGTACTGCTCGTAATATCGCTTGAGCGTACCCAAATTCACAGCGACCCCTCCAGCCTCGGCCCGCTGCTTCTGCGCATACAAATAGAAGTCCTTCTGCTTCGTGTCCTCACGAATGCCAGCCAAAGCCTTCTCTACCGCCACCGACGTTGCCGCCTCGCCCGCCAGCCCCAGAATGTCCGCGTACTCCCCGATACGCAGCAAATACTCAGCGAACGTCTCACCCGGCCGACGACTCTCGTCCATGAGCCGGATGATGTCGGCATCCCCGTGCACGCCCGCCAGTTCACCCATCGCCAGGCTAACCACCCGCGACCACCAGTGGTCACCGCCCACGTCCAACGGTCGCTCGACCTTACGCACACCCTCGTACCATCGCCAGACCGGCGCCCCGACGTGATCCCGAAAGATGCGCTCCCATGCAGCACCTGGTACGCCGAGCCGCACCTCGTTCAGCCGCGTCAAGAACTCCCGCACCTCGGTAATCTTTTCGTGCTGACCCATCGAGGCCTTGACCTTGAGTTTTCCAAAGTCTCGCCCGCACAGTTTCCGCGCCTTGGCGATCTCCTCTGCAGTCGCCACCGCGCCACTCGAGCCCATGCGGCTCGCGAGGCGACCCATGATCACCGAGTTCCCAATGCCGCTCTCGCCGTACAGCGAATCCGACATTGCGCCACTAGCCCCCAGCGAGCCCCGCCGCACCGGAGTATCCAATCCACTCGCGCCGACGTTATCCTGCGTCTCCCTCGCGTAGTGGTTCTCCACCAACTGAGCCCATCGTCCAAGCTCAGGCATCGGGCTAACGGCCGGCGCCTGCCAGCTCGCGTCCCGCGCCGCCGCCACCTCGCGGACCACCTTGTCCACATTCCCCCGAGTTGGAGTCGTCGCACCCGACTCGACCCCTCCTCGCCGGGGCTGGTGCGCCTGCACCGGGCGCACCTGCGCCACGCCGAACGCCTGCTCGGCCCCGCCTTGCACCTGCACGGGCTGACGCGCCTGCGTCGTCGGGCGCACCTGCGCCATGCCGGGCGCCCGCCCGGCCTCGTAGCGCACCTGCGCCTGAGGCACCTGCCCCTCGGCCACCTGGCCCTTGCCGGACACCTGCTCGGCGTGGCGCACCTGCGCCTGAGGCACCTGTCCCTCGGCCACCTGGCCCATGCCGGACACCTGCTCGGACGTGTGGCGCACCTGCGCCGGGGACACCTGCCCCTGGGTCACCTGCCCCGTACGCACCTGCGCCACCTTCGGTCCTAGCGCCCCGCCCAGGGTCGCCGGGACCGGCATCGCAGCGGGCACCTGCCGCTGCTCCGGCTTGACCACCTGGCCCGCCACATTGGCCGGCACCTGCCGCCCCGAAACCGACGGCACCTGCCGCCCCGACCCAGACACCTGCTGGCCCGTCGCAGCCGGCACCTGCCCGCTGCGTGTCGTCACCGCCCCGGCGTCCGACATCCCGGCGAGCGCCGCGCCCGCGCGCTCACGCTCGCCCTCGTACTCCTCCTCCTTCTCCTTGGGCACCAGCCCCGCTGGTGCGCCCAAGGAGTCCCGGTAGACGGTCGAGGCCGCCGACAGAGCACCCTGCTCCCCCGACACCACCCCGAAAGGCGCCGGAAGGAAAACCTCCGACAACCCGCCTCCGCCCACCAAGCCGCCATCGGTGGCAGCGCCCTGCCCACCGACCTGCCCCTTCTGGGTGCGGTCCGGCTGCCCGGTTCCGCTGACATTCCCAATGTTCTTGAGAATATCCCCAGAATGCTCTTCTTCTCCTTCCCCGAGGCCCGAGGCGGCAGCAAACGCACCTGCGTCGCTGCGCGCCACCAAGGCTTCCTTCTCCGGCCGGGCCCCATGTTCGATGTTCATAGGAGACCTCGGTTCGGGCAGGGGACTGACATCGCTCTCGCCAGAGAGGGACGACGTGGAGAAGAAGGAGCCGCCTAGCTCCTTCGCTACCGATAGGAGACTCTGCATGGCACACCTCTATTGCACAAGATGGCGTCTTTATTCGGAAATCCGACTTGACTGTTATCCCCAAATAAGACTCAATTGCCCAGCTTTCTCTGAAAGGCGTTCGCCTCGAACTCCCCAGAATCCACTCAGTGCCGCAGCTCAGTGAAGGCCCTCCACTGTAGCCGCTACCCACCAACCACTTACAGCCCTCCCTTGTGTCGCCCGATGCCACTTCGGCCCCGGCTCGACACACGACTGTTGTTGGTGGATGGCGCTTGCGAGTTGCC
>JBDHIK010000076.1:0-14744 GCA_039587475.1 Gemmatimonadota bacterium | reverse complement strand
TGGGTCGCAGCGGTGGTGCTCATGTTGCCACACCTGACCCTGGTCCTGGTGTCGCTGGTACCTATCGGAACGTGGACGATAGAACCGCTCCCGCCTGCGTACACGGTGGACAACTACATCGCATTGGTCACCCAGCCCGAGCGGCTCCGCCCCCTGATCAACAGCGTCACCATGGCGGCGATGGCGACTCTGGCGGCGGTCGGGTTGTCCGTCATGGCAGGCATCCTGTCGGTGCGAGGCCGGGCCCGCTCGGGCAGCCTCATCGAAGCGCTGCTGGCGCTGCCCTGGGCCGTGCCGGGTACCGTCTTCGCGATTGCGCTGGCGACCGCCTTCAGCGTGTCTTCGCCGGCCACGGGACGGTTGCTGTTGGTGGGGACCCTGTGGATCCTGCCGCTGGCGTACCTGGTGCGGAACCTCCCGATCACCGGCCGTGCCGTGCTGGCCGGTTTCCGGCAACTGGATCCCGCTTTGGAAGAAGCCGCGGCGACCCTCGGGGCCCGGCGCTGGCGCACACTCCGGCGGGTCACCCTCCCGTTGCTGCGACCGGCACTCGCCGCCGGGGCCACACTGGCATTCGTCACGGCGCTCGGGGACTTTGTGACCTCGATCATTCTGTACACCTACAACACTCGGCCGATCTCGCTTGAAATCCTTTCGAGTTTGCGCGATTCCGACGTGGGTGTGGCGGCGGCCTACGGCGTGTTCCTCATGCTGATGAGCGCTGCGGTGTTCGTGATGGGAAGTGACGCGCGGGCCCCGGGAGCAGGCGCGTGACCGAACCCTCGAGTTCCCGGGGCCAATTCAAGCGCTTGGTCGTCCTCATCGCCACGAACTTCATCGACATGGTGGGGTTCATGATCGTGGTGCCGTTGCTGCCATTCTACGCTCTCGAGATGGCCGCATCGCCGATCATGATCGGGTTGATCATTTCTTCTCACGCCGTGGCTCAACTCCTCTCGGCGCCCGTGTGGGGACGACTGTCCGACCGTTTCGGCCGACGGCCCATTCTGATGATCAGCCTGTTCGCCTCCGCCGCGGGCTTCCTGGTCTTCGGTTTGGCGAATACGGTTCTCCTGCTCTTCCTGTCCCGGATCATCCAGGGCATGGGTGGGGGAACCACCGGCGTGGCCCAGGCCTATGTCGCCGACACCATTCCCGCCGCGCAGCGGGCCCGGGCCCTGGGGTGGCTCTCGGCGGCCACGTCCGCCGGGGTGATCTTCGGTCCCGCCCTCGGATCCATGGCGGCCCACTGGGGCCAGGCCGCTCCCGGTTTCATCGCCGCGGGCCTCAGCCTGGTGAACGTCGGGTTTGCCTGGCGCTGGTTGCCGGAGTCGCATTCCGCCGCGCGCCGCGCGGAACAACGGCCACGGCCTTCCGTGTGGCGGTCCGTCTGGGAGGTGGCCCGACACCCCAGGAGCCCGGTGGCGCGGCTGATCTGGATCTACGCGGTCGGCATGTTGGCCTTTTCGGCCATGACCTCCGTGGTCGCGCTGTTTCTGGAGGCGGAGTTCGCCATCACCGCCAAGACCATCGGCTACTTCTTCGTGTACATCGGCTCGATGTCCTTCATCATGCGATCCGTCATGTTGGGGCCGGTGGTCGATCGGATCGGGGAGTACTGGGCCATCCGGGTCGGAGCCGGTGTGCTCGCGACCGGCTTGATTCTCTATCCGCTGGTGCCGACGCTGTGGATGCTGGTGGCCGTCATGCCCCTGGCGTCGCTCATGTCGCAGCGATCCCCCCGGGGCGAGGTTGGGGCCGTCATGGGGACGGCGCAGACGTATGCCGGGATCTTCCGGGTGATCGCCCCGGTAGGCGCGACGGCGGCGTTCCAACATCTCGGGCATGGGACGCCGTTCTGGCTGGGCGCCGGCCTGGTGGCGTTGGTGGTGCTGTGGACCGTCAGGTTGCGCCATCCCGTCCCCGACCCCACACCGGCCACGGCCGGGGATGTTCTTGACTGATGAACCGGAGACGGACATGACCACCGCAGACCCCACGGGCCTGGGAGCCGACGCGTTCGCGAACGCCACCTGGGAGGACATCGCGCCCCACTACGAAGAGCTGGCGACACGGCCCCTGGATGCCGCGGGCATGGACCAGTGGTTGGCGGACTGGTCCCGTCTCGAATCCCTCGTGGGCGAAGCCGCGTCCCTGGCCATGATTGCCTATACCTGCGACACGACGGATGACGAGAAGCAGGCCCGCCACCTGCGGTTCTCCACCAGCGTCATTCCCCAGATCGACAAACAGAGCGTGCGGTTGGCGAAGCGTCTGGTGGAGAGCGGATATCGAAGCGCTGACTTCGAGATCCCGCTCCGTCGCTTTCGCACACAGATCGATCTGTTCCGCGAGGACAACGTGGCGATCTTTTCGGAGCTCGAGGGTCTCGGGAGTCGGTACCAGGAAGTCACCGGTGGGATGACCGTCGCCTGGGAAGGGGAAGAACTCCCGCTACCCCGATTGCAGCCGTTTCTCAAGAGCGTCGACCGGGCAGTACGGGAACGAGCCTTCCGTGGTGTGGTTGCGTGTTATGTGGCGGCTCGGCCGGTCCTCAGTCCACTGTTCGACAGAATGTTCGCGCGGCGCCAACAGATTGCCGTCAATGCGGGCCTGCCGAATTATCAGGAGTATGTCTTTCGGTCGAAGCATCGCTACGACTACACCCCCGACGACTGTTCCCGCTTTCATGACGCCGTGGAAGCCGTCGTCGTCCCGGCGGCGGCCCGGGTGCTGACCCGACGACGGGACGCGCTGGGACTCGATGCGCTACGCCCCTGGGATTTGGGTGTTGATCCTCACTCCAGGCCTCCCCTGAGGCCGTTCGAGACGCCGGAGGAGTTGGCGGCGAAGGCCCTTCGTGTGTTCGAGGCGGTCGACGCTGATCTCGGCGCTCAGTTTCAGATCATGATCGACGAAGGCCTGCTGGATCTCGACAGTCGCACGGGGAAAGCGCCCGGCGGTTACTGCGACACCCTCCATGCACGCGGTCGGCCGTTCATCTTCATGAACGCGGCCGGTGTCATGGACGACGTCCGCACCTTGTTGCACGAAGCGGGACATGCCTTCCATGCCTTTGCGTCCCACGCGTTGCCGCTCGCGTGGCAGCGCTACCCGGGGGCCGAGATCGCCGAGCTGGCCTCGATGTCGATGGAGCTGCTGGCGGCCCCCAATCTGGCCTTGCCGGGCGCGTTCCTCACCGAAGAGGAACGACGCCTCGCCTGGATCGAGCACCTCGAGGAGGTGCTGCTCACACTCACGCATGTGGCCTCGGTCGATGCGTTCCAATCATGGATCTACACCAGTGGGGAGGGCGGTGACGGGGCCGCTCGGGACCAGGCCTGGTTGCGCCTCCGGTCCCGGTTCGAGCCCGTGGTGAACTGGACGGGTCTCGGTGATGAGCGGGTGAGCCGCTGGTACCGGCAGATCCACATCTTCCTCTATCCGCTCTACTACATCGAGTATGGCATCGCCCAGCTGGGAGCGCTTCAGGTGTGGCGCAACAGCAGCTCAGATTGGACTGGGGCTCTGGCCCAGTACCGGCAGGCCCTGGCCGTCGGAGCTACGTCGTCGCTACCGGACATGTATCGTCTGGCCGGGGCGGAGCTGGTGTTCGATGCCGGGGCGATGGCGGAGCTCGTCGATCTGGTCGAGACCGAAATCGAGGCGGTCGGGGCCGCGGCCTAGGCGCCCGTTGCGGTTTGTCGTACAACCGACGAAATTGAGCGCCCAGGCGGCCACCATCAGGGCGGTCCGCCACCCCCGCCGGTACCGGAGTCGTGGATGGCAAAAGAAGAAGGCATTGAAATGGAGGGAGTCGTGTCCGAGGTGCTCCCGGACCGGAACTATCGCGTCATGCTGGAGAATGGCCACGAGGTGCTGGCCTACGCCGCCGGGAAGATGAGCAAGTTCAAGATCCGCGTGCTGGAGGGGGACAGGGTCACGGTCGTGTTATCCCCGTACGATCTTACCCGGGGCCGCGTGGTGTACCGCCACAAGTAGTGGACGGCGGGGGGATCCCTGAATGCCAACGGGCCGCTCTCATGAGCGGCCCGTCTTTGTATCAGACGCACACACAAACCGACCCCGTGGTCGGGTCGTTCCCAGTCGAACGTGTACCGCCGATGTGGGGAAGACGACGGCGGCGGATTTCGCATGTCGGCGGTATCAGTCAAGACCCCGGGCGCCGCCACCAGGTACCCGGAACGCGTGGCCACCGTGACGTACTGGGGAGACGCAGCGCCTCGAGCAGGGCCTGTTGAAACGCAGGCGCGGATTCATAGCGATTCGCCGGATCACTGGACAACGCTCGGCGCAACACGCCTTCCAGGTCGGGGCTGACGTCAGGACGTTCTGGCGCCAGGGCCGGAACGATGTCGTTGGTCTGCTTGGCGAGCACCTGTTCCGGCGTGGCCCCCGCGAATGGCGGGTACCCCAAGAGGGCGAAATACGCGACCGCGGCGACACTGTAGATGTCGGTGCGCTGATCTACCGGCTCGCCCAGGAGTTGCTCGGGACTGGCAAACTGCGGAGTCCCGCTCCGGCTGGTGGCTCCGCCGAACCCGGACTCCCCGCGCAGGGCCAACGCCAGGCCGAAGTCGGTGATGCGAAGCCCGCCGTCCGGCTCCAGAAGCATGTTCTCCGGCTTGATGTCGCGGTGAATCAGGTGGGCCTCATGGGCGTGGGACAGCGCCGAGAGCCCCTCGCGCAGCAGCCGTTCGACGCCCTCGAGGGGCAGCGGTCCGTCCCGCTCGACCAACTGCCCCAGGTTGGGGCCGTTCACCAGGGCCATGGTGTACCAGAACAAGCCCTCCCGCCCGGCGATGTCGAAGATGTTCACGATATTGGGGTGTTGCAGGCCGGCGGCGAGTTGGGCCTCGCGCCGAAACCGCTCGACACCGGCGGGCTCCATGGTCAGACTGGGGTGCAGGACCTTCAACGCGACTTCACGCTCCAGATGGAGGTCGCGCACCCGGTACACACGGCCGAAGCCACCGGCTCCCATGAGGTCCAGCAGCTCGTAGTCGTCTCCCAGGGCTCGGCGCAACCGCGTCTCCCAAACCATGGGGTCTTCGATGGCCATGATCTCTCCAGGGAGCGGAGTCGCCTTCGCCCAGGTGGCATCGAAGTCGCCCGTGGTGGCGGCCACGCGCTCGAGCATCTGTCCGGCAGAGAAGTATCGGTCCGCAGGGTCCGGTTGCAGGGCTCGCGTCAGGATCTCGTCGATCACACGCGGGGTCACGCTGCGGAGGCTGGAGGGAGCGGGCAGGTCGGTGGTGTCGAGCGGTGGCTCGTGGCCGGTGGCGGCGTAGTACAGAATGGCCCCGGCGGTGTACACGTCGCTGGTCGGGTCGCCTGGCTGTCCGCGGCGGACCTCCGGTGCCATGAACGCCAGGTCACTTGGCACGGTGTCCTTGGGGATGAAGTCGAGATTGGGGCTGGCAAACCGCATGTCGGTGACGGTGGCTCGCCCCATCGTGTTGATCAGCACCGCGTCGGGCGCCACCCGCCGGACCACGATGCCGCGTTCGTTGGCGTGCTGTAAGGCGCTCAGCACGTCACGAGCCAGGCCGAACACCACCGGGAACGGCCGAGGTGATCGGCCCAGGGCGACGAGGAGACTCTCACCGTCGATCCAGTTGCCGATTCGGAATGCAATGGTTCCGACCACGCCGGCATCATAGACATGGCGGATCGCCTGGTGATCGAGGCGCGCCAGCGTCTCGGCTTCGTGCAGGAACCAGGGGCGATTGGGGGAAGCGGGGTCGCCCTGGATCCGGAGGCTTACGCGCCGGTGCAGGATGCGGTCCGTGGCCAGAAACAGGGCCCGTTCCTGTGACACTGCGGCGAGTCGTTCGAGGTGATACCGGTGACCCAGCGCCGCGTTGGTGACGTCGTAGTACCGGGCTTCGATACTCATATGGGGCGGTGGCGAGCAGGCGTGCCGGTCACGCGTGACGCCGACGGCGGTCGACCCGGTTCCTGGCTCCGCACACGTCCGTGCTGCACCAGCGCCGGGCGGGACTGGATCCGTCGTCCAGGAAGAACAGCGTGCATCCCTCACCGGCGCAGCGGCGGACCTGCTTCCCCGAGGCAACCAGCGTCAGTGCAGCCGAGTGCGCGATCGCGTCACTGGCGCTGGCCTGATCTCTGGGGGTGAAACCAGTCTGCCACTTGCCTCTCGTTCGGGTCAACCGGAGGGTGCCTTCGGCTTCGGCGAGGAAGTCATTCAGAAGTTCGATGGCCGACGAGGGCGCCTGCCGGCCGCTGGCCAAGACGGCCGCCAGTGATCCCAGTGTGGTGCGGAGATGGAGAATGCGATCGAAGGCCACCGAATCCGCGTCCGACGCCAGCTTCTGGGCCTTGGCCCAACGGTGGTAGGCAGCCCGGTCCGGGAGGCGGTCGTGGTCTTCGGGGCCACGCCCTTCGGCGGTGTTGACGAAGTCCAGCCAGAGGGCGTCGCCCAGGATGAGGAACTCGGGGTCGGCCATCGTGCGCTGCTCCGGCGGGTCAGTCCGAGTCGGCGGCGATCGAGGCTCGGGCGCGTCCGCTTCGTTTGGCGTTGTACATCGCCTGGTCCGCGGCATCCATGAGGGCGGGCACGTCGCGGGCGTGACGGGGCGCTTCGGCGACGCCCAGGCTGACCGTTTGGTTGGCGTACACCGGGTACTCGTCTCCAATCGCGGCCAGCTTGGTCTGGACCCGGCGCACGAAGACCATGGCCTCTTCGGCGGATGTCATGGGGAGCACGACCAGAAACTCATCTCCCCCGATCCGACCGACCGAGTCGAGCGTGCGGCGCTGCTGGGCGAGGATGTCGGCGACGATCGTCAGGAACCGGTCTCCGGCTGCGTGGCCAAGCGTATCGTTGACGGCCTTGAAGTGGTCGAGGTCCACCAGGACCACCGACGTCCGCAGCTGATGGCGCTCGGCCCGCGACAACTCCGCTTCGAGTCGTTCTTCGAGTGCCCGTCGGTTGTACAGCCCAGTCAGTTCGTCCGTGGTGGCTGCGGAATGCAGGCGTTCGACCAACTCGGCGTTCTTGAGCGCAATGGCCGCGGCGAAGGCCAGCGTCCCAACCAGTTCATGCTCGGGACGGCCGTACGGTTGCCCGTTGAGGCGCGGCCCCAGCGCCAGGACTGCCAGGCGTTCCACCCCGGCGTCCATCGGAACCGCCAGCGCGGTCCCGGCCGGCATCAGGGCTGCCACCGCGACATCCCGCCCGGTCGCGGCGGTACTGCCCGGTGGGAGGGCGGCCTCGAGTTGGTCGACCGGGATATCCGACGGGGCGTCGATATGCTCCCGGCTTCGGAAGGAGGCAGGGGCGAAGCGGTCACCGGATCGGCGGTACAGGCAGGCCCAGGAAGTGAAGAACACCTCGGCCATGAAGTCCAGAATCAGGCGTTCGGTGTCGTCGGCGGAATGTACGGAGGACAGCAGTCGGGCAACTTGCCGTAGGGCCCGGAGCTGGAAGACCGCGTCATCCAGCTCCGCTTGTCGCTCCCGGAGGACCCCGCGGAGTTCCAGCACCACGGATAGACCGATCGCCATGGGGAGAGCGGCTGCGCGCATCGGCTCGGCGACTCCGGCCTCGGCATGCACAACGACCTCGGTCTCCCCGACTCCCAGTTTGGCTACTTGTGGCGCCTCACCCGGCCCGCCCCCGGGACCAACCGAATGCACCCCGGAGCTTGAGTTGGTGGCCGTCAACCAGATGTGCTCGCTCTGGAAGCGTTGTACCAGGACGTCGCGACATCGTTCGAACAGTTCATCGTCCGATTGGGAGACGCGACACGCCTCGGCGAATGCCGAAGAGAGATTGGCGGGTGGGGGAACTGGGGTGGCACCCATGCCTATATATAATGGACCCTTGGAGTCACGCCAACGTGATCCGGGTCACGCTTCCTCCAAGGCGCGCAGGATGGCGGCGCTCATGGCCCGGAGTTGCTCGAGCATGTCCCGGCGCCGCCAATCCGATCGGGTTGCGAGGAGTTCCGCCAGGGACGCGTGCCACCATCCCAGGTCTGCCAGGGCGACGTTGGCCTCGACCGGCAGGTACTCCGGACCCAGCCGCCGGACGATCGTGAGGGACGACCCGCACCAGTGGATCTCCGTCGCGGTGACGACGTCCAGTGCTCTGGGGTCGGCGTCCAGGAGGTGCACCAGGAACTCTTGCTTGGCCGTGCGCCATCCCCGGGGCCGGCCCTCGGGATCCAGCTTGGGCTCCACCGCGTCCCGTACGCTGACCGCCACCGCCGGGCCGAATTTGGCGTTGATCTTGGCTTCGATGGCCTCCCGGGCGCTTCCGGACCGACCGCGCACGGCGCCGTGGAGGATGCCGGCGACGATGGTGGCTTCGTCACAGCCATACCGTGCCAGCGTCAGACCGACATTGGCCGGCTGATTCGTGGTCGTGGGACCGAACCCGATCGGGTCCGGATGGTGCTTGGCCACGAACGACAGGGCGTGGTCAATTGGATCGCTGTATCCCGGATTCGACATGATGCTCGCGGCCTGAGGTCAGGGGAGGCCAAGGAGTTTATGGGTTTGCAGGCTGAGACGCCACTGGGGGTGGCGCAGACAGTACTCGATGGCGCTTCGGGTGTGGGCCTCCCGGTCGGGGCCATCCATCGGCTGCAGCGAGAAGTGGCAAAAATCGAGTCCTGCATACGCTTCCGGAGGTGCCTCGGGCTGTGGGAAGACCAGCTTGAGTTCGTCACCGGCCACGAGGACCAGTGGCGCCCCGGACTTGGGACTGACGCACACCCAGTCGAGCCCCGCCGGTGCCGGATGGGTCCCATTGGTCTCCACCGCCACTTCGCATCCCGCATCGTGAAAGGCATCGAGCAGGGCCGCGTCGAGCTGCAGCAGCGGCTCGCCTCCGGTACACACGACGAAGGGCTTCCCGGATTCGTCGCCTGCGGCCTGCCACACGGCGGTGACCTGGGCGGCGAGGGCCGCGGCCGATTCGAAGCGGCCGCCGCCCGGTCCGTCGACGCCGATGAAGTCGGTATCGCAGAAGTCACACACGGCGGTGGCCCGGTCTTCTTCCCGGCCGCTCCAGAGATTGCAGCCGGTGAAGCGGCAGAACACCGCCGGACGGCCCGTGTGGATGCCCTCGCCCTGGAGCGTGTAGTACACCTCCTTGACCGCATAGCTCACGGGCCGCGTACCGAATCGACATAGGATGCCGGGTCGCGGACACCGGCATCGGCGAATCCCTTGAGGCGCAACCGGCAAGCATCGCATCGTCCGCAGGCCAATCGCCCGGCGTCGGGATCGTAGCAACTCGACGTCTGCGCGAAGTCGACTCCCAATTCCATGCCGCGACGGATGATGTCCGCCTTGGTCATCGTGAGCAGGGGCGCGTGGATCCTGAGACCGTATCCCTCGACCCCGGCCTTGGTGGCCACGGAAGCCAGTCGTTCGAAGGCGGTGACGAACTCCGGTCGGCAATCCGGGTAGCCGCTGTAGTCGACGGCATTGATTCCCAGGAACACGTCACGCGCGCCCAGGACCTCGGCCCAGGCCATGGCCAGGCTGAGGAAGATGGTATTGCGTGCCGGGACGTAGGTCACGGGGATCGTACCATCGCCGCCTTCCTTGGGGACGGGGATGTCGTCGGTCAGTGCCGATCCGCCGATGGCCGCCAGATCGATATCGATGGTCCGGTGTTGCGCCACTCCCATCGTCTCGGCAAGGCGGCGGGCACACTCGAGTTCGATGCGGTGCCGTTGGCCGTAGCGGATGCTGAGCGCATAGGGCGTGTATCCGGCGTCACGAGCCGATGCCAGGGCAACTGCGGAATCGAGGCCGCCGCTGAGAAGGACGACCGCCGGGGCCGGGGAAGACAGGGTGCGCGTTTCGGGGTCTGCCATGGTAGCAAGATATGCGTGGCGAAGATCAGGGCGTTCCGGTGGCCCGACCCAGAACGTGGCCCAGAGCCACCGCGAGTGTGGGATGTCGAAAAGGGAAGCCCCGAGTCCGAAGCCGGGCCGGCTCGACGCGGGCCGACGCCAACAGGGCCTCGTCTGCCATCCGGCCTACCGCGGCCCTGAGGCCCCAGGCAGGAGCTGGGATGATCGCCGGCCTGTTCAGGGTAGCGGCCAGTGTCCTGGTAAACTCGGCGTTGGTGACGGGATTGGGAGACGCCAGGTTGACGGGACCCGCCATGGCCTCGTCACCAATGGCCCAGCCCAGGGCCCTGACGGCATCGTCGAGCGACACCCAGCTCATCCACTGGCGTCCGTTTCCCAGAGGGCCGCCGAGGCCGGCCCGAAACAACGGGAGCATCTTGGCGAGCGCTCCTCCGCCGGGCGTGAGGACGATGCCCGTTCGCATGAGCGCCACTCGAACGCCCGCGTCCCGGGCCGGCCCTGTGGCGGCCTCCCAATCGCGACCGAGCGTCGCGAGGAAGCCGGTCCCCGGAGGAGCCGACTCGTCCAGGATGGTGTTGCCGGCGTTCCCGTAGATGCCGATTGCGGAGGCGCTGATGAGACAGGCCGGAGGCCGCTCGAGGCCTGCGATGGTCCGCGCCAGAAGGTTGGTCCCCACCACTCGGCTGTCGCGGATGCGCTGCATGCGCCGCCTGGTCCACCGGCCTCCGGCAATGTTCTCTCCCGCGAGGTGGACGACGGCATCGAGCCCCTCCATGGCCTCGCGGTCGATGATGCCGGCATCAGGCCGCCAGCCGATGGCGTCATCACCCGGGTTGGTCCGGACGATCGGGCGAACCCGGTGGCCGGCGCTTTCCAGATAGGCGGTGAGGGCGCGTCCCACCAATCCCGTCGCCCCGGTAATGGCAACGGTCCGTCTGGGCGCCAAGGCGTCGGCGGCCTGCTGGGTCACGTCTCCCGCCACCACGTCGTGCTGGTAGCGGAGGGCCCGTCGCAGTCGATTGGGAAGCCATTGGCTCGCGAGCTGGCCGAGGGTGCCGGAAGGGAGGGTGTATTCGATGCGGTCACTCAGCCGACAGCGATCCGGACCGACGGGCTTCACGGTGCGGTGGTGCGTCCATGAGGTGAGCGGCCCGACCACCTGGTGCTCCTCGATGACGGTGCGGTCGACCTCCCGGAACTCGACGACCCACGGGCGGCGGCGCCCGCCGACCCGGATGGTGAGCTCGGCACGACTCCCCGGGGTCAACACGGCCGGAGCCTGCTCGAGGCGGATCGATTCCCAGGGCGGTATCAGTCGAAAGAGGGACGCCCCGCGAGTGCAATAGTCCATCACGGCGGCTGCCGGTGCCTCGATGTCGGACTGGAAGGCGATCGTGTCCATGGCGGCCATGGTCCTGCCCCGTATCAGGGGGTTGGCCCGGAACCGGGCGGCGGACGGTCCAGGCGTGCACTCGCCTCGACCGCCGTGGCCTCACCCTTGGCGGCGAGGAACACGAAGGCCGCGATCAGCAGGAGGAACCAGTTCGGGGAGCGCCCGCCGAAGAGGGCATAGATCCCGAACAGCACCGCGATGCTCTTGCCGACGGCGGCGGCGATCTGGGTGCCTCGCAACAGGCCGAGCCGGTGCGACAACGCGGCGCGGAGCACGCGCCCGCCGTCCATGGGAAAGGCCGGGATGAGGTTGAACAGCAGGATGTACACGTTGACGACGAGCAGGTTGTCGAGAAATCCACGACCGAATCGGGTCAGACCGGACAGGCCGGCTGGTGGAGTTCCCATCACGGTCACGACCAGGTAGAGCACGATGACGATGGCGAGTGTGACCGCCGGCCCTGCCAGGGCGATCAGGAGTTCCTGGCGCGGTCGTGTCGGGAAATACTCCAGTCGGGCCACGCCGCCGATGGGGAGGAGCACGACGTCCCTGGTGCGGATGCCGTGACGGCGGGCCATGAGGACGTGCCCGAATTCGTGAAGCACGACGCAGCCGAAGATCGCCAGGACCAGGGCCACCGAGTACATCGCGGCGACCGCCCCTCCATAGGAGAACTCACGGTAGGCCACCCAAATGAGGAGCAGGAAGAACGTAATGTGGACCTTGAGGTCCACCCCGGTGATGCGGCCGATGGTGAAGGACGATCCCATGCAGGGCAGCTCCAGTGAGTGTGTCCCAATATACCCCGGGGTCTTGGGCCGGGTCCCAAAAACAAAACACCCGGGCGCGGCATCCGCGTCCGGGGGTAAGGTTCCGGTTTTGCTCACCCAGGCCGGACCTGGGACCCTTTCGGGTTATGCTTCGAATGGCGGAACCATAATCGGTCCCGTGCCGGAGCGCAAGCTGTACCCAGAAGGCCTCCGGGAGCATAGATTGTCCCCTCTGGCCGCCACAGGAGCCTACCATAGCGACGACCCATCCCACATCACTCCCGACGGAGAGGGGCCACTGGTCCCCCGCCGACGCTGAACCACTGTACAACATGCGGCGTTGGGGGCTTGGGTTCTTCCGGGTCAACGAGGCCGGCCACGTCACGGCCCACCCCTCACCGGACGCGGAGGCCGGCATCGATC
Organism: Gemmatimonadota bacterium; assembly: GCA_039587475.1. Taxonomy (GTDB): domain Bacteria; phylum Gemmatimonadota; class Gemmatimonadetes; order Gemmatimonadales; family GWC2-71-9; genus N074bin45. The sequence goes on along the minus strand of JBDHIK010000076.1, from coordinate 2,280 downwards.
TGTACCGTCTGGCCATCGACCTGACCGAACAGGGGGTCGGGTTTCCAGTGCTGCTGCGACTGTCCGACATCCTCCGCAGCAGAATCGAAATGGTGACCGGCGCCTTCGAGACGGCCATCGACGAGTTCGGGTACCAGGCCGGCCACAGCCTGGTCTATCCCATCAAGGTCAATCAACAGCAGCACGTCGTGCAGGAGGTCCTGTCGTACGGGAGCCCACACGGCGTCGGGCTCGAGTGCGGGAGCAAGGCCGAGCTCCTGGCCGTGCTGGGTCTGAGCGACCGGGCAGACCACGCCATCGTGTGTAACGGGTACAAGGACGAGGAGTACATGCACCTCGCCCTGACGGCGCATCGGCTGGGACACCAGGTGTTCATTGTTCTGGAGCAATTGGGGGAACTTGATACCCTGCTGTCCCTGGCGGCGGAACTGGGCGTCACCCCGACCGTCGGGGTGCGTATCAAGCTGATGACGGAAGGCTCAGGCCGCTGGGCCAAGAGCGGAGGCGAGGAGTCCAAGTTCGGGCTCGGTCCCGCCAAGCTCATCAAGCTCCTCGATCGGCTGCGGGCGGAGGGGAATGAAGGCCTGCTGCAGATGGTCCACTTCCACGTCGGAAGTCAGATCACCGACATCCGGACCATCAAGGTCGCGTTGGAGGAGATTGCCAGATACTACACCGAGCTTCACCGCATGGGCTTTCCCGTGACCCACGTCGACGTCGGTGGCGGATTGGGCGTCGACTATGACGGATCCCGGTCCACGCATGCCGGGAGCACCAACTACTCGATCCAGGAATACGCCAACGACGTGGTCTTCACGTTGCACACGGTGTGTGCTTCGGCGGGGATTCCTGTGCCTCACATCATCAGCGAGTCCGGGCGGGCGGTCACGGCCCACCATGCGTTGCTGCTGGTGAACGTCATCGACGTGGAAACCCGTTCCACCCCGGAACGCCCGACACTGGAGCCCGAGGGCCATCCCCTGCTGCGGGAGATGCAAGAGGATCTGGAAGACCTGCGCCAGGACCGGGCTTCGGAGGTCTACCATGATGCGGTCTTCGCCAAGGAACGGGCACGTGAGCTGTTCGATAGCGGTGTCCTGACCCTGGTGGAACTGGCGCAGGTCGACCAACTCTACCTGGCCACCCTGAATGCCCTCCAGGGAGTCATTGGAGCGGACCCGGCATTCCACGAAATCCGCCGACACATCGAGCGGGCCCTGGTCGACCGGTATTTCTGCAATTTCTCGATCTTCCAGAGTCTGCCGGACAGCTGGGCCATCGATCAGGTCTTCCCGGCGATGCCGATTCACCGACTCACCGAGCGACCCGATCGGCGCGGCAGCCTGCAGGATATCACCTGTGATTCGGACGGGGTCATCGCCCGGTTCCCCGGGCGCCATCAGGTCGCCGGAAGCCTCCCGCTTCACCCATTGCAGGGCGAGGAGCCCTACGTGGTCGGGGTCTTTCTCACCGGGGCCTATCAGGAGATCCTGGGAGACCTGCACAACCTCTTCGGCGACACCAACGCGGTGCACGTGCAGATCGGGGACGGCGGGTACGAGGTCACCAATCTGGTGCACGGCGACACGGTGACCGAGGTGCTGACCTACGTGCAGTATCAGTCGCCCGACCTGCTCTCCACGTTCCGGCGCAAGGTCAGAGCGGCCACGGGGCTGACCCGGTCGGAGGCCAATGCGGCCGTGGCCGACTACGTATCGGGTCTGGAGGGGTACACCTATCTCGAGCGGACGAGGGACTGAGGGGCAGGGCGGAGCGCCAGGTGCGCCCGCCCGCTTCCCGGTTACCGCTTGGCGATGGGCACGAAGGACCGCTCGTCCGGGCCGGTAAAGATCTGACGTGGCCGGGCGATCCTCTGTTCCTTGTCGAGCAGCATCTCTTCCCATTGGGCCAGCCAGCCCGGCATGCGCCCGATGGCGAACAGGACCGTGAAATAGTCCGTAGGATAGCCCATGGCCTGATAGATCAGTCCCGAATAGAAATCGACGTTGGGATACAGCTTCCGGGAGACGAAGTAGTCATCTTCCAGGGCGATGCGTTCGAGTTCGAGGGCGATTTCCAGTTTCGGGTTGAGCCCGGTCTCCGCGAAGACTTCGTCGGCCACGCGCTTGATGAGCTTGGCCCGCGGGTCGTAGGACTTGTACACCCGGTGCCCGAATCCCATCAACCGCATTTCTCCCTTCTTCACCCGCTCGATGTAACACGGAACGTTGGCCTTGTCGCCGATTACGTCCAGCATGCGGAGGACGGCCTCGTTCGCGC
>JBDHIK010000075.1:0-13045 GCA_039587475.1 Gemmatimonadota bacterium | reverse complement strand
CGGCTGTCCGATCATGCCTGGCACGGCATCGAGGGCTCCACCGACTCCGAGGTCATGCTGGCCCTCATCGGAGATGCCTGGGACGCATCCATCGAAACGGAGCCGCTGGCCCGCTTGGCTGCCGCGATGCGCCAATCCGTCGAGCTCGTGGAAGCGGTTCGGAAAGACGCCGGGGTCGGTGAGTCGTCGTTCCTCAACATGGCGTTGACGGATGGACAGCGGGCCGTGGTCAGCCGGTTCGTGAGCTCCGGGCCGGACGAGGCCCATTCGCTGTACTACGCCACGGGCCGGCTGGTGGTGGAACGGGGCCAGGGGCGTGTGGCCCCCGACGGCGCCGGAGAACCGGCGGTGGTGGTGGCGTCGGAACCGCTGGGGCCTGACGACGCCTGGCGGGCGGTGCCGCCCAATCATCTCGTGCTGGTCAGCGCCGACCGCCAGGTAGAGTTGGCGGCATTGTAGGGCGAGGCGGCTAGCCCGCCATGTTCTCCACGATGGCCTGCCCGAACTCGGAACTCTTGAGCAACGTGGCGCCGTCCATGAGGCGCTCGAAGTCGTACGTCACCCGCTGTTGTGCGATGGTGCGTTCCAGGCCGGAGACGATCAGGTCGGCGGCTTCGCCCCACCCCAGATGGCGCAACATCATCTCGCCCGACAGAATGACGGACCCCGGGTTGACCTTGTCCTGGCCGGCGTACTTGGGCGCGGTGCCGTGGGTCGCCTCGAAGATGGCGTGGCCGGTGACGTAGTTGATGTTGGCGCCGGGAGCGATCCCGATGCCCCCCACCTGCGCCGCCAGCGCATCGGAGATGTAGTCGCCGTTGAGGTTCATGGTGGCGATCACGTCGTACTCGGCCGGACGTGTCAGGATCTGCTGCAGAAAGGCGTCCGCGATGACGTCCTTGATGACGAGACCGTCGGGCAACTGGTGCCAGGGACCGCCGTCGAGCTCGGTGGCGCCGTATTCTTCGCGCGCGACCTCGTAGCCCCAGTCCCGGAAGGCGCCCTCCGTGTACTTCATGATGTTGCCCTTGTGGACCAGCGTGACGCTCTTCCGTCCCAGGCGCAACGCGTAGTCGATGGCCGAACGGACCAGCCGCTTGGTGCCTTCCTCGGAAATCGGCTTGACGCCGATGCCGCTGGTGGCGGGGAAGCGAATCGAGGCTCCCAGGCGGTCCTGCAGGAAGGCGATCAGCGCCTCGGCCTCTTCAGTGGTGGCCCGGTACTCGATGCCTGCGTAGATGTCCTCGGTGTTCTCCCGGAAGATGACCATGTCCACCAGCTCCGGCTGTTTCACCGGCGAAGGGACGCCCTGATACCAGCGGACCGGGCGGACACAGGCGTACAGATCCAGCTTCTGCCGCAGGGTGACATTGAGCGAGCGGAAACCGCCGCCGACCGGAGTGGTCAGGGGGCCCTTGATGGCGACGAGGTAGTGGCCGATGGCTCGGAGCGTGTCGTCCGGCAACCAGCTGTCGAACCGGTCCTTGGCTTTCTCGCCGGCGAAGACCTCGAACCAGGCCAGCCGGCGCTCGCCGCCGTACGCCTTGGCGACCGCGGCATCGAGGACCAACTGCGAAGCCCGCCAGATGTCGGGACCGGTGCCGTCGCCCTCGATGAACGGAATGATGGGCTCGTTGGGCACGACCAGCGTGCCGTCGTGCATGGTGATGGGTTCGCCGTCGCTGGGGACCGGCAGGGTCGCGAAAGTGGGTGCGGAACTGGTCATGGTTGGTCCTGGTGTCGGTGTTGGATGGATGGAATATACTCTGGCCGAAAACTTGCTGACTTGGCTGGGATCCCATCTCGGAAACGACCACGTCCATGGATCCCAGCGCTCGCGCGGCGGCCACCGCCGCGTCCCACATCGCCCCGGGCGACTCAGCGGCAGCGCCGGCCCCCGCCGCGGATCTGTCGAGTGCGTCCTCGCCCGCGGCGAGTGGCGGCCACGACGTCGCCGGCCTGCTGTTCGAGGTCTACCTGGCCTACCGGGATCAGTTCGACCTCGTCACCCGGCGGGCCGAGGGCCGCTTCCGGAACCAGGACTGGACCGGCCGTCAGGGCGATGCCCATGAGCGGCTGCTCCTCTATTCGCAGTTCGTCACCTGGGTGCAGCGGGACATCGCCTCGCTGATGGGCGAGCACGGCGGCGATCGGGCCACGTGGCGGCGTCTCAAGAGCCGCTACGCCGATCTGACGCAGGGCCGGCGCGATTGCGAGATCGCTCGCACGTTCTTCAATTCGGTCTCGCGCCGGGTTCGGGCCATGGGTGGCGTCGACCCGTGGACCGAGTTCCTCGACGACGAGTACTACGGCCACGCCCATGCCGAAGACCTGGCCATCAGCCTGCACCGCGTCGAAGGCACCAACCTCGACGTCGCGCTGAGCCGGTTGCTGGCCGACCTGTCCCTCACGGACGTCCTCGTGAACCCGGATGGTGAGGCCCGAAGCGCGGCCGACGCCTTCAGGGCCGAACTCGTCCGACTGGGGCACGACGGGCCGGTGACCGGCCTCGAAATGCTCGATACTGTGTTCTACCGTAGCAAAGCCGCGTACGTCGTAGGGCGCGCCACGGTGGGCGAGGCCGTCGTCCCGCTGGTGCTGGCCCTGGTGCACGGGCCGGCGGGCCTCGTCGTCGATGCCGTCCTGGTGGACCCGGACGACGTCAGCGTCGTGTTCTCCTTCACCCGATCCTACTTCCACGCCGATACCCCCGATCCCGGGGGCGTCGTCCGTTTCCTGTCACCCATGATGCCAGGGAAGGGCGCCCACGAGCTCTACACCGCGATCGGGTTCAACCGGCACGGCAAGTCGGAGTTGTACCGCTCGCTCCGGGCGCAATTGGCCCAGGGCAATGCCTCCTTCGACTGGTCCGAGGGTGAACCGGGCCTGGTCATGACCGTGTTCCGCTGTCCGGCGCTCCAGACGGTGTTCAAGGTGATCCGGGACCGCTTCGGCGCGCCCAAGCACACCACCCGTCGTACCGTGCTCGAGAAGTACCACCTGGTGTTCGTGCATGACCGGGTGGGACGACTGGCGGATGCCCAGGAGTTCGAGGACCTCGAATTCCGGCGCGACTGGTTCGCCCCGGACCTCCTGGCCGAGCTCGAGGTCCACGCCGGGCAGACGGTCCGCGTCGAAGGCGATCGTGTCGTCATCGGGCACCTCTACACCGAACGGCAGGTGGAGCCGCTCAACGTCTTCCTGGCCCGGGCCGAGCCCGAGGAAGCCGCACGCGCCATCCGTGGTTATGGCGATGCCATCCGCGATCTGGCCGCGGCCAACATCTTCACCGGCGACATGCTGCTCAAGAACTTCGGCGTGACACGACACGGGCGGGTCATCTTCTACGACTATGACGAGCTGTGTCTGTTGACCGATTGCCGGTTCCGCACGCTTCCCGAAGCACCCCATCCGGACGACGAAATGTCCGCCGAACCGTGGTTCCACATCGGCGAGTCCGACGTGTTCCCGGAGCAGTTCCGCCCCTTCCTGGTACCGGCGGGCGCACTGGGCGACGTCTTCCTCGAGGCCCACGCCGATCTGCTGCGCGTCGAGTGGTGGCGGGAAATGCAGGACCGGCACCGGGCCGGTGAGGTCGTGGAGTTCTTCCCCTATCCCGAAGCGCGCCGCCTCCGGCGCCACTAGGATCCGACGCGCCTGAGCGCGGCCCGGCGCGGCCGTCTCCGCCTCCTGCCCAACTCCAGGGTGTTCCGCCAGAACCCGGTACGCCTCATGCTATTTGAAAGAGATGATTGAGCCCGATCCAGGCCCGGAATGGCCGGCCGGGCGCTGATCCTCGCGCGGCTGTCGTTTTCCGGGTACCCTGACGATCTGCCGCGCCGAGACCCCGTACCGCCTGCACGGGGAATTGTTGCGTGCATGCAACAGCGACCCTAAGGACACGAGGAGACAGCATGTCCCACTTGGAGCGCCGGCCAGGGTGAGTTCAGCCGTTTCGAGCAACCGTGTGGTTCTGTCCCGCGAACTCGCGGACTTCATTCTGGCGTTTTCGGGCGCCTTCCAGAAGTTCGTGATGTATCCGGCCGGCCACCCCGCGCTCGAGGGAGCGGTACGGGCGGTCTTCCGGAAGCTCGAGGTCATCTTCCTGGAGCGGAATGCACTGGCCCTCGGGGTGACGCCGACCCAGTTGATCATCTCGGGTGTGCCGACGGACCCCAAGCACGTGCTCCTGAAGGACCTGGCGGGCAATCTCCACAAGCGCAACATCGGCGGCATCAAGATCACCCGTGACGTGACGCGAACCGAACTCGAAAACGCGTTCGCCGCCCTGGCGCACGAGCGCTTTGCCACCGCCGACGATCCCCACGACGAGAGTCCGTCGTTGCCGTACTGGCCGCATCTGCGGTTGTACCCGCTGACCTACGACCACCTCGAACTGCTGGAGGACGAGGAGGAGGAAAACCGCAGCGGCAGTCGGGGCGGGCCGGAGGAAGCGACCTGGTCCAAGCGCCTGTGGATGAATCTGGCGCGGGCCGCCATCGGCGACGACGTGTCGGAGACGGATGCGGCCGACCTGGACCCGGCCGCGTTGGCCGAGGCCATCGCCCAACGATCCGGTGACGACGCCTACCAGGAGAAGGTGTTGAGCGGCCTGGTCGATTTTGCCAAGTCGGCGCGCTCGAGGGGCCAGGCGGAGTCGGCCGCGGTGCAGCGGCAATTGTCCAAGATGCTCTCCGCCATGACGCCGGACACCGCGGAGCAGATGCTGTCGCTGCGGGGCGGAGACGGAGCCCGGCAACGGACGTTCCTCATGGAGGCGTCGCACATCCTCAGCGCCGACGTGGTGTACCGACTGGTCGAGGCCTCGTCCCACGCCACCAGTCGTGACCTGTCGCCCGCCTTATTGGCCATGCTGAGCAAGTTGTCGGCCCATGCCATGATGGCCACCGATGGCCGACGCGCGGTGGCGGACGACTCGTTCCGCGAGCTGGTGCGCACCCTGGTGGACCGCTGGGAGGAAACGGAGCAGAAGCAACACCTTCCGGAGCTCTACGGCCATGACTCCAAGCAGCTCCCCGAGCTGCCCGACGTCACGTCCTCGGTCCTGGTCTATGCGCCCGAGCCCGAACGCATCATCCTCATGAGTATCGAATCCGGCATCGTGGAAGCCGGGACCCTGCGCGCCGTCGACTGGATGATGGCCAAGGGCCAGATCGACCAACTGCTGTTGATGCTGGAGAACCTGGTCGATGATCCGGTCGCCAAAGTCCTCCACGACCGGGTATATCACCCCAGGACGGTCAGCGTGCTGTTGGCCTCGGAGCCGATCGGCCTCGACACGCTGGACCGGCTCATTCCCGAGGCCGGTCTCGAGGCCGCCGAATTGCTGCTCGACGCCTTGGCCGCGGCGAACGACCGGAAGGTGCGCTCCAAGCTGCTCGAGCTGGTGGCACGGTATGGTGCGGCGGTGGGGTCGGAGGTCGCGACGCGTATTCCGGGGGCGCCCTGGTTCGTGCAGCGCAATCTGCTCCACCTCCTCGGCATGCTGCCCTCACTCCCGCCGGAGTTCTCCCCCGAGCTGTGCCTGTCGCACAGCGACCCCCGGGTCCGGCACGAGGGGCTCAAGCTGTTGCTGCGTGACCCCGCAACGCGGGACGAGGCCATTGCCCAGGCGGCGCAGGCCCCCGACCTGCCCTCGGTCCGCCTGGGCATGGTGACGGCGGCAGAGGGATGTCCGCCCCAGGCGGTCGGATACATCCTCAAGCGGCTTCGGTCGCGAAAGCTGCCTGAAGACATCTCGGCACTGGCCATCCGCGCGGTGGGTGGCGTGGAGGATGAAGCGGTACTCGACGTGCTGTTGGGCTACGTATGGCACCGGCGGCGGCTCCTGTGGTTCCAGCGCATGGCGCCGAGGTCGCCCACCATGATCGAAGCCCTGGTGAACCTGGCGGTCCATTGGCGCTACCACCCCAAGGCGGCCACGGCACTGAAACGCGGCAACAAGCATCGCGACAAGCTGATTCGCCAGGCCGCCGGCGCCCGCGCCGAGGTCCGACAGGCCGAAGAGGATCCACGCCTGAAAGTGATCATCTAGCATGTCCGAGGCTTCGGTCGAGTACCTGCATTCGCTGGCGCACGCGCTGGCCAGCATGCAGCTGTACGATCCCGGACACCCGGCCCGGGCCGAAGTCGTCACCCATTCGTTCGGCAAGCTGCGGATGCTGATGCTGGTCGACAAGGCACCCTCGTTCTCCTTCATCGAGGGCGCCGTCGTCTACGGCAACCTCCCGCTGCACGGCCTCAGAGACTGGCCGTGGGCGCGCCGACTGCCGGACCTGGGGGTCCAGCGACTGGAGTTCGAGGAACGCGTGGCCCGCGAGGCCTATGGCCTGTTCCTCGACGACGTGGTGTCACGCATCATGGCCAACGTCAAGACGGAGACACCGCCACCGCCCCGGCCCGGGATCCGTTGTGGCAGCATGCGCGTCACCGGCGCCGAGGATGGCACCGCCGAGACGCCGGGCCTCCCCACCGTGGCCACGCTGCCCTACCGACTGGGCGAGGAGGCCGACGCCGTGCGGTGGCTGTACGAGCGTGCCTCCAAACACGAAGAACTCCCGCTCACGGAAGTGGAGGCCGTCGTCCGGTCGTTGACCGTGGCCATGCACGCCGACGGGCACCTGGTGGTACCGCTGCTGGATCTGAATGACGCCGACCAATACGCCTCCCTGCATGCCATCAACGTGTCCATGCTCGCCATGACCGTGGCCGAGCAACTCGGCATGTCGTCACGCGACGTCCGGGCCTTCGGCACGGCAGGGTTGCTTCACGACATCGGCATGACTCAGATCCCCTCGGAGTTGCTGGAGAAGCCGTCGCTGACTCAGGAAGACTGGGACGTCCTGGCCCAGCACCCGGCCGCCGGCGCCCGGCTGCTTCTGCAACGCAGCGACGAACACGAAATCGCTGCCATCGCCGCCTACGAACATCACGCCCGGCCCGACGGAGGCGGCTACCCCACCATGCGCTTCCCACGGGACCACCACTACGTCAGCAAGGTCATCGCGGTGTGCGACAGCTATGATGCCTTGCGCGCGCCCAAACCGTACCGGGAGCCCTGGACGCAGGAGCAGGTGCTGAGTCACATCGAGGGTGGCGCCGGGAGTCTGTTCGATCGCCACCTGGCCACGATGTTCGTCGGCATGCTGCGCCGTCTTGACGAGCACAAACTGCTTCTCACCTCCGGCACCCAGGAGCGGCTGCCGCCGCCGAGGAGTGACGGCGCCGAGCCGGAGGCGGATGAGAGCCCGGGGCCGGCACCGTCGCCAGGACCACCGGCCAAGAAGCCGCCCATCGGTGCCCGCGGCAAGGACGGGAATTGACACCCGAGTAGTCGAGGCGTTCATTCACCGCACGCCGGTACTCCCCCTGATCGACCTTCAGTACTCCCGCCCACAGGGACGCCCCGATCACACCACCATCGCTGCCCCGGACGCTTGGCCTGTTCGACTCGACCATGATCAACGTCGGGACCATGATCGGGTCGGGGGTCTTCCTGGTGCCCGGTTCGGTGGCCCTCTACCTCATGGCGCCCGAACCCATCGTCGCGGTGTGGATTCTCGCGGGGGTGGTCTCGATCCTCGGCGCCTTGTCGATGGCCGAGCTTGGTGCCGCCATGCCGGAGGCCGGCGGCCAGGTCGTCTATCTGGCGGAGGCCTACGGCCCCCTCTGGGGATTCCTCTATGGCTGGACGGCCTTCACCTTCATCAATCCCGCGTCCATCGCGGCGCTGGCCGTCGCGTTCGTGGCCTACCTCGGCTTCTTCATCTCTCTGGATACCGTCACCGCCAACGCCGTGGCCATCGGCGCCATCATCGTGCTGACCACCATCAACTGCTTCGGCGTGCGGCTCGGCGCCATGACGCAGAACATCCTCACGGTGTTGAAGATCGGGTTGCTGGTCGTGCTCGTCGTAGCGGGATTGACGCTCGCCAGTTCCGGGATCGACGCCCCGATCGTCGACCTTCCGTCGGGCGGCTTCCTGGCGCGGTTCGGCCTGGCCATGATCATCTGTCTGTGGGCCTACGACGGCTGGATGGAGGTGACCTACGTCGGTGGCGAAGTGCGAGATCCGGGACGCAACATCCCGCGCTCGATCGGGTGGTCGCTGGTGATCGTGGTCGGTGTCTACCTCATGGTGAACGCCGCCATGATGGCCGCGCTGGGGGTCGGCGGGATGGCCGCGTCGAGCGCGGTCGCGTCGGATGCCGCGGTCGCCACCATGGGCACCGCCGGGGCGGCCTTCGTTGCCATCGGCGTCATGGTCTCCACCCTCGGCGCCAACAACGGCATCATCCTCACCACGGCTCGCGCACCATACGCGCTGGCCCGACGAGGCTACTTCATGCAGTGGGCCGGGGCCATCCACCCCCGGTTCAAGACACCCGTGGTCGCGATGGTCTTCCAGAGCGGCTGGGCCATCGTCCTCACCCTGACCGGCTCCTTCAATCAACTGGCCACCTACGTGGTCTTCGCTTCCTTCGTGTTCTACGCCATGTCCGCAGGAGCGGTGCTGGTGCTGCGGCGCCGGCGCCCGGACCTGCCCCGGCCCTACCGGACCTGGGGGTATCCGGTCACCCCGGTCGTGTTCATCCTGTTTGCGCTGTGGCTGGTCGGGAACACCGTGGCTGCCGCGCCGGTCGACGCGGCAGTGGGTCTGGGGATGATCGCGCTGGGCGTCCCGGTGTTCCTGTACTGGAAGACGCGCTAGCCTCGGGTCGCGCCATCGACAGGGCTGGGAAGTACGGGCCGCTCTAGCGGATCTGCGTCATCATCTCCCGCAGGAACGCTTCGTCGTGCCCGACCAGTGACAGCAGGAACCCGTCCTGGTCTATCCAGCGGATTCTGACCGTCGAGTCGGTCTCCTGCGAAATCACCGTGTCATTGGCCGCGACCCGCAGAAACTCGAGTGAGGTCTCGCGCTGCTGCGCGGCACGAGGCTCGTCCGGGGCGTCGTCGGCCTGAGCCCGCTGCCTGGCCAGGCCGTCCAGTACCACCCGCAACTCCTCGAGGACGAATTCACGGTCCGCTTCGTCCTGGTAGACGACACGCACCAGGTCGCCCTGGACCGAGGCGCCCTCCAACCGCGGTGCCGCCTCGCGCTCCACCCGCAGGACCGTGCGGCCATCGATGAGTTTGATGGAGCCACCCAGGGTCTGCACGGCGTCGGCGAAGCGGTCGCCGGACGCACCGGCGCCGTCGGCACCCACATCGTTGGCCCGCTTGGCCGCATCCGATTCGTTGCCGGCGGCTCCGGCCAATTGGGGCCGGGGTGCGCGCTCCTCGCGTTCCGTCGGCGTGGTCTCGTCAGCCGGGGCCTGCAGAACGCGGTCGGGACTCTCAGGTTCCGCCGCGCGTTCCTCGAGGGCCGGGGCGGCGGCCGGTGCCGCGGCGTCCCTGTCCCTGGCGCCGACCACGGTCTGCTCCTTGGTGTCGTCCGTCAGGTCGGCGCGGTTGCCACCGACCAGGGCCAGGCTGTCGGCGTCACCGGGCGCCGGGCGCGAGGCTGCCCGTCCTCGCACGTCCTCTGACGCGATCGGTTCGTTCAGGACGCGTGGTGTCGCCGGGTCTCGCAGCGCAATACCGATGACGCCGGCACCCGCTGCCAGCACCACGGTGGCCGCCACCGCGAGCCTATCGGGACGGCGCCACCATGGCAGCGCCGCACGTGTCACGCGCCCTGACGCCGGCTGTGGGGCCTGGTGTTCGTCGTCGAGCGACTCCACCAGGGTATCGGCTTCGGCCAGAAACGCCTGAGCTTCGTCGAACATGGTCTGACAGACGGTGCATCCGGCCAGGTGGCCGCGCACGACGGCCGCTTCCTCTGCGGTCAGTTCGCCGTCCATCAGGGCGTGCAGGGTGCCTTCGTCAACGTGCGACATGGTCTCGTCCTTCTTCCGTCTGCCGATACGCTTCGACCAGGCGGCGGCGGGCCCGGGCCAGCGTCGTCCCCACGGCCCCCTTGGCCAGGCCGAGCGTATCGGCGATTTCCTGATAGTTGAAGCCCTCCGCCTTGAGGAGGAGTGCCTCTCGATCGCGATCGGTCAGTGTGGCCAGAGCGGCTCGGACATCGGCCACGCTCTGGCGTCGTTCGTATTCCACATCCGCTGCTGGGGCGGCCTGGCGCGTTTCCGCCTTGAGCAACTGCAGGCGGCGGCCCTGGCGCACCGCTTTGCGGCCGTCCTCTCGCACCAGGTTGAGGGCCACGGCAAAGAGCCACGGCCGTGGGTTGTCGGGCGGCGTCGCCACGGCGCGGGCGAAGGTCTCCTGCGCCAGGTCCTCCGCCCGGTCACGGTCGCCCGTACGCCGCGTGAGCATGCGTACGAGCGAGCCGTGGTACTGGTGATACAACTCCGTCATCGACGTGGTCATAGACCTCGGAACCGTCTGGCGGTGTCGCTGACGCGACCCGGTGAAAGGGTGGTCACGCCGCTGTCGGTAATCCCGATGCTGATCTCGGCGCCGGCGATCACCGTGTCGCCGTCCAGGGTCAGGAACGGCGTCATCTCGGGGATGGCGCGCACCAGGGCAAAGTAGGCGTCACTGAACGGCGCCACTTCCACCAGGTCCACGGTAGGCCGATGGGACGCATCCGTCCAGACACCGTCACGATCCAGGAACAGGCGTCCGTGCACCGTGACCGGATTCCTGAGCCCGGCAGTGCCGCTCCGGTCGTCACGTCCAGCCCGCTTGGCCAGTTCCGCGGTGCGTTCGCGCACCTGTGCCTCGGCCTCGGCGACGCTTCCCACGGCCGCCATGTCGGCGCTGGCCTTGGCGTCGTCGAACTCGCGCTGCCCGGTCTGCCGTGCCGCCGGGGCGAAAGCGCCGGCCGCCTGGTTGCGCTGCATGATCTCGTCGACCGGTACCGGCTCGCCGCGGTTCATGCCGGGCTCCAGCACCAGGTACGAGGTGTACTCGGTCAGGATGCCGTAGGTGAGTCCCAGGTCACGGATTTCGCGAATCAGGTCTTCACTGGGGCCTTCCAGGCGGATGGTTCGTGTCAGGGCGCCGACGCGGCGGGCGGCCCACAGGCGGGGGATGAATTCATTGTCCCCGTGCGTGGCCGGAAAGTCGGCCGTGGCGGTGAAGCGGACGGCCATGCCGTTCTGCTCACCCTCGATGACGACCTCGCCTGCACCGCGGCCACGATAGCGACCGAACAGCACCAGTTCCTCCCCGAAGAACAGATCGGGGATGTCGATCGGGTAGGTCCCGACCAGTTCCACCGGCGCCGAGGCGAGGCGGAGATTGACCAGAGCCGGATGCTCGATCTTGCCCAGCAGGGTGCCGACCGCGGTCTCGACCGAAGCCCCGGGCGCGACGTAGTCGGCGCTGCCGCGACCTTCGACAGCCAGACGGTCCAACAGGAAGGTGTTGACGTCGTGGCCAAGGCCGAACGTGAAGATGCGGGCCTCACCGCGGCGTGCTGCCGCCTGTTCGGCCAGTTGCTCGGGGCGCTGCTCTCCCACCGAGGGCAATCCGTCGGTGAGGAAGACGATCAACGACAAGCGCTCCGGGTCGTCCGGCGTATCCGTCACGGCGCTCAGGGCGCCTTCGATGTTGGTGCCGCCGTTGGCCCGGAGGTCGCGCACGAAGGCGCGGGCCTCGCGCAGCTCCTCTTCCGTGGCCGGCGTGAATCCGTCCCGAAAATGCCGTACGGACGATGAGAAGGCGATGATGCGGAAGCGGTCGTGCTGGTTCAGGGTGCTCAGGGCCTGGGCCAGCGCCGTCCGGGCCTGATGCATCTTCTCTCCCGACATGGATCCCGACACGTCGACGACCAACGACAGGTCGCGCGGCACCATGGTGCCGCTGGTCTCCATCGGCGGCGCCACGAGCAGCATGAAGAAGCCGTCCCCGCCGCCAGGCGCATGGGTGATCAGCGACGTTCCGACCAGGCCACGACGCAACGGAATGAAGACCTCGACGTCGCCCGACGCATCCGGATCGAGGACGATCTCCAGGTCGGCGCCGTGCATGCGGGTGTCGAGTGGGTGCGTCGGGGAGTACGGGGTTCCGATGTCCCGGGCCTCGGGGATGCTGACACGGTAGCTGAAGTGGTCGCTGAACCCAGGGGTGTCGCCGCGGCCGCGGCCGTTGAATTGCCGGGGCCCGATGGCGTATCCGAGTCGGAGCGCATCGCCCTCACGGTCGAGCAGTTGGCTGTAGCGCAGCACCACCTTCCGGGTCTCGCCCGGCTGGATGGGGAACACGCGGGCCCGGATCAGACCATGGCCCTCGAGGGTCAGCAGGGCCGGGTCCTTGAGCCTGCGGACGATGTCTTCGTAGATGGTGCGGGCACTGTCGGCATGCATCATCTCGCCGCGGACTTCGTCTTCGCCCATGTACAACGAGAACTCCGAGAAGACCGCACCCCGGGGTAGTGGATAGAGGTAGCTGCCTTCGGCCATGACCCCACCGTCATTGCGGAATCGCTCTTCGATTTCGACGGTGGCAATCCGGCCCTGGATGGTGGTGTGGACCACGGAACTCAATCGGATGACCGGGGTACCGGTCCGGTCGACCCCGGGGCGCTCGACGTCGATGATACCCTGGGCGTCGAGGGCCCCCGGGGCCAGAATGGCCAATCCCAGCAGCAGGAATCCGTAGCGTCGCATCTCTTCCTCACAGTTGGTGGACGGCAGGGAGATGCGCGACGGCGGAAAAAGTGACATTCTTCGTGAACGTGAGCCCTAACACGTTGGCGGGTATCGTGTTATCGTCATGGACCCCGGCGGTGCGGCGCCCCAATGGCCCGCACCGTGAGGCAATCCCTGCCAGGGTGTCGCTTTCCGGATACAGACGACCGGCGGGAATACTTCATACCAGGAGCGCAACGCATGCGGACATCGACCATCATGGGATTGGGACTGGCTCTCCTCCTTGCGGCGACACCCCTGGCCGCGCAAGAGAGCCCCAGAAATGCGGTCTGGTTCACCGTCGGTTTGGGGTCCGGTTCGGTCGGAGTGGACTGTCCCGATTGGGGCTCGGCCTTCAGTGATCGCGTCACCGGCCTGGCGGGTAT
>JBDHIK010000074.1:0-15455 GCA_039587475.1 Gemmatimonadota bacterium | reverse complement strand
GACCGGGAGTTCTTCAGATTCTCGCCGCCGGCCGCGGAGTTGTACGCTGCCGACGACGTCGTCCGACACGTGACGGCGGATACCGGGCAGTTCCGGGTCTTCAACCCGCTGCGAGTCTATGACGGGTCCTATTTGATGGCGCACCGGATTCAGACCGCACTCGGGTACCACGGCAACGAAGTCCGGTTCTACGATGATCTCTGGGGTGGCAAGAACGAATGGCGGAACCAGGGCAGCCAGCAGCTGTGGGACCTCCTTGCCGTCCGCTACGTCTTGCTGCCGTCCGTCCAGGACATTCCCGGCTACAGTCGCGTGCTCGGTCCGGTCCAGACCACGCCGGGCAGCTTTGCGGTACTGTATCAGCGGGATTCGGCCGCTCCCTATGTCCGAGTGGCTCCGGCAGCGGCGGTGGTCCCGGAAGAGCAACTGGTTCCGACCATCATCGATCCCCGCTTCCCGTACAACGAGGTGGTCCTGTACCCCGACACGGTGTCGCTGTCCCTGCCGCCGCTGGAGGCCCTGCCGGCGCCCACCGAGGTGCGGGCCGACCTCGCGGCATGGGAACCGGGCCGCATGACCGTGACCCTGGAGGGAAGCGATGAACGGCAGACCTATCTGCTCGTTTCGGAAACGTGGTTCCCGGACTGGAGCGCCACGGTAGACGGGGCAGAGGCTTCGGTGGTGCGGGGACAGGGGGCCCTGTTGAGTGTTCCGCTGCCGCCTGGCGCCCGCCAGGTAGAACTGCGCTTCCACTCGGCAAGCTACGCCAGGGGACTGATGATCTCGCTGCTGGCGACCCTGGTGGCCATCGGCCTCATGGTCATCCCGCAGGTCCGGGAACGGAGGGCGCGCCATGCCTGACAAGGCGTTGGTCATCATCCCGACCTATAACGAGATCGAGAACCTGCCGCGCATCGTTCCCGAGGTGCTGGCCCAGGACGAGCGCCTCGATATTCTGGTCGTCGATGACGGCTCCCCAGACGGGACGGGAACGCTGGCGGATACGTTGGCTGCGAAAGAGCCGCGTATCCACGTCCTGCACCGCCAGAAGAAGGAAGGACTGGGCCGGGCCTATCTGGCAGGCTTCCAATGGGCGCTGCAACACGACTACGAGTTCATCTTCGAGATGGACGCGGACTTCTCGCACGACCCGAAGTTTCTCCCCGGGTTCCTGGAGGCCATCGAGGACGCCGATCTGGTGCTCGGTTCCCGCTACAAGGACGGGGTCAATGTCATCAACTGGCCCATGTCACGGTTGCTGCTGTCCAAGGGGGCCAACCTGTACGCCCATTTCGTCACCGGACTGCCTCTGACCGACTCCACCGGGGGATTCAAGTGCTTCCGCAGGAAGGTGCTCGAAACCCTGCATCTCGATGCCGTACATTCCAACGGGTATGCCTTCCAGATCGAAATGAGCTTCCGGGCCTGGAAGCGGGGCTTCAAGATCGTCGAGATCCCGATCGTCTTCGTCGATCGGGTCGAGGGGGACAGCAAGCTCAGCAAGAAGATCGTCCGCGAAGCGATCTGGATGGTGTGGTTCCTCAGGCTGAAGGCGCTCTTCGGCCGACTCTAGCGTTGCGACATCCCCGGCCGTGATGCAATCCGGCTGCTAGCCACCTGCCGAGAGCCGTTCCCAGCGCGCCAGCCGCTCCTCGGCGATGGCCGACAGGGGATCGTCCGGACCGAGCGCCGCCAGGAGCGTGGCCCTGCTGTCCCGCAGCAAGGGCTCGGCCTCAGAGAGTCGGCCCCGGGCCGCAAGACACGCTCCCAACGCGTTCTCCGCTTCAGCCACCCGCCAGTGGTCAGGGGGCAGTACGTCGCGTCGGATGGCGACCGCCTCCGTCAGATAGGCCTCCGCCTCGGGGGCGCGATCGGAGTCCATCAGCAACGTTCCCAGCCCGACCAGCGTGTAGGCCAGGTACGGGTGACCCGGAGGGTGGACCCGGCGCCGCAAGGCCAGGGCCTCGCGGTACATAGGCTCGGCCAGCTGGAAATCTCCCCGTTGTCGGTACAACGTCGCCAGCTCGTTCATGCTGATGGCGACGTAGGGATGTTCCGGGCCGTATGCCGCCCGGCGGATGGCCAGGGCTTCCTGAAGCAGCGGTTCGGCCTCCTGGTACTGTCCCATGTCGCTCAGGAGGCTCGCCAGCAGGCCGAGGGAGGTGGCAATCGTCGGATGGCCGGCATTGAGCCGGCTCCTGTTCAGGGCCAGGGCATGCCGGTACAGCGCCTCGGCCTCCTCCAGCCGCCCCAGATCACGCAACACGATGCCGAGATTGCGTGAGCCCGTGGCCGTGAAGGGATGGTCGTCTCCCAAGACTCGTTCGAAGATGGCCAGCGAGGTTCGGTACAGCGGTTCGGCCTCGGCGTTCTTGCCTTGGCGTTGGAGGACGGAGCAGGGCCTCGGCGCCGGAGTAGTCCCCCTGGGACTTCTTGACGGCGGCCGTGGCATCGAGCACCTCGGCAATGGCCATCGACTCCGGAGCGAAGTGCAGTTCCCGGATCCGGAGCGCTTCGGTGTACAGGGAATCGGCTTGCTGGAACGCCCCCAGTTCCTGCTGGATGTCCGCGAGGCCCATCACGGTGACCGCGATCTCTGGGTCGCTGTCACCCAGATGGCGGCGCATCAGGTCGAGAGATCGCCGGTACAGCGTGTCCGCCTCCGGGTAGCGGCCCGACAGCGTGAGCGCCGAGGCGACGCCGTTCATGGCGTGGGCCGTTTCGAGCGAACTGGCTCCGTACAGCGCCCTGGTCATCGTCAGGGCGCTGTCGCGCAGAGCAAGGGCCTGGTCCCACAGCCCCAGACTCATGTACACGCCGCCGATCACCCCCAGCATGGTCGCCTGGACTTCGGGCTGGTCCGCCAGTTCCGCCCCGATGCGGCCGGCGCCCCGGTCGAGCAACTCCCGGGCGCTGACGTTCTCTCCCTGCGTCCGGTTGGGGTCCGCCACCTCGAAGATACCCTGCAGGAACGAGGCGACCTGGTCTGCCTTGGCCGCTTCCAGGCGGGCGCGATCTCGCTCGGTGGCCAACCGCACCGTGTAGAACGACACCAGCGCCGTCACCAGCAGCAGTGCCGCGGCAGTCCCGGACACGGCCGCTCGATTGCGGGTGATGAACTTGGAGACCCGGTAGCGCCACGTGTCGGGGCCCGCGAGGACCGGCAGCCCACGCAGATACTTCCTCACATCCTGCGCCAGCGCTTCGACCGATCCGTAGCGGCGTTCCGGCTCCTTCCGCAGCGCCATGAGGGCGATGTTGTCGAGGTCGCCGCTCAGTTGTTTGTGGAGACGGTCCGGTGCCGTGCGCCGCAGCCGGCTTCGTTCCTCCGGCGATGTCGAGGGTTCCGCGTCGGCCGTCACTGCCGCGCTGCTGGGCCGGTTGGGCATCGTGTCACACACCACCCGGACGACCTCCACCGGGTCGGTGGTCGATACGTCGTAGGGCCGTCGGCCGGTGAGGAGCTCGTACAGGATGATGCCCAGCGAGTAGACGTCGCTCGCCGTCGTCACCGGCTCGCCGCGCACCTGTTCCGGGCTGGCGTAGGCCGGGGTCATGAGCAGCATGCCCGTCTGGGTTTCGGATGGGGTGCTGTCACCGGGGTCGAGGAGCTTGGCGATACCGAAGTCGAGGAGTTTGGGGGTTCCGTCCCCGGTGACGAGGATGTTGCCCGGCTTGAGGTCCCGGTGAACGATCAGATTGCGGTGGGCGTGACTCACCGCATCGCACACCGCCAGAAACAGGTCCAGGCGATCCCTGATCGACAGACGCTCCTCGTCGCAGTAGCGGTCGAGCGCCCGGCCGTCCACGTACTCCATGGCGACGTACGGCACGCCCCCGTCACTGGTGCCGCCGTCCAGCAGGCTGGCGATGTGGGGGTGGTTCAGATTGGCCAGTATCTGCCGTTCGGACCGGAACCGGGATAGCAACTCCGGTGTGGCCAGGGGCATCCGGATGAGTTTGAGGGCCACGCGCTGGGCGAACTCGTCGTCGGCACGCTCCGCCAGATAGACCAGGCCCATGCCGCCGTGTCCAACCGGTTCGACGATGCGCCAGGGTCCGACCCGTTGACCGGAGGACGTCTCAGCGGCCAGCGCTTCGACGGAGCGGCTGACCACCGATTCCAGGGCGCCAGAGGCGTCCGTAGGAACCGAGAGCAGGGAAAGGACCTTGCTCCGCAGGGCCGGGTCGTCCGGGCACGCCTCCGCCAGAAACGCCGCCCGGGCGTCCGGGGGGACGGCTCCCGCCCGCTCGAACAGGTCTTCCAGACGACGCCACTCCTCAGGTGTCATCGCCACCGGCCGCAAGTTCGGTGTAGAGCCAGGACTTGGCGAGCCGCAGGTCCCGGTCCACGGTCGCGGGGGAGACTGCCAGGACCTCGGCGACTTCCCGGTAGGTGAGCCCCCCGAAGTAGTGGAGTTCGATGACCTGGGCCTTCCGGTGGTCCAGGCGCTCCAGCTCAGAGAGGGCTTCGTCCAACGCCACCACGTCGGCGGTCCGTCCGCCAGACACGACCAGTGCCTCCTCGAGGGTGACCGGGGTCTGGCCCCCGCCGCGCTTGTCCCGGCGGCGCGCCTTGGCGTGGTCAACCAGAATTCGGCGCATGGTGCGCGCCGCGATGGCCAGGAAGTGGTTGCGGTCCTGCCAGGGCACCTCGGCATCGGCCAGTCGAAGGTAGGCTTCGTTGATGAGGGCCGTGGCCTGAAGGGTATGGTCGGGCCTCTCCTGACGCAGGTAGCGGCCGGCAAGGCTGTGGAGATCGTCGTAGACCAGTGGTATCAGTTGGTCCAGGGCCGCGGCGTCGCCTTCACGCCATGCATGGAGCAGCCCGGTCACGGTCTTCGGGTCCATGGATGTCCCTGGATCTGAGAGGTGGACGGTCCGGGCAGGGCCCGGCTTCGGTAAATCTCCCGGAAATGCCAACCACGTCAACTCGGGGCAGGGTACGTGCCAGACAACCCGGCCAGAGACCCTTACATTTGGGTTCATGCGCTTCTACAAGATGACCGGGTCCGGCAACGACTTCGTGTTTCTCGATGGCCGGGAGA
The DNA here is from genome assembly GCA_039587475.1 of Gemmatimonadota bacterium. Taxonomy (GTDB): domain Bacteria; phylum Gemmatimonadota; class Gemmatimonadetes; order Gemmatimonadales; family GWC2-71-9; genus N074bin45. The sequence continues at coordinate 10,407 of JBDHIK010000074.1, read as the reverse complement.
CCGCCGAGTCAGAGTGGCCGCAAGAGCGGATTCGCCAGATCTGCCGCCGACGCCAGGGGGTGGGAGCGGACGGCTTGGTGCTGCTGCGGCCCGCCGGAGACGCGGTGGAGATGATCTTCTTCAATAGCGACGGCTCGCGAGCAGCCATGTGCGGCAACGCGGCGCTGTGCAGCACCCAGCTCGCGGTTCGATTGGGGATGGCTGAGCCGGCAGGGATGCGCCTGGCGACCCAGGCAGGGACGTTCCGGACCCGCTGTGCCGGGTCGGCCTGGGAGGCCGAGATCAACCTCCCCGGTTTTCGGGCCCCGGGCAGGCCCGACCTCGATCTGGACCCCGGGGAGCGCCTGTGCGCTGTCGGCACGGTCGGGGTACCTCATGTAGTACTTCAAGTGGACGACATCGAACGGCCCGGCCTCATGGATCGGGGCCGTTTCCTGAGATCCCACGAGGTGGCGGGGCCGGACGGGGCCAACGTCAATTTCGTCGCGCCGGGGGAATCTGGAGAGCCATGGCCACTCAGGACCTTCGAACGGGGCGTGGAAGGAGAGACCTTGGCGTGCGGGACAGGGACCGTGGCGGTGGCCGCCGCTCTGGCCGATGCGGGACTGGTGACGCTGCCACAGGAGTTTGTGTCCCGTGGCGGCCAGATTCTGACCGTGAGCGGAAGGCGAGAGGGCCCGGGGTGGGTGGACGTCTGGCTCCGGGGTGAGGGTCGCCTGGTGTACCAAGGGGATTTCTAGGCACTTCATCAGAGTTTGAGGGGCGTCGTGGACGCCGAACCTCAAGTCAGGCAGTCACTTCCAGAACCAACCAACGATGGTGGGGCAGACTTTCCCACAGTTACCCACAGCGCAACTTAACATAACATATCTTATACGACATTTAGCTAGAGGCGACAGAAAAGGCCCATCCAGCATCAGGATGGGCCCAACCACTGTGGCCTTGCGGCTGGTCTTGTCGCTTACAAGGGCTCCGGCGCGTCCGAGTAGGCGCCCTGCGTCAACTCAGACAGCCGGACCTTTGCCTCCGTCAGGCTCGGGGTATCCGAGAGGTCGTCGATGATGGTCCGGAATGCCGCCTCTGCCTCTTCGATGAGCCCCGCCGCCCTGAATGCCGCTCCAGCGGACAGGAGGTACTCGGCCCTGAGATAGCCGACAGAGGCCTTTTCGGCTGCCTCGAGAAACGCTTCGGCGGCCTCCTCAGGACGATTCACGTTTTCGAGGGCCGCTCCCAGGAGGCCGGCGCCCGGAACCTCGTACACCGCCCCAGGTCCCCCGCTGATGAAGTCCCTCAGGCTCACGATGGCCAGTTCGTTCTGGCCGTTGATGATGCGGACCTGATTCAACGCCAGAGTGGCCTCTTTGGCCGCTCTGGTCCCCGAATAGCCCTGGATGACCTCCTGGAACCCCGCCGCAGCAGCCGGGAGGTTGTAGGCGTCGAACATGGCCCGGGCGGTGCTGAGGGACTGCTGGGCCGCCAGCTCTTTCCTCGCCTGGGTCGTCACCGTCAGCCAGGAGCCCGCGGCGATGGCGAGTACGACGATTGCCACTGCCCCGACGGGACGCCGGTGCTTCTGGATCCATTCGATCGGGTTCTGGTCGGCGCCGGCTGGTGTCTCGGCGGCCACGGGGGCCTCGGCTTGCGATTTTGCCATCAGGACTTGCGTCTCGGTGAAACGGTGAACCGGTTGCGATGCCCCCGGGAGGACTCGAACCTCCGGCCAACAGTTTAGGAAACTGCTGCTCTATCCAGCTGAGCTACGGGGGCGGAGGCAAAGCTTGGAAAGCTAGACAGATCGCCCGGAAGATGCCAGATGCCACGCTCCGAACAGGCGGGCCCGTCAGACCGTGGCAAGGATGTGCACCGGAGCCCCTTGCAGCAGTTTGTGGCCGCCGAGGCCCTCGATCTCCAGCAGGAAGGCCCACCCGGCCACATCGGCCCCAAGTGAGCGAGCCAGGGACCCCGTGGCCCGGGCGGTGCCGCCGGTGGCGATGACGTCGTCGACGATGAGGACCTTGGCGCCCTCTTGGAAAGCGTCCTCGTGGGCTTCCAGGGTGTCCTCCCCGTATTCCAGGGCGTAACTCTCGGTCCGCGTTCGCCACGGCAGTTTCCCTGCCTTCCGGGCCGGGACGAAGCCTGCCTCGAGGTGACTGGCGACCGCACCGGCCAGAATGAAGCCCCGGGCCTCGATGCCGATGACGTGGGTGACGCCGCTGGCCAGGAACGGCTGGCACAGCCCTTCAACCACGGCGCGGAAGAGGCTGGCCTCCTGGAGCACCGGAGTGATGTCCTGGTAGATGATGCCTGGTTTGGGGTAATCCGGGATGGCGCGCAGGTGGTCACGGATGACCGTCGCGAGCTGGTCAGGCATTTGTCACCCTATTGTAAAACGACCTAATCATTTGATATTAAAAGCGTTGCAAGCCTCTAGCTCATCTTGAATCTGACTTTTGTCCACGCGCGTGACTCGAGCGTGCCCCGGACCCTGACCCAGCCGACTCTCGAGGGCATCGAGGGCGTCCTCCCTGCCGCTCGCGATCACTTCCACCCTGCCGTCAGGCAGATTCCTGGCCCATCCGGCCAGCTTCAGTTCCTGGGCCTGATGCCGAACCCACCAGCGAAAGCCCACCCCCTGCACCCTGCCGGACACCAGGAACCGAACCGTCACTCCGCCGCGGTGGCCTCGGCGCCCCTGGTCCGCCGACGGTGCCAGATGACATACGCCGTGACGAGAATCGCCAGCACCGGCACGAGGTACATGAAGGCCTTCGTGGCCGCGGCTGCAACCACCGCCTCTTTCAGCGCTTCCTCGTGGCGGCCGTGGAGATACCCGATATAGACCAGGATGGCACACCAGATCCCCGCCCCCAGCGAGGTGAAGAAGGCGAAACGCCGCAGGTTCATGCGGGCCAGCCCTGCCGGTACCGAGATCAGTTGCCGGACCACGGGCACCAGTCGTCCCACGAACGTGCTGATTTCCCCGTGAGCCTTGAAGAACTTCTCGGCCCGGTCCAGGGCCGCTTCCTTGACGAAGAAGTACTTGCCGTAGGACCTGAGGAAGGGCTCCCCGACGTACACCGCGATGCCGTAGTTGAAGAGCGCCCCCGTGAGGCTGCCCAGCAGGCCGGCCCCGAACGCCATATAGGCGTTCATTTGGCCGTTGGCCGCCAGGTACCCGGCCGGTGGCAGGACCACCTCGCTGGGAAACGGGACGAAGGACGATTCGATGAACATCAGGGCGGCTATGCCTGGGTAGCCCAGGGCCATGATGGTTTCGGTCAGGAAGTGGACGATGGTCTCGTACATGGACTGCAGGACTCCGAGAAGGAGGGTGTCAGGGCCAGCTGTGAGTGGTCGAAGGGCTCTGCAAACATCATTCCTCGTAGCCCAGTTCTCCGACGAGGGGAACGAACCGGACATCCGCCAGCTTGCGGCGCACGAAGTCTTCGCCCCGGCGCTCGACCTCGAGCAGTTGTTGGGTCTCCCGGCCCCCTGTGGGGATGACCAGCTTCCCGCCGTCGGCCAGTTGCTCCAGGAGAGGCGCCGGGATGTCGGGCGAGGCCGCCGACACCAGGATGGCGTCATACGGGGCGTAGGGCCTCCAGCCCAGGGTCCCGTCCCCCACCATCACCGACACGTTGGTGACCCCGGCTCGGTCGAGGGCCTGCTTGGCCGATTCGGCGAGGCTTCTGTGGCGCTCCACCGAGAACACCATGGCTGCGAGTTGGGCCAGAAGCGCCGTCTGATAGCCGGATCCGGTGCCGATCTCCAGGACCTTCTCTTCTCCCGTCAGGCCCAGGGCCTGGAGATAGGTCGCCTGCACGAACGGCTGCGAAATGGTCTGCCCTGCCCCGATGGGCAACGCGGAATCTTCGTAGGCCCGGTGGCGGACGGCTTCCGGGACGAACAGGTGTCTGGGCACTTCCGAGACAGCCTTGAGCACCGACAGGTCGGTGATGCCCTTGTCGCGCAGGGTCTCGACCAGTTGGGAACGGTAACCACCGTAGCTATCGGTCACGTCGTCCCCTCATGCGCCGAGGTTCCAGGTGCGCACCGTTTCGATGAGCCGGTAGTTGGTCAAGTCCATGTGGAGTGGCGTGAGGGAGATGTACCCTTCCGCCACGGCCCGGTGGTCGGAGTCCTCCCCACCGGTCCAGGTGATGGTTCCGCCGCCAATCCAGTACATGTCCCTGCCCCACGGATCTTTCATCCGGGTGAGCGACTCGGAGAAGTACCGGCTGCCCAGGCTGGTCACCTTGATGCCCTTGACCTCCTGGGCCGGCCTATCCGGCAGGTTGATGTTCAGAATGGTATGAGGTGGGAACTTCTCGACGGTCGTAATCTGGCGAACCAGTGTGGCCAGCGTGTCGCGGTAGGTGGTGAGGACTTCCGGGTCGGCGCCCGCAAGCGACACGGCGATGCCGGGCACCCCAAGGGTGGCACCTTCCATGGCGGCCGACACGGTGCCGGAGTACAGCACGTCCTCCCCCATGTTGGGTCCGTGGTTCACGCCCGAGAATACGAAATCGGGTGGCGTGGGCATGAGGTCCCCCAGGGCCAGGAGCACGCAATCGGTCGGCGTGCCGTCCACCTGGAACGCTCCGTCGGGGCGGCGCCGGGCGCGAAGGGGTCGGTGCATCGTCAGGGAGTGACTGGTGCCGCTCTGTTCACGGTCGGGAGCCACCACCGTCACCTGGGCCACCGTGCGACACGCTTCCGCCAGACACTCGATACCCGGGGCGAGGATGCCGTCGTCGTTGGAGACGAGAATGTTCATGCGGGAAGCATAAAGGGAGAGGGGAAAGGGGAGAAGGGAGAGGGACGGCCTCGTGGAGACGCTACCTCTCCTCTCTTCCTTCTCCCCTCTCCCCCTTCAGAATGGCGATGATGTCCTCGAGCTCCCGTCGCACCTCACGGAGCGCCGTCCCGTACGTCTCTCGCACCGCCCCCTTGATCTCACCGGTTCGGCGATACTCCTCGATCCGAAGCCGCGCCCCATCGATGGTGTACTTCTCGACGTACAGCAGGTGCTTGACCAGCATGATCAATTCGATCTCGCGCGCCTTGTAGACCCGGTTGCCCGACCGGTTCTTGGCCGGACTCAGAAAACGGAACTGGCTCTCCCAATAGCGCAGCACGTGCGGCTTGAGGTCGGTCAGTGCGCAGACCTCGCCGATGGAGAAGAACTCCTGTTGCAGGGGCTTGGTGGTCATGTCCAATGCTCCGCCTTGAGGTCGCGCTCCATCAACTCCTGGACGGTCGTCCTGGGGTCCTTACCCTCGAAGAGAATCGAGGCCACCTGCGCCGTGATCGGAAGCTCGACGTCGAGCTTCCTGCCCAACGCCACGGCCGCCCGTGCGGTATTGACCCCCTCCGCCACGGTCCGATGTTCCCGGACGTATTCCTCCAGACTGACACCCTCCGCCAGCGCTTTCCCCAGCGTCAGGTTGCGGCTCAGCGGCCCGGTGGCGGTGAGGACCAGGTCCCCTACCCCGGCCAGCCCGGCAAACGTCAGGGGGTCGGCGCCCATGGCCACGCCGAGTCGGGTAATCTCGGCCAGGCCGCGTGTCAGCAGGGCGGCCCGGGGGTTGTTGCCCAGCCCCAGTCCCTGGAGGATACCAGCCGCGATGGCGATGACGTTCTTGAGCGAGCCGCCCAGCTCGGTGCCGATGACATCCCGGTTGGTGTAGACCCGGAAGCGCGGCGTCGAAAACAGCCGTTGGGCTTCTTCGGCGACGGCCGGGTCCTCCGAGGCCGCCACCACGGCGGTCGGTTGCCCCTGGAACGTCTCCTTGGCGAACGAGGGGCCGGACATGACCGCCAGTCGGGCCTGAGGGAGACACTCGCGGAAAACCTCGTGCATCAGCTTGAGGCTGTCGGTCTCGATACCCTTGGTGGCTACCACGACCAACGTGCCCTGCGCAATGGCGTCACCCAGCGGCGTGATGACGCTCCGGGCCACATGGCTCGGCGTGACCGCGACGATGGCCTCGACGTCGGCCACGGCCTCCGCGGCGTTGCCGGTCGCGACCAGCCCCCCGTGCAGCGGACTAGCCGGCAGGTAGAGGTCGTTCACGTGCGTCTGATTGATGGAGTCGACGACCTCGTCCTCAAAGGCCCAGAGGCGCACCGGGAGATCTCGGTGCGCCAGCAGGTTCGCCAGCGTGGTGCCCCAGCTTCCGGCACCGAGGACGGCCACCGTCACGACTCACCTCCCGTCTGAGGAGCGCGCTTCCCGAACCGGTTCTCGGTGCCCTTCAGCAATCGACCCACGTTGGCCCGGTGCATCCAGATGATCATGGCGGCCAGTGCCACCTCCATCCACAGGACGGTCGGTTGTCCGGGGTAGAGCCACAGAGTCAGGAACGGGAGCACGGCGGCTCCGACGATCGACCCTAGCGAGACGTAGCCCGTGAGGAAGACCAGGACTGCCCAGAGAGCGAAGGCCGCCAGTACCGCCAGGGGTGCCAGTGCCACGAAGATCCCGGCCCCCGTGGCGACTCCCTTGCCGCCTCTGAACCCGACCCAGGGCGAAAACATGTGGCCCAGCACGGCGGCGACGCCGCACAGGAGGGCCACCAGAACGCTATCCGACACGGCCGGGCCGATGAAGGCCGTCGGGATGAAGCCCTTGGCCATGTCGATGAGACCGACGGGCGCGGCGAAGCGCCAGCCCAGCACCCGGAACAGGTTGGTGGCACCGAGGTTCCTGCTGCCGTGTTCCCGGAGGTCGATACCCTTGACCGTGCGGCACACGACGTAGGAGGTCGGGAACGAGCCGATGACGTAGGACGCCACCAGCGCACCGGCGATGGCCAGCTCTGCCACGGCTTCAACCTCTACCTGAGGTGGTTAGTGTAACGTGCTATTGAACAAGAAGTTGAGGCAATAGAGCCGTCTGCGCAAGAGGCTACCTCGTGCGCCGCCCGTCCGTCTTGGCGACCTTGCCCTTCTTGCGCCGGTAGCTGACCCGGACTGGGGCCCCGGTGAAGCCCCAGGCCCGCCGGAAGCCATTCACCAGGTAGCGCTGATAGGCCTCGGGAATGTCGTCGGGCCGGTTGCAGATCAGGGCAAAGCGCGGCGGCTCAGTCCCGACCTGGGAGCCGTAGAGGATCTTGACCTCCGCCCCCGGCTTCTGCGGTGGGTTGTTGCGCTCGAGGAGGTCCTGGAGCACCCGGTTGACCTCGGCGGTGGGGATGCGCCGCTCTCGGGCCGCGGATACCTCGAGAATCAGGTCAAGCACCTTCCGGACCCGCTGGCCGGTCAGCGCCGAGCCGTAGACGAATGGGACGTGCTTGAGGAACGGCGCCTTTTCGATGAGGAGATCCTGACCCCGCTTGGCCGTGTTGGCGTCCTTCTCGAGAATCAGATCCCATTTGTTGACGATGATGATGAGGCCGCACCCGGCGTCCCACGCCTTGGTGGCGATACGCAGGTCCTGGGTGTGGAGCCCGATGGCGGCGTCCACCACCAGGATGCAGACCGTCGCCCGGTCAATGGAACGCTCGGTCCGGACCGTGGAATAGAACTCCAGATCGTCGGACACCCGGGCCTTCTTGCGCAGCCCCGCGGTGTCGATGAAGGTGAGCGTGGTGTCCTTGAACCGGAAGGCGGAGTCGATGGCGTCCCTGGTGGTGCCGGCTTCCGGCGCCACCACGTGGCGCTCCTCACCCAGCAGCTTGTTGACCAGCGATGACTTCCCGGCGTTGGGCCGTCCCACCACCGCCACCTCGATGCCCATGTCCGCGGGGTCGGGTGTCGTTTCCGGAAACAGCGCCACGATACGGTCCAGCAGATCGCCGCTGCCTTTGCCGATGGCTGCCGAGACGACATAGGGCTCTCCCAGCCCCAACTCGTAGAACGGCAGATGGGCCGCGGTGTCGGGCAGGTCGTCGGCCTTGTTCACCACCAGCAGGACCGGACGATGCGCCTTTCGCAACTGGGCGGCGACTTCGCTGTCTACGGGAGACAGGCCCTCCAGCCCGTCCACCACCAGCACGATGACGTCGGCTTCTTCCACGGCGACATCGACCTGGCGCCGGATGGCCTGGTCCATGGAGTCGGCCGATCCCGGCACCAGCCCGCCGGTGTCCACCAGCCAGAACTCGTGCCCGGCCCATTCGGCGTCACCGAAGTGCCGGTCCCGGGTCGTACCAGGCCGCTCGGACACGATGGCCTTGCGGCCTCCCAGTATTCTGTTGAACAGGGTCGATTTGCCGACATTGGGCCGGCCGATGATGGCCACCGTGAGCTTGTTCACCGCCCCACCCCGTTCCCGAGGGGAAAGGGGAGAGGGGAGCCGTTCGTTGGCGTTGCGGACATTCTCATCCTGCTCCCCGCTCCCCGCTCCCATCCAGCACGTCGACAAAATCGTACGACAGCCGGACTGGGACGGAGGTGGACTCGACCAATTGATCGAGGCTCATGTCATCGATGAACAGCCCGTCGTCATTGACCGACTCGGCCGGCAACAGCGCCAGGTCCAGGTCGTTCCGAGACGCGAGAGCCTCCTGGAAGGCCCTTCCCGGCAGCAGACCGGCCGTGGTCACGGTGTCGCCGAAGATCGGGTTCTCCAGCGCCACCAAGTCGAACCGGGCCGCCGTGCGTTCGCCGAGCGGGGCCAGCACCTGTGGCATCAGGGGCCCCATGCTGGTGCCGGTCAGAACGGCAATCGACCGGCCGCGCCATGTCTCGGGGTCGATGGCGCTTTCGGCAATGCGCCGTTGCAGGTAGCGCACCGATCCGACGCCGTTCTCCACCTGCTCGAACCCGCCGTAGGCCTCGGCAGGCGGGAGCTCCTTCCCGGCCCGCAGATAGAGTTCGTCGGAGCCGAAGACCCAGGGGTGGCCCCGCTCGGCGCGGGCCCGTTCCGCCAACGGCTCGATCAGGTCCAGGGCGGCCAGGCACTCCGCGGCCGTGGGCTCCCGGCACAACTGGTGTTTGCTGAATTCGGTCAGGCCCACCGGCACCACGGACACGTCGAGAATGGGATCGCCGAGATGCCACAGGTCCGTCAGGGTCCGCTGCAGGTGCGGCCCGTCGTTGACCCCTGGCGACATGACGATCTGGGTATGGAACTGGATGCCGTGATCGGCGAATTCACGAATCTGTGCCACCACATCGGGGGCCAACGGGTTCCTGAGCAGGTGGCGCCGCACCACCGGGTCGGTGGCGTGCACCGAGACGTACAGTGGGCTCAGCTGGTATTCGATGATCCGGGCGACGTCCTTCGGCTTCAGATTCGTCAGGGTGGCGAAATTCCCGTAGCGGAAGGACAGCCGGTAGTCGTCATCGCGGATGTACATGACCTCCCGCATGCCCTCGGGCAGGCCGTCCACGAAGCAGAAATCGCATCGGTTGGCGCAGCGCCGGATGCGGGGCGGCTCCAGGGTGACGCCCATCGGGTGGTCTTCGGGCCGCTCGATATCGAAAGCGATCTCCTCCCCTCCCGGCTGGCGCACCAGCAACTCGAAGCGGTCGTCGGCAGTCAGGAACTCCCAGTCCAGGAAGTCGTCCAGCGGGCGGTCGTTGACCGCCAGGAGTTCGGTCCCGTCCATCAGGCCCAGATCGTCGGCGATGGAGTCGGCATGCACGTGGGTGACGCGTATCATGCCGTAAGATAGTGCCTCAGGGTGCAAGGTGCCGGGCGGTCCCGGGCCCCTGCCGTCTGCCATCCGGCATTGCAGCCTGCGCTATGGCAGCGGTCGGGTGGGCCACTGCTGCGGGCCTTAACCTCAAGGGTGGCAAGGCATTTCCCCCGTGGGCACGATTTTGCCAGTACGGAACCGGGAAGGAGTCCCCTATATCGGACCTTGGAGCAGCGGAGTCACTCTCATGAGCGCCACCAAGCCACGCCCGACACCCGCCCGCCCGGCGGACGACCGTGCCTTCACTCGCTATGAGATCGTCAACTGGCAGAGCGAGCGTGACGCCTTCGCGGCTGCCCACGAAGCTGCCCTGACCGGGGTGGCCGACGTCGAAGTCGTGTTGCGGCCGGCCCACGGAGGCCCGGTCTGGGGTTATGCCTTTTCGGCGCAGCCCCCCGTGACCGTGTGGGTCATCGAGGGTCCCCAGGGCGAATGGTTGAGCGAGGAGGCGGCTGCCAACGAGGTCGAGGCACTGCTGATCTACCATGCCACCGGTGGGATCAATGGATTCACAGCCTATCCGGTCCTCCAGGCCGCCACCGCAGGTGCGGAATAGCACCACCCTCTATTCCAGGCCCGGGGGCCCCACCGCCCCAGGAAGCCTCCACCGCTGACCTGGTCCGCTACGACTCCTTCAGCCAGAGTTCGACGGATCTCACCAGCGGCTGCGGACTACAGCCGCTCACCGTCCGTTACTGGCTGTCCGGGGGCAGCGCGAGTCTCATCACCCCATGCTCTGGGCCCCTGACGCGCCGCTCCC
>JBDHIK010000073.1:0-13234 GCA_039587475.1 Gemmatimonadota bacterium | reverse complement strand
AGGCCTCCGGGTGGATCAGCTTGATGGCCGCCGGACGGGCCAGCATGCGGTGTTCGGCGCGCCACACCTCTCCCATGCCGCCTTCCCCAAGCTTCTCGACCAGCCGGTAGCTTCCCATCTCCCGGGCCCGGGACAGGTCGCTTCGGAGCCCGGCGATCCGTCGGGCGGCGTAGTAGGCCATGCCGATGCTGATGATGGTGGGCAGCACCAGGAAGGCGATCAGCCGCACTGTCAGTTCCGTGAAGCGCGGCTCCAGTACCTCCGGTACGCCATAGAGCACGATGGACAAGAGCGGAAAGACCACCACCGTCAGGGCGGCGCCGAGGGCGCCCCAGAGGTGCTGGCGCGGAGTCAGCGGGACCAGGGTGGCGAAGAGCACCATCCAGACGGCGACCCACGGTACTTCCCCGGCACCGAGGAACCACGGGGGACGGTGGGAGGTCTCCAACCAGGCCAGACCGGCCGTGGCCACCCGGTACTGCCAGCCTAGCAGCCCCGAGCTCATGACAACGGCCATGAACCACTCGAAGGACAGGGCGATTGGGGCAAACCAGCGGGCCGGCAGTCGACCGCGCTGGCACAGGGCCAGCAGGGCCGCGCCGCCCAGTACCGAGGCCGCCGTCCACACCAGGTCCGCCGTGGTGACCTGGATGGACCCACCGGCCAGGAAGTGGATGGCCAGGAGGACGGCGAGAGTGAACACGGAGGCACCGACGCCGATGGCGGCGATCCAACCGAGCCGGCGATAGGCTTCGTCGATCGAAGCGGCCCCGCTCCCCGCGCCCACCATGGCGGCGGCCGGCACGGCGCGGTCCGGTGTCGTCATGAGCACGGTGGTATCGGTGGCCATGGAGGGCGGTGGGGCGTCGTCGTCCCCCGGTGCGTCGGTCGTCATACCGTGGCGGTGTTCTTTGCAGCGACCCGGCCCACCACGAAACCCAGGACGAAGGGCGCCACCAACAGCACGGCCCCGATGAGGAGCCCGACCCAGATGAGGCTCCTGACCGCTCGGACGGACTGGTCGATCCTGGCGTGCGTCAGGGTGTCGAGTGTGGCCATGACCGCCTGGCGCTCCTGCTGTACGGCGGCGAGGATGTCGTCGATCTCTTGGCCGGCGTCCGCGAAGGCGGCCAGCCGAATGACGTCGACCGAATCGAGGGCCTCAACCAGCAACACCCGAAGGTCTTGCCGCACCGTTTGCAGGAGGGAGTCGAACAGGGGGGAACCCTCTTCGGCGATCTGGACGACGCGCCCCAGGGAGGCAGACATGGAACGGACCGAGTCGAGTGCCGTCCGGATCTCGCCGTTGCGGGCCATGACGTCCTCGAGGAACACCTCTCCCTCCCACCGCATCTGATCTGGGAGGAAGGCGTAGTAGATGGCGAGCCGGTCGGACAGGTTGGAGATGCGCTCGGCCATGACCCCCATGGCTCCCGCCGCCCCCATCCCCTGGGAATTGTAGAATGTTGCGAGGGTGTCGACCATCCATCGGCGCCGTGCGACAGACTCCTGTATCGGATGATCGGCCGCCCACTGCTTGATGATCTCGTCCGCGGCCACCGCTGTCGTGTCCTTCACCAGTCGCATGGCACGTTCACGAATGATGGGCGGCACCTGTTCGAGTGAGGCCACCAGCGTGTCCTGAAAGGGACCGAAATCATTCCTCCCCTGGCCGTCGCGGTAGAAGTTGACGATCTGAATCGAGAAGGCCCAAAGGTCCAGGATACTGATCAGCGGGTCGTTGTAGGCGACGATGATCTGACTCGCCGAAATGGTCTCCATCTTGAACTTGAGCGCCCGGCGCCGGATCTCGGGGTCGTCGGTCTCGGCGATGATGAAGTTGGCGATGTCTCGAACCCCGCCACTGAACCCCAGCGCGTTGCCGTAGACCTGGGTCCTGATCTCGTCGTTGGAGGCGGCCACGTTCTCAGCGCTCGACGCCAGCCCGGATTGGCGGGGGATGACGGTACAACCGGCACCTGCTATGGCGAGGCTGGTGGCGAGGATTCCCGGAACGATTCGGCGGGCGGTACGGTACAGGTGCATGGCGGGGCCTCAGGAGCAGGATGCGATCATGGTCGCTGATGGGGAATCGGTTCGGTAGACGGTGGGGAGGGAACCGCACTACTTTCTTGTCCACCACCCCCGAACGGTCTCTTCAACTCTGTCCCCAATTTGAGGCGCTGGCAATGGCCGAATTCACCTGGCGCGAGCGAGCCTTCCGCATGACTCTCGGGACGGCCGCGGTCGTGGTGATCATCGCCGGGATGCGCACCGCGGCGCCACTGCTGGTCCAGGTGCTGCTGGCCACGCTGCTGGCCATCCTGGCGGCGGGCCCGGCCGGCGCTCTGAAGGCCAGGGGCGTACCGACCGGGGTCGCCGTGCTGGTGGTCATTCTGGGGATGCTCGGCGCCGGGGTCGCGGTGGGAAGTCTGATCGGGACGTCGTTCGCCGAGTTCACGCGCGCCATTCCGAGCTACGAGGCCAGGCTGAACGCCGAGTTGATGCGCTTGGTTTCGTGGGTGGGAGACCGGGGCGTCGAGCTCCCGGAGGGCGGACTGCTGGACCTGTTCGACCCCGGCGCGCTGCTGTCGGTCATCGGCCGGCTCATCAGCGGCGTGCAGGGTCTCCTGACCAACGGTGCCATCATCCTGCTCATCGTGGTCTTCATGCTGCTGGAGGCGTCGACGTTTCCGGTCAAACTCCGCACGGCGTTCGGCGAGGGGTCGGCCGCGCTCCAGGGCTTCGTCCAGTTCAGCGGCTCGGTCAAGCGGTACCTCGTCATCAAGTCCATCATGAGCGCTGCGACGGGAGTCACCGTAGCGCTGTTCCTGGCTTTGCTACGGGTCGACTTTCCTCTGCTGTGGGGTTTCCTGGCCTTCTTTCTGAACTTCATTCCCAATATCGGGTCGGTGATCGCCTCCGTTCCTCCGGTGTTTCTGGCCCTGGTGCAATTCGGTCCCGGGTGGGCCCTGCTGGTGGCTGCGGGATTCCTGGTCATCAACACGCTGTGGAGCAACGTGGTCGAGCCTCGGGTCATGGGTCGCGGCGTCGGCCTGTCGCCCCTGGTCATTTTTCTGTCGTTGATCTTCTGGGCCTGGGTGCTCGGCCCCGTGGGAATGGTCCTGTCCGTTCCCCTCACCATGATTCTCAAGATTGCCCTGGAAAGCAGCCGCCATACCCAACCGCTGGCTATCCTGCTGGGCTCGAAGCCGCCCGGCCCGGAACCAGCCTAGCGCGAGGAAATTTTGTTGACCCGCTCTCCCGGTGCCGTCATATTGCCCGCTCATCGCCGGGATGAACCGACGAACCCTATGAGGAGCAGTCTCATGCCGTTCTCCGTACCCGATCTTCCCTATGCGTACGACGCTCTGGAGCCGCACATCGACGAACAGACGATGCGGATCCATCATGACAAGCACCACGCCGCCTATGTCGCCAAGGTGAACGCCGCCCTCGAGGGCCATGAGGATCTGGCCGACAAGAGCATTGAGGATCTGCTGGCCCATCTCGACCAACTGCCCGAAAGCATCCGGACCGCCGTTCGCAACAACGGCGGGGGTCACTACAACCACACCCTCTTCTGGGAAATCATGGCGCCGGGCGATCGTGGCAGCTTCGACGACCTGGCCCCGGCACGGTCCGCGTTCGGGTCCCTCGAAAGCCTGCAGGAGAGGTTCAACGCCGCTGGCGCTGGCCAGTTCGGCAGTGGCTGGGCCTGGGTCACCGTGGCGGCTGATGGGAAGCTGGCTATCGAGGCGACCCCCAATCAGGACAGCCCCATCATGGAGGGCAGGACGCCTATTCTGGGATGTGATGTGTGGGAACACGCGTACTATCTGAAGTACCAGAACCGGCGCCCCGACTACCTGAGCGCCTGGTGGAACGTCGTCAATTGGCACGAGGTGGCCAAGCGTTTTCGGTCGGCCACGGCGTGACGCTGCCGGCCCGAACGTCCTTTCCATTCCACAAGGAGCCACTGATGCGTGGATCTCGCAGGACTGGTGTCGCGGTTGCCCTCGCCCTGGGCGTGTTGACGACGAGCCTCGCGGCACAACAACGAGGGGGATTCTTCTTCGGCATCGGGGCTGGGTACGGGTCGAACTGGACGTCCTGCAGCTCGGGTCCGGTTCCGGAGACGTGCGCTTCGACCACGCGGTCCGACGGGTTCGCAGGCTTCTTCAAGATCGGGGCCCATCTGAACGAGCAGTTCGGACTGGGCTTCGAGTCCAACGGCTGGTTCGGCTCGGTGGAATCGGCTGACGTGTGGTCCAGCAACTTCTCGGGCGTGGTCTACTTCTACCCCGGCGCCGGGAACCTGATGCTTCGGGGCGGGCTGGGACTGGCGACCGCGGAGATCTCGACGAATTGCGGGCTCGTCAGCACCTGCATTTCAACCGAAACCGGATTCGGGGCCACCGTCGGCATCGGCTACGATTTTCCGGTCGGGTTCGTCGCTGTGCTCAATCCGGTCGTCAACCTGAACTATGGGAGCTTCGGGGACGTCCGTACCGGCTCAGGGGACCTGCAGGGCGTGAGTAACCTGGTTCTGCAGCTGGCCGTCGGTCTCACGTTCCAGTAGTCTGTCCGCAGGGGGTGGGGCCGGGTCGGCTCCACCCCTCGACATGGACCAGCGCCCCATTCACTATTAGGGTGGTGGCTCCGCCTTCCCTCCCGCGACTCGAGGTCTGTTCGTGCCCTTCCGCATAACGGCCGGGCTCCTCACGTTGGTCGCCATCCTCGGATGTCGGCTCGAACGGTTGCCGCCGCCCGGTTCGGCCAGGGACTTGGAGGCGATCCGCACTCTCGTCAGCCACTTCCATGAAAGCCTGGCCGCCGGTGACGAGGCACGGTTCCAGGCCCTGTTCGACCCCCATGCCACCATCGTCTGGAACGACCACCCGGCCAGGACGGCCCTTGGGTTCTGGGAGGACGTCGCTGCCTGGTCCGCCATGGCGCTCCCACGCCGGGTGGAAGCCTTGCCCCTCAGGCTCGAGGTCCGGCATGCCGGCGGAGTGGCCACGGTCTGGGCGGCGTCCATCTGGACGGTGAGCCGGCCCGGCAGGGACTCGGAAACCGTCGAGCACCGGGCCGTGTTCCTGCTGCAGCAACAAGGCGAACAGTGGCGTATCCAGTCGCTCGTGCTGCGGCGCCGCCCGGTCTCGGGAGGCGCCTGACCATGGACGCCACCCCGGCCAGCGGACATCTCGGCCTCGCGTTTCTTGGAGACATCGCCAGGCTTCTCAATTCGAGTACGGATGCCGAGGAAGCCCTGACCGCCCTGACGGCCAGAGTCCTGGATTTCTTCGACGCCCGGGCCGTTCGCCTGTGGCTGCGGGAGCCGAATGGGACCTTCTTCTGGGCCATCTCGGCCCCGCTGACGCCCGAGAGGCAGGAGGCGCCCGGTCTCGACCGCATCCCACCCCCCGCTCCAGGCGTTCAGCGAATTCGGTTGGCGCACGCCGGAGAGGCGCTTGGCATCCTGGAAGTCGATGTGGCCGACGCCCCGGTGGGGTCGGAGGAGTTGATCGGGGTGCTGGGGAACATGCTGGCGCCGTACCTGGCCGCCCTGGAACTGTCGGCCGACCTGGCCTCCGAGGTCGCCGTGCGGACCCGCGAGATCGAACGCCATCGCCAGGTCACCGCGCTCATCATCGACAGTCTGCCAGTTGGGCTGTACGTCGTGGACCGTGAATACCGTATCCAGATCTGGAATCGCAAGCGCGAGACCGGCACCCAGGGCCTGCTGCGCGACGACGTGGTTGGGCTCCCGGTGTTCGAGGTGCTCACCCGCCAGCCGGCCCACCAGCTCAAGGCCGAGTTCGACGAGGTGTTTCAGGCCGGTGAGATGCGACAGATGGAGATGGAAGTGACCGTGGACGGTGAGCCGCGCTTCTATCGGATCAGCAAGATCCCCATGGCGCTCCAGGGCCAGGAGATTACCCACGTCATCACGATCGGGGAGGATGTGACTGAGTGGCATGGGGTCCAGCACCGCATCATGCAGAGTGAGAAGCTGGCGGCCATCGGTCAACTGGCGGCCGGGATCATGCACGAGATCAACAACCCCCTGGCGACGATCGGGGCCTGCGGCGCCGCCATTGAGGGACGGTTGGTCGAGGTACCGGGAGCTGTGGCGGCGTCGCTGCGGGAATACGTGGACATCATCGACAAGGAAGTGCAGCGTTGCACCGGGATCGTCGACGGTCTCCTCGATTTCAGCCGCCCGAAGGACTCGATGAAGAAGCGGGCAGAGGTGAGCTCCCTCATCGACGAGACCCTGTTCCTGCTGAAGCACCACCGGCGGTTCAAGAAGGTGACGGTACGGCGCGAGTACACTTCGGGCCTGGCCGTCATCGCCAACGCCGAACAGCTCATCCAGGTGTTCATGGCCCTCATGCTCAACGCCGCGGACGCGATGGAGCAGAGCGGGCGGCTCGGGACCCTGACGGTCCGTACCGCGCTGTGGCGTACCCAGCCGGAGCGGATCACGATCGCCTTCGAGGACACGGGGGTCGGCATTCCCCATGCCGACCTGAACAAGATCTTCGAGCCGTTCTACTCCACCAAGACGACCGGGCGTGGCACCGGCCTCGGGTTGTCCATCTGTTACGGCATCATCGAAGAGCACCGGGGCGTGCTGGCGGTCGAGAGCCAGCTGGGGCACGGCTCGACGTTCCGGGTGACGCTGCCCTCGGCGGGGCCGGCGGTATGAAAGTGCTGGTCGTGGAGGATGACCAGACGGTCGGCCAGTACGTCCGGCGCGGGCTGGAGGAGCACGGCTACAACGCGGATTGGGTGGACGACGGCCTGGAGGGCATGCGGCTCATCGGCGGCGGGCACTACGACCTGGTGGTGCTCGACCTCCGTCTCCCGGGAATGACCGGCCTCGAGGTGGTGCGCACGCTGCGGGACCGGGGCACGACCATTCCGATCCTGATGCTCACGGCTCAGGACTCCGTCGATTTCAAGGTGCAGGCGCTCCGGGCCGGCGCCGACGACTACGTCACCAAACCGTTTGCGTTCGAGGAGTTGCTGGCCCGGCTGGAGGCCCTGGGTCGACGGCCCAAGGAGCTGTCCTCCCCGGTGCTGGAGGTCGACGGCCTCCGGCTCGATACGGCCACTCGCGACGTATCGCGCGACGGAGCCGCCATTGAACTCACGCCGAAGGAGTACACCGTCCTGGAGTATCTGATGCGGCACGCCGGACGGGTCATGTCCCGCACGCTCATCACCGAATACGCCTGGGACTACCACTTCGATCCCGGGACCAACGTGGTGGACGTCGTCATCAACCGCCTGCGCAAGAAGGTGGATCAGGGCCGGCAACACCGTCTCATCCACACCGTCCGGGGCGTCGGCTACGTGGTCAAGACCTGACCGTGAACTCGATCCGGAGTCGCCTCACCCTGTGGTACACGGTCGCGCTCGGGGCGACCGTGCTGGCGTTCGGGTCCGCCCTCTACTTTGAGCGTCGCGGCTCGAGTATCGAGGAACTCGACGTTCGCCTGTCACTCGAGGCCGACTTCGTCAGCCAGTTCCTGAGTCAGACCTATCAAGTCATCGGTCGCCTCACCGAACCCGATCCCAGGCTTCCCATCGAAATCCCCGCAGCCCAGCGCCCCCGGCAGCTCGAGGCCACCCCGCGGGCGTTCCTCGATGGCGTCTCGACGTTCCTGATTCTGACCGATCGTCTGGGGCACCTGCTGTATATGACCGACACCACCGGCGCGACCCGGGTCCGGCCTATCGGCGGGCTGGGGCACGCCCCCCTGGTCCTGTCCGAGGCGGCCGTGACGAAGCTGCTGACGTTCGCGGGACCGCCGATCGATCAGCGGTCCGGCACGTTGAGCGGAGATCTGGTCCCGGGTCCGATTCGCTACCTGGTCCGACGGGTCGATCGTGCCGGTCCGGAGGTCGGGGCCTTGGTGGTGGCGACGTCCCTGGCCAACATCACGTTCGGGCCGGCACAACTGCTCGGCTCGATGCTGGTGATCCTGCCGGTCATCCTGCTCGGTTCCTTCGCCATCGGGTACCTCCTCGCCGGCGCCAGCCTGCGACCACTCCAGGGCATGAGCAATGAGCTCAAGGCCATTACCGATGGACGGAGCCTGCATCGGCGGCTGGCCGTTCCTCCCACCGGAGACGAACTGGCCAGTCTGGCCCGGAGCGCCAATCAGATGATCGGTCGGCTGGAGCAGAGCTTCGACAGCCTGCGGCGCTTCAGCGCCGATGCGTCGCATGAGCTCAAGACGCCGTTGATGATCCTCCGGGCCGGCGTGGAACGCGCGCTCACCAACCCTGAAACACCGGCGGACAACCTGGAGGAACTCGACCGCGTCCTGGATGAGATCAACCGCATGAACGAGATGATCGACAACCTGCTCACCCTGGCGCGGGTGGACGAGGGGCGCGCCGCGCTGGTCCGCCAGGAATGCGACGTCCGGGATCTGGTGACGGACCTGGCGGAGACGGCCGAGATCCTGGCGGACGCAACCAGCCTCCGCGTGTCCGTCAGCATGCCTGATGAGGCGGTGCTGCTGCCCGTCGACGCGTCACGAATGAAACAACTGCTCCTGAATCTGGTGACCAACGCCATCAAGTACTCTCCGGAAGGGGGGACGGTCTCGATTCGGCTGGCCGACCAGAACGATGTCGTCACCATCGCCGTCCACGACACCGGCATGGGGATCCCCGCCAAGGACCTGCCCCATATTTTCGACCGGTTCTACCGTGCCGACGTGGCGCGCTCCCGGACCGGCGAGCGGCCTGGGGTCGGTCTGGGTCTGGCCATCACCAAGTGGATCGCCGAGGCTCACGGCGGGACCATCACGGCCAGCAGCAGGCCGGGGCGGGGGACGGCGTTCTCGGTGCGGATTCCGCGCCCCCCGACGGCAGATTCCTCCACGGAAGACTGACTCTGGTGCTTCCCGGCTGGCGCGGTATATTGGCTTCCTTCGACGGCCCAGAAGCCGTCTCGGGCCCGGGAAACCCTGCAGGAGACACGTAATCCCGCTGTCATCGTTTTGTCATGTATCGGCTACGCCGAGGTAAGGACACGACCGTTACCTTTTGATCGTACCTTTTCCTCGGTGCTGGAGGCAGCTCGTGTTTGACAACCTGGTTGCATCGAAAGTCACGGAACGCAAACCGTTTGGATCGGCGGCCTTGTCCGTCATCATCCAGAGCGCTTTGCTCTATCTCGCGGTCGTCGCCACCCGCGGGGCCGCGGAGACCATTCGGGAGATCATCCAGGACACCACCATGGTGTTCCTGGAGCCGCCCAAGCCGGAGGCGCCGCCGGAAGCGCCGCCGCCTGAGGCAGTGGTGGCGGCCAATCCGCCCCCCAAGGGCTTCCAAACCGTCATCGCGGTGTCGGAAATCCCCACGGAGATTCCCCCGGTGGACCTGACCGAGAAGTTCAATCCGGACGATTTCACCGGGAAGGGTGTGGAGGGTGGCATCGCCGCCGGCGTGGTCGGCGGCACGGGACCGGTCATCGAGGGCGAGGTCTTCCTCGCCGCCGAACTGGAAGACCGTCCTCGGCTGATTTCCATCGAGGAACCACGGTATCCGCCGGTGCTGGAGAGTGCCGGGATCACCGGTCGGGTGGTCTTCGACTTCATCGTCGACACCCTGGGCCGGGTCAATCCCGGGTCCATCAAGGTGATCAGCTCCACCAACAAGGCATTCGAGAAGCCGGCCGTCGACGCGCTTGCCACCGCCATGTTCTCGCCCGGGAAGGTCCAGGGCAGTCCGGTGCAGGTGCTGGTGCGACAGGCCATTTCGTTCACGCAGTAGCCGTGCGGCGTAGTCTCGTGGGTGCTTCGGGAGTACCCGCGCAACATGTTGACCTTGAGGAGGTCGAGGACAATGGGCGTTGATTTAATGTCACTGTGGGACCACTCCGGGGCGTTCGCCAAGGGCATTGTGGTCATTTTGATCTTCATGTCGCTGATGTCGCTCACCGTGGCGATTCAGAAGCTCATTCAGCTCTTCGTGAGTCAGGCGGCAACCCGGAAGTTCGCGCCCAAGTTCTCTCGGGCGGTGCAGGAAGAGAACCTCGAGCAGGCCATCGAATTGGCTGAGAAGAACCAGAAGAGCCACGTTGCCCGCGTCCTGGGTGGCGCGCTCACCGAGGTGAAGCCGCTGCTGCGGGATCGGGCCACGATTACCTCCGCCGACATCAACTCGGCTGAGCGGGCCATCGAGCGCCAGATGATGATCGTGCTGTCGCAGTTCAAGCGCGGCACACCGATGCTGGCGACGGTGGGCTCCACCGCGCCGTTCGTGGGACTGCTCGGCACTACCATGGGCATCGTGACGTCCTTCACCGCGATGGCCTCGGCGGGAGCGTCGGGCGGGTTGGCCGGCGTCTCGGCTGGTATCTCCGAAGCGCTGATCGCGACGGCCATCGGCCTGCTCGTCGCCATTCCGGCCGTGTGGTTCTACAACTACTTCACCACGAAGATCGAGTATCTCACGGTGGAGATGACCTACACGTCCCAGGAACTGGTGGACTACCTGATCAAGAGCGTCGGCAGCGAGTTCGGCCGGTCGATCTTCACCAAGGAATTCCAGGCGACTCAGAAAGCAGCGACGGGCAGTGGCCACATCAGTCAGTAAGACCAGTGATTTTGCCGGCCACACGTCGGTAAAGTCTGAGCCCAACGTGGTGCCGATGATCGACATCATGCTGGTGTTGCTGATCATCTTCATGATCGTGACGCCACTGATCGCCGCGGGTTTCCAGGCTGCCATGCCTACCGGCAAGAACCTGGATCCGCGGCCCGAGGAGTCCAATGAGGTCATCCTCGGCATCGACGCTCTGGGCAACTACTTCCTGGACACACGGCCCATCGACGCCGCCATCCTGGAAGACCACCTGCGGAGCGTCTACACCGCGCGGACCGAGGACAAGATTCTCTACTTCAAGGCCGACCAGAATCTGCCCTATGCCAGAATTCAGGAGGCGGTCGAGATCGCTCGGCAGGCCGGGGTGCGTGTGATGGCCGCGATCACGGAGAAGAATGCCTCCCTGTTTGAGGAGGAGGGCTAGTCCATGGGGATGTCCGCAGGTAGTCGCGCCGGTGAAATCACCTCCGAGCCGAACGTCGTACCCATGATCGATGTGCTCCTGGTGCTGTTGATCATCTTCATGATCTCCCAGCCCCTGAGCCGCATGGGTATGGACGTCCAGGTGCCCCCCCAGACGGAAGCCGTGTCCGATGGGCCGTCCAACCAGATCGTGCTGGAACTGCTGGCCGATGGCAGCTACGCCATCAATGCCCAGCCGGTACCGTTCAACCAGCTCGATACCCAGATCCACGCGATCTACGATCCGCGGCCGGTGAAGCTGCTGTTCATCAAGGCAGCCCCCACCAGGATCTATCAGGACGTCATCGAGGCCATGGATATTGCGCGGGGGGCGGGAGTACAGGTCATCGGGTTCACTCCGAAGGGACCCGACGAATAGCGGAGAACGCACTGGCCGGGCCCTCCGGCCGGTGTGCGCAGGGCCTTTGATGCGGCGTCCCCCTGATGCGGATGCCGAACGAGGGTGAAACTGGAGTTGCCAGCACAACGTCGGGCGCCGCAAGCCGAATTCAACGGCTTCAGGCGCCCGTTTCGTATATTGTACACAGAGACGATGTCACAACCACGAGAGACGTTCCCGACCGCGTTGCCGACCGAGCGCCCCTCCCCCTTCGGGTGGTGGGTGGCCGTTGGGCTACACCTGGTGGTGCTGTTGCTGATCGTCTTCGGAGGATCCTCGTTCGTGTTCAGCACCCGAGGCGCTCCGAGTCTGTTCCAGGGCGGTGGCGGCGGTGGTGCCGGGGGTGGGGACGGCCAGATCCGCTACGTGACGATGGCACCACCGCCTCCGCCCGCACAGGCCGCGCCACAGGAAACGCCCCCGGTCGAAGCCCCCACGGAGATTCCCCCGCCGGAGCCTGAGCCCGAGGAAGAGGAGATCCTCGAAGAAGAACCGATCGTGGCCACGGTCGATTCCGTGCCCGAGGTGGTCTCTGACTCTGTGCTCCGAACCGAGGTTGCCCTGGGAGAAGGCATCGGCGAGGGGGACGAGGGACTCGGGCCGGGCAGTGGCGGTGGGTCCGGTGGCGGCGAAGGCGGTGGCATCGGGACAGGGATCGGGACCGGATCGGGACCCGGCACAGGCGGGGGCGGTGGATTGGCGAGGGATCCCGAGCCGCGCCAGCTGCTGCTGCCGCCCGAGGTGAAGGACAAGGATCAACGGGGCACCTTCGTGAGTGTGGTGTTCCACGTGCGCCCGGATGGCCGAGTGCAGCGGGTCGAGATCAACCCCGAGCCCCGGGACCGCAAGTACGCCAGAGAGTTCCGCCAGAGGATGGAGGGCTACCTGTTCCGTCCGGCCCGCTCGGCCGAGGGAGCACCCGTGGCCGGCGTCTTCAGCATCAAGGTGGGATTGTAGCGACGCACGGACCGATACCACTCCTGCACGCCATCATTCCACACGCTGCCCCAGGTAGCGGATCAGCACCCATAGGACCGTCAGCCCGGCCGGTATCGAGATCCAGGGAGACAGCCCCATTCCGGCCGGGATCGCACCGACTACCGCCGCCAGGCCGGCTGCCACCAGGGCATACGGCATCTGGGTCCGCACGTGATCGACATGATCGCAGCCCGACGCCATGGAACTCAGGATGGTGGTGTCCGAGATCGGTGAGCAGTGATCGCCGAACAGCGCCCCGCCCATGACCGCCGCAATGACCGCCAGGAGGATACCCCATCCCGCTCCCGCGGAGGGATCCGCCACCGCCCCCATGCGGAGCGCCAGCGGGATCGCCAATGGAAAGATGATGGCCATGGTGCCCCAGGAACTCCCGATCGAGAGCGCCGAGAGCCCGGCGATGATGAACACCGTCACCGGCAAGAGCGCCAGGGGGAGGCGTTCGGACAGGACGCTCGCCAGAAATGAAGCCGTTCCCAGGTCTTCCGTGACGGCGCCGAGGGACCACGCCAGCAACAGAATGATGACGGCCAGGAGCATGGCTCGGATGCCGGTGAGCCAGGACTCGATGGTGCGCTGCAGGCTCAGCTTCCTGAGCCCCACGGATAGCACGATGGCCAGGAGGCTCCCCAGGAGCGATCCCCACAGGAGCGGGACAAACGGATCCGCCGCTCCGAAGATCTTGCCGATGTCGCCGCGATCCTCGAGCGGTAACGCCGATCGGCCTGTCACCACGAGCCC
>JBDHIK010000233.1:0-2863 GCA_039587475.1 Gemmatimonadota bacterium | reverse complement strand
CGGTTCCTGCGCTGGGGCCAGAAGGCCTTCGACAACTTCCGCGTGGTGCCGCCCGGCACCGGTATCTGTCACCAGGTGAACCTGGAATACCTCGCCAAAACCGTCTGGACCCGGGAAGATAACGGACGCACCGTGGCTTACCCCGACACCCTGGTGGGGACCGACAGCCACACGACGATGATCAACGGCCTCGGCGTGCTGGGCTGGGGCGTTGGCGGAATCGAGGCGGAAGCCGCCATGCTGGGGCAACCGATCTCCATGCTGATCCCCGAGGTGATCGGGTTCCGGCTCACCGGCCGCCTGCGCGACGGAATCACCGCCACGGACCTGGTGCTCACCGTGGTCGAGATGCTTCGCCGCAGGGGCGTCGTCGGCAAGTTCGTCGAGTTCTTCGGAGAAGGTCTGGATCAGCTTCCTCTTGCCGACCGGGCGACGATTGCCAACATGGCTCCCGAGTATGGCGCAACCTGCGGCTTCTTCCCCATCGATCGCGAGACCATTGCCTATCTCGAGCTGTCGGGCCGGCCGGCGGAAACGGTGGAGCTGGTGGAGGCGTACGCCCGGGCCAACGGAATGTGGCGGGATGCCGACACCCCGGAAGCCACCTACACCGACGTTCTTGCCCTCGATCTGGACTCCGTGGTGCCGAGCCTGGCGGGGCCCAAGCGCCCCCAGGACCGTGTAGCCATGAAGGACCTGGACAAGGCATTCGATGAGGCCCTGGAGCTGCAGGGCCGCGCGAGCGGCGCGGACGTTCGTGTTCCGGTTCCGGGCACGGACTACGACCTCGGCCACGGGGACGTGGTGATCGCCGCCATCACCTCCTGCACCAACACGTCGAACCCCGCGGTCATGCTGGGTGCCGGCCTGGTTGCGCGTAAAGCGCTTGCCCGTGGCATCAAGGTCAAGCCGTGGGTGAAGACGTCACTGGCGCCCGGTTCCAAGGTGGTCACCGAGTATCTGGAGAAGGCGGCAGTTCAGGACGACCTGGATGCCCTTGGGTTCAACCTGGTGGGCTACGGGTGCACGACGTGTATCGGAAACTCCGGACCGCTGCCGGATCATATTTCGGCTGCTATCAACGAAGGGGATCTGGTGGTCAGCTCCGTGCTCTCGGGCAACCGCAACTTCGAGGGCCGCGTCCACCAGGAGGTCAGAACCAACTGGCTGGCCTCGCCGCCGCTGGTGGTGGCCTATGCCATCGCTGGAACGACGCGCATCGATCTGACCAGCGACCCGATCGCCCTCGACGACGCGGGCAACGAGGTTTTTCTCCGTGACATCTGGCCGAGCAATGAAGAGATCGCCGAAGTGGTCGGCCAGGTCTCGGCGGAGATGTTCGACCGTCAGTACGCGGACGTCTTCACCGGTCCCGAGGCCTGGCGCGCCATTGACGTCACGGAGTCGGGCACCTACGGGTGGGAAAGCTCCACGTACATCAAGCAGCCGCCGTTCTTTACGGTAGGCGGTGATCTCGATCAGCCGGCCGAGGTGTCGGACGCCCGTATCCTGGCCCTGCTCGGCGACTCGGTGACCACGGACCACATCTCGCCGGCAGGGGCCATTCAACCGGACAGCCCTGCGGGTCAGTTCCTGCAGCAGCACTCGGTGGATGTGGCGGTCTTCAGCTCCTACGGCTCACGTCGCGGCAACCACGAGGTGATGATGCACGGCACGTTCGCGAACATCCGTATCCGCAACGAGATGGTCCCCGGGGTCGAAGGGGGATACACCAGGCACGTCCCATCCGGGGACCAGGTCAGCATCTACGATGCCGCCGTCCGCTATCAGGGAGAGGGTACCCCGCTCGTGGTGATCGCCGGCAAGGAATATGGCACGGGATCGAGCCGGGACTGGGCCGCCAAAGGAACTCGACTGCTGGGCGTCAAAGCCGTCGTTGCGGAGAGCTTAGAGCGCATCCACCGCTCGAACCTCATCGGCATGGGCGTGCTGCCGCTGCAGTTTCGCGAAGGTGAGGGCCGCTCGTCCCTCGATCTCTCGGGAGAGGAGATCGTGGACGTTCGGCTGCCGGACGGCGTGACCGAAATCTCGCCCCGTCAGGACATCGAGCTGGTGATCAAGAGCGGGACGGACACTCGACGTGTTACCGTCCAGAGCCGGCTCGACACGGAGAACGAGATCGCCTACTTCAAGAGTGGCGGGATCCTTCAGTACGTGCTCAACAACCTGGTTCGCGAAGCGGGCTGACCGCCCTCCGCCGAGTCTCTCGCCGGCGCCGCGCTCTGTGCGTCGCGCCGGCGGCGCCAATCACAGCCCGTACATGCTGCTCAACACCCAGGTCAGGGTGAGCCACATGATGATGGTCAGCGGCACCCCGACACGGACGAAGTCGGCGAAGCTGTAGTTGCCGGCACTCATGACGAGCAGGTTGGTCTTGTAGGCCATCGGCGTGGCATAGCTCATGTTGGCGCCGAATAGCACCGCGAGGACGAACGGCTCGGCCGGCAACCCCAGCTGGCCCGCGATCCCGATGGCGATTGGCGTGCCGATGACGGCGGCCGCGTTGTTCGAGATCATGTTGGTGAGCACCGCCAGCAGAAGCATCAGCGCCGAGAGGATGATCGTCGGTGAAGCCCCCCGGGTCGCGCTCAAGAAAAGGGAGGTGACGTAGTCCGTTGCCCCGGTGGCGATGAGGGCGTGGCCGAGCGCCAAGCTCGCCACGACGATGAAGAACACCGAAGGGCTGATGGCCCGGATGGCCGCCCCCAGGTTGAGGCACCGCGTCAGCAGCAGCAGCGCTGCGCCGGCCATGGCGCTCACCGCGATTGGCATGATCCCGAAGGCCGCCGCGGCGACCACCGCGGCGACGATGGTCAGCGCAAGGGGGGCCTTGGACGTATGC
>JBDHIK010000232.1:0-2920 GCA_039587475.1 Gemmatimonadota bacterium | reverse complement strand
GCCGACCGCAAAGGGCTCGTCGTGAGCGAGTCGGGTACCAGGGACCGTCCCGGGGGTATCGACGTCGTCACCGGGGTGACCCCTGACGAACGTCGCCCCGGTGCGGTCCGGATCGAGGTCGCCGGCCGGTTGTGGTGGACCGTGGCCCGTGAAGCGGCTGAGCGCGAAGGTATCGCGGTGGGTGTGGTGCCGACGGCGGAAGCGGTAGAGCGGCTGGAAGCCGCCGCTGACCGGGAAGCGGCACTTCGGACGGGCCTCAGGGCGTTGAGTCGAAGGCCGTTCGGGGCCCGAGACTTGGCCCGGCGATTGGTGCGTAAGGGACATCCCCGTCCTGCTGCCGACGCCGCCGTGGGCCAACTTGCCGACATGGGGCTGATCGACGATCGGGCCTTCGCGGATCAGTTCGTGGAGCTCAAGGCTGGCCGGGGCCAGGGGCCGCGCCGGTTGCTGGCCGACCTCCGGGGACTCGGGGTGGACCAGGAGGTGGCTCAGGGTGCCATCGACCGTGCCTTTCCCCCCGACCACGATATTGGCCCCATGGTGGCAGGCCTCGTGGCCAAACGGGCGGCCCAATTGGGATCGCTCCCGGCCCCGGTCAAGCGGCGGCGCCTGGTGGCCTACCTGGCCCGACGCGGCTTCTCCGGGACCGAGGTGCTCCACTCCGTGAACTCGGTGGTGGGAACAGGCAGCCGCTAGCTCCTGGCAGGGACGCGGCAGAAGGAGTGCCGTGTGGAGTCCCGCCGCAGCTGGGCCCCGGGCGCCAACCACACCAGTCCGGCGCTATATTGCCTGCCATGAAGTCCACGACAATACGCCAGCGATTCATCGACTATTTCCGTCTCCGGGAACACGAGGAAGTGTCCTCCTCCTCCCTGGTGCCGGCGGATGATCCGACCCTGCTGTTCACCAACGCGGGCATGGTCCAGTTCAAGCGGACCTTCCTTGGCCAGGAACGACGAGAGTACTCCAGGGCCGTGACGGTCCAGAAGTGCGTTCGCGCCGGTGGCAAGCACAACGATCTCGAACAGGTGGGGCTCACCAAGCGCCACCACACCTTCTTCGAGATGCTGGGGAACTTCTCGTTTGGCGACTACTTCAAGGAAGACGCCATTCGGTTTGCCTGGGAGTTCGTGACCAGCAAGGAGTGGTTGGGCATCGATCCTGATCGCATCATCACGACCGTGCATCACAGCGACGACGAAGCGCGCGAGCTGTGGCGGGCCACGTCGGGACTGCCGTTCGAGCGGATCCACTGCCTGGGCGACAAGGACAATTTCTGGCAGATGGGGGACACGGGACCGTGTGGCCCGTGTTCAGAAATATTCGTCGACCTGGACTGGCGGCCCGGCGACCGACCGGCCGAGTTGCCGCAACAAGCGTTCGAGGAACAGGCCGAGGCCGGACGGTTCCTCGAGATCTGGAATCTGGTCTTCATGCAGTTCGACCGGCAGGCGGATGGTGAACTGGTGCCGCTCCCCAAACCCTCGGTGGACACCGGGGCCGGCCTGGAGCGGATCGCCGCGGTGTTACAGGACAGCGACGACAACTTTCATACCGACCTGTTCCGCCCGTTACTGGACAAGGTGAGTGCATTGGTCGATCGGCCCTATCCGGGTGGACTGGAAGGAGAGGGGGCCTCGTTCCGGGTCCTGGCCGACCATGCGCGGGCCGTCACCTTCCTGCTGGCGGACGGCGTGTACCCCAGCAACGAAGGGCGCGGCTACGTGCTGCGCCGCATCCTCCGCCGGGCCGTCCGACACGCCTGGTTGCTGGGACGGAAGGCGCCGACCGTGGCCCCGCTCACGAGCGTGGTGGTGTCGGACCTCGGGGCCACGTATCCGCAGCTGGTCGACAAGGCCGATTTCATCGAAGACGTGACCCGGAACGAGGAGGAACGTTTCCTCGAGACCATCGAGGGCGGTTTGCGCCGCCTGGAGGAGATCTTCGCCTCCGGCGCCCGCGAGATTCCCGGCGCGGACGCCTTCAAGCTGTACGACACGTTTGGTTTTCCCATCGATCTCACCCAACTGATCGCCGACGAACACGGCGTCGCAGTCGATGCCCCCGGGTTCGAGAGCGCCCTCGACGAGCAGCGCGAACGATCCCGGGCGGCGCGCGGGAGTGGGGCCGAGGCAACAGATGGCGCCGGACCGGCACTGTTGCTGGGCGACCAGGCGGATTGGCAGATCGTCCGAGAGGATTCCCAGTCGTTCGTCGGCTATGACACCACTGAGGCAACCACCGACATTCTGGCGTTTCGCGAAGGCAATGGCCGGGTGGAGTTGGTCCTGGAGGCCAACCCGTTCTATCTGGAATCGGGCGGCCAGGTCAGCGACACCGGGGTCGTTCGAGGCCGGGGGTGGCAGCTGGACGTGGACACGCTCGGGAAGACAGAACGGGGCACCGTCGTCGCGGGTGCGCTCGAGTCCTTTGAGCCAACGCCGGTCGATGCGGTGGTGGATGAGACACGCCGCCGGGACATCGAGCGCAACCACAGCGCCACCCATCTGGTACACTACGTGTTGCGAAAGGTGCTGGGAGATCACGTACGCCAACAGGGGTCGCTGGTGGAGCCAGGCCGGTTGCGGTTCGATTTCTCACACCACGGGCCCGTCGACCAGGCAACGCTCGATGCCATCGAGGAACGGGTCAATGCCTTGATCTGGGCCAACGATGCGGTCACCACCGAGGAGATGGCCTACCAGGAGGCGTTGGAGCTTGGGGCCATGGCCTTCTTTGCGGACAAGTATGGCGATCGGGTGCGGGTGGTGCGCATGGGCCCCTCCATCGAGTTGTGTGGGGGGACGCACGTCCGCTCGACCGGGCAAACGGGGCTGTTCCGCTTCACCGGTCAGGGCGGTGTCGCCGCGGGGGTGCGGCGCATCGAAGCCGTGACTGGCCCCGAGGCCTACGCGGGCGT
>JBDHIK010000231.1:0-2922 GCA_039587475.1 Gemmatimonadota bacterium | reverse complement strand
GTTCAGCAGGCGGGATTTCTGGTGGGTCTCCGCCGGTGCTATGGAAATGTTCAGCGCGCGGCCGGTGCGTTTGAAAGCTTCGTCGAAGGTGAGGTCGGGCAGCAGGCGGTCGACGATCTGGATGATCTCGTCGATACGCATGATCTGCGGCCGCAGGCGCGAGTGGCTGAAATAGCCGGTTTCTTCCTCGATTTTCGCCAGCAGGAAGTCAGCGTCCAGCAGTGAAGTCAGCTCCTTGTTGGTATGGGTGCTCAGCAGGCTGCCGACGAAGGCGCCGCCGCTGGAACCGGACAGCACATCCGGCAGCAGGCGCTCCTGCCACAGGGCCTTGACCACGCCGATATGGAAATACAACAGCGAGCCGGAACCGCTCATCATGAACGCGGAGCGGCCGAAGCAATGGTCGGCCCGGCGGAAGAAATCCAGCTTCTCCTCGAAGCTGATTTCGTCGACGTTTGGATCGGCCAGGTGCTTCAGCGCGGAGACGATTTCGTCAACGTAATCGACGATCAGTTGCTTGGTGCCGAAGTTCGCCACGTTGTACAGCGAGGAACGGCCCATGCCGCCCATGTTGCCGTGGATGCCCTCGTTCAGGTTGAACAGCAGGCCGCGGTTGTCGTGCCGTGCCCTGAGCGCCCTCAGGCGGTCGAGGCGCACACGGATGGATACGTAATCGTAGCGCTTGGACTGGTCGATCAGCTTCCAGCGGTCGTGCCCCTCCTTGGCGTCGAGGGCTTGCGCGGCATCGGCCCACTCCTCGTAACTGGTGGCTTCGTCCAGCGCCTTGCGCAGTTTGCGTGTCGTGACCATGCTGATCACGGCCCCGGGGCTTCCAGCAATTCGTGGGCGCGCTCGATGACGAAAGCCTGGATGTCCTTGACGTCCTGCGGCGTCAGCACGTCCGCGAAGGACACCATGCCCTTGTCGGCATGCAGGCCGCCGAGCACCACGCCGTCCCACATCAGGTGTTTATCGGCATCGAGGTAGCGCAGGTCCGGCAATACGCCGCCGCCGACCGCGCCGTCACCGTGGCAGACCATGCAGCGGTCGGAATACAGTCGTTTTCCGCGGGCGATAGCGTCTGTATCGTCCACCCGTGGTGGCGGATCGAGCACCATTTCGGGCGTCTCGATCGACGGCAGAGCTCCCGTCGCCCCGAGCTTGAACGTAAGCAGGCGGCTCACATTGCGGACCCCGGCGGCGGCTGCGAAATCGCCGGCGAACAGCGGGAAGGCCCCGCCCCAGCCAGCCAGCACGGAAACGTACTGCTCACCGTCGATCTCGTAGGTGACTGGCGAGGCCACGATGCCGGTCTGCGCGTTCATCGACCACAGTTGATCCCCCGTGTCCGCCCGATAGGCGGCGAAAGCGCCGGTCGCATTTCCCTGGAAGATGAGGTTGCCTGCTGTCGCCAGCATGCCACCGTTTCCTGGCAAGGCATGCTGGACGCGCCACACTTCACGGCGTGCGACCGGGTCCCAGGCAATGATCTGGCCTTTTACCATGTCCATCAACTGCGCCTGCACCTCGGCCGGCTGCTCCGAAAACGAGGCGTATAGAGGGTTGACGCCCACATTCCACAGGCCTGGCGTGAACTGGAAGTTTTCGTCGGTACCGTAAACGAAGGGAATGTCCTGTGCCGGAATGTAAATCAGCCCCGTGTCAGGGCTGAAAGCCATGGGGTGCCAGTTGTGGGCCCCGTAGGGTGCCGGCACGACCAGGGCCGGGCCCTCCTTGTAGCGCATGCCCTCGACCTCGACCGGTCGGCCGGTCTCCGGATCGACGTGGGTGGCCCAGGTGATCTGCACGTAGGGCTCGGCCGAGATCAGGTCACCGGTCTCACGGTCGAGAACGTAGAAGAAGCCATTCTTGGGCGCCTGCAGGAGCACCTTGCGCAACGCGCCATCGATCTCCAGGTCGGCCAGGATCATGTGCTGGGTGGCGGTGTAGTCCCAGGTCTCGCCCGGCGTGGTCTGGTAGTGCCACACGTACTCGCCGGTGTCCGGGTTCAGCGCCACGATCGAGGACAGGAACAGGTTGTCGCCGCCCTCCGGGCTGCGGATCTGCTGGTTCCAGGGCGAGCCGTTGCCGACTCCGATATACAGCAGGTTCAGCTCCGGGTCGTAGGACATGGAATCCCACACCGTGCCGCCGCCACCCATCGTCCACCATTCGCCGGTCCAGGTCTCGGCGGCGCGCTCGAGCACCTCGGACTCGAAGCCCTCGGCCGGGTTGCCGGGAATCGTGTAAAAACGCCAGGCCCGGGCCCCGGTTTCGGCGTCATAGGCCGTCACATAGCCGCGCACGCCGTACTCGGCGCCGCCGTTGCCGATAATCACCTTGCCCTTCACCACGCGCGGCGCGCCGGTGATGGTATAAGGCTTGGACCTGTCGATCGTCAGCACCGTCCAGTTGACCTTGCCGGACTTCGCGTCCAGCGAAACCAGCCGCCCGTCCAGCGTGCCGACGAAAATCGAGCCTTCCCAGATCGCCACCCCGCGGTTCACCACGTCACAGCAGGCGTGCACCGCCCACTCGCGCGGCACCTCGGGATCGTACTTCCACAGCTGCTCGCCGGTGAGGGCGTCCAGCGCGAACACCTGGCTCCAGGCCCCGGTGAGGAACATCATGCCGTCCACCACGATCGGCGTGGCCTCCAGGCCGCGCTTGGTGTCGAACTCGAAATACCAATCAAGCCCCAGCTCACCGGCGTTGCTGTCGTCGATCTGCTTCAGCGGGCTGTAGCGTTGCTCGCCGTAATCCCGGCCGTGAGAGAGCCAGTTGCCGGGCTCCTGATCGGCGGCGGTGATGCGGGCGGCGTTGACGGCGAGGTTTGGGCCGGCCGGTTCGGCGGCCGTTTTGGCTTCAGTGGATTGCGGCGGTGGCTCGGAAGGGCCGCAGGCGGAAATCAGGGCCAAGGCC
>JBDHIK010000230.1:0-2929 GCA_039587475.1 Gemmatimonadota bacterium | reverse complement strand
TTCCAGAATCTCCCGTGCCGCCGCCGGGTCTTCGATGCCATGCCGCCTCGCTCGGTCGAAGCGAGCCTGGAGGTCGGTGTCGGGCCAATTTATGGGCCGGTCGGACAAGCCGTCGATGACCAGCGCCTTGACGAGAGCAAGACAGGCCATGGAATCGGCCAGGGTCGGTTGCTTGTCGATGCAGCGAACCTCTACCGCCACGCCCCGCTGGTGGCGGGGCCGGGCGTATCGGTAGTCGATGGCCGCATCGGGCTCGGCGGACACTTCAGCTGCAGGGAAGCCGGTCGGCGCATCGACGCCGGCCAGCGCCTGGTCGTAGACATCGAGTCGGTTGCTCGCCACGCCGTTGCGCCGTCCGTCGCGGACCGGACTGGTGGCCGTCAGGGCCATGATGAATGGCAGGCAGCGACGGATGAGATTGAACAGTTCGATCGCCTGCTCGGGGTCCCGAGCGCCGAGATTAACCTGGTCCGAGGCGACTCGCAGGGCGTTCGCGGTGAAGGTCGGGCCGAGTCGCTGCGACACGGCCCGGGCGTGGTCGGTGGCTGATACCCGCGTGTCGGAGTCGTCCACCAGCGCGACCGGCAGCAGGCAGGCGCCCTCCCGGGCCAGGGCGTTCAGCACCCGGTCCAGGGTTTCCGAGACCCGAGCCTCGATCCGGGCCAGGGACCAGGAAGGCTCGCTGGTGATCTCCAGCTGCGCGCTGCTGAACTCGGGCTTGATGGACTGGCCATACCCTTCCAGGGAACGCAGCGACTCCGGACAGGTCCGCAGGGCGCGGGTCCGGGAATCAACGATGAAGTACTCGAATTCGGGCCCCAGTTTGAGGCCACGCCAACTGTCGTCGGCGGCGCTCACATCAGTCACCTTGCCGTTCCCCTCGATCCAGACTCCCCAATCCGATTAGTATAAATAACCCGGCCACCCCGGTGATAGACTCGCGAACGACCATATCAACCGGAGCCCTCGCCGAATGCCGACCGCCCAGGACGATCTTCTCGCCCGCACCGCCATCCTGCATATGCCCGATACCGACGAGAGCGGCTTCGTGATGCCGGATGCCGAACGGCCACAACTGACCGTCACACCGGCCGGCATGGCCCTGCCCCTGGGGCGGATCTTCGACGAGACGCGACGCCAGGGCGGGCAGGGCACAGTGCTGGTTGGCGCCCGGGGCAGCGGCAAGGGCGCCTTCATCGAGCACCTGGTCGGCACGGAGAATGCGACCGTCGTTCCGCCGACCCTGTCCGCGGATCAGTTGCAATCGCTTCAAGCGGGGGATTCGGCCACCCTGATCGTGGCGGACCTGGCCGCCGTGGACGATCGTCCCGGCTGGTGCGCCGCCCTTTGTCACGCTGCGGCTGCCTCGACGGCGCAGCGATGGCTGCTGTGTTCCGAATCGATGGATTGGGTGTCCGGGGAACAACCGGGCCACAGTTTCATCGAGTACAACCTGCGGGTCGATCCCGCGCGTTCCCGGTCCAACGCCGGTGCCGATGGTGGCATGGGGGGCGGCGGCGTGGACTATGTCCAGTTGCCGGCGGGGGATTTCCTGATGGGCAGCCCCGAGGATGAGGCGGGGCGCTGGGCCGACGAGGGGCCGCAACGCTGCGTGGCGGTGCCCGCCTTCGAACTGGCGCCACACCCGTTGACCAACGCCCAGTACCAGCAGTACCTGGATGCCCACCCCGAGGCACCGCTGCCCGCCTGGTGGGGCGACCCCCGCTTCAACCAGGATCGCCAACCGGTGGTCGGCGTCACCTTCGAGATGGCCGCGGCCTACTGCGAGTGGGTGGGCGGGCGACTGCCCACAGAGGCCGAATGGGAGTACGCCTGCCGCGCCGGAACCCAAGATCCCCGACCGGGGGAGTTGAATGCCATCGGCTGGTGGAAGGGCAACAGCCGCGGACGGTTACAGCCGGTGGGCCAGCTCCAGCCCAACGCCTGGGGCCTCTACGACATGATCGGCAACGTCTGGGAGTACGTCCGGGACGACCGCCACGACAGCTACGAGGGCGCGCCGGCGGATGGCTCGGCCTGGCTGGACGAGCCGTCCCGGGGCATCCGGCTCCTGCGCGGTGGCACCTGGTCCGACACGCCGAGGGTGGTCCGCAGCGCCACCCGACTCACCCACCATCCGGGTCCCCGGATCGGCAGCATGGGTTTCCGGGTGGCGCGGGGTTGAATCATCGGGATGGTCAGCACCCATCCAGGTTCGCCGCTAGAGAGTGATATCTCACCCGAGATAGTTGCTACTCGAAGCATCCCTGAATATGGCTGGCGGACTGTGGCATTCCGCTGGGATGGCCGCCTCGGAAGGCGCGTGATCATTGGCGTGATCATTGGGACACCCAAGATCATTGCAAGATCATTGGGACACCCACAATGTGTTCTCAATGAAATCTGAAACCATTGGGACACCCACAATGCGTTTCTAATGAAATCAGTTGGTTAGGTGCCGGTGGTCATGAGGAGATCATTGGGACACCCACAATCTCCAGGGCGACCTTTCATCGTAAGTTCGCTCATGCGGACCATTCTCAAGCCGTAACAATCTCAGTTGGTGCTGCTGGTAGGGACAATCAGGCCCGATTGTGGTCTGAGGAGCCGGCTTGGCAGGTTCGAGGCGAGCGGCTGCCTCCGGTGTGCCGGATTCTTCTGACGATGTTGTAGGTCAGGTTGGAACTTGATCGAGCGGTGGCCCTTTGAACCACCGTTGGCCAAGTGACCTTGCGGCCTGCTTCATGCTCTCTGCAGTACCTACGATTCGATAGGTCCACTTGCCGAAGTGGCGGGAAGTCTTGCACCACCCGTCAGGTTCCAATCCGAGTCGCTCCAGAATCGGTGGCGCGTCATCTGGAATCGCCCCTCGTTTGTCATCACGAAGGACCCGTCCCGTCCAGTCGACGAGCTGAAGGTAGTCGGCGAA
>JBDHIK010000229.1:0-2929 GCA_039587475.1 Gemmatimonadota bacterium | reverse complement strand
CTAGACCCGGGGTGGTACCTAGACCCGGGCCGATAATCGGGTGGTACCTAGACCCGGATGTGTCAGTGTCCGGTTCTCCCAAGGTGGCGAGCGGAAAGGGTGATGCCAAATGGACACCGGGAAACGTCTTCTTCGGGGTGCAGTCGTCCAGCTACTGGTCGGATCTCCCGGACATTGCCAGCTTCGCCTGGAAAGTTAGCTTCCTCGGTGGCAACGTCCAGCCCACCACCACGACTGACGACAACTACGTCTGGCCCGTCCGCTTCGGCCAGTGACCGGCCCGCCACACGACCACGACCTTCACCTGCGGACGGCGAGCCGGAGAGCCTGGTCGGAGCCATAGTCATCCCCGGTCCACCGGAACCTGACCCGTCCGGCCAGCGGTAACAATCAGCGGCCGGAGGATCGGACCCAGCCCGGCCTCCCGATCCGCGTCCGGGCCTCCCAGGGGACTCGCTACTGGAGCGGTACGGTCTGAGACGGGGCTGAACAACCCCCGGCACCTGCTCGTGCCCGGTGGGCGGTGACACGGCGATGGCCCTCGGGGTACCCTGAAGAGCCTCACGTCGAGGGAGCGAAGGGGGAGAACCCTGCCGGGTCAGCCTCGGCGGGCTGTTTGTTCGGGGAGGAGTCGCATGAGAACCGAAGGTCGATGGGTAATCGTGGTGCTGGCGGTCCTGGGGTCGATGGCTGCCGGGGCTGCTGAGGTCCCGGTGGCCGTGTCGCCGGGGGACGCCTCGAAGGTGGCGGTGGTCGAGAGCCGCTGCCCGACGTTCAGTTGGGCAGGAGGCGAGGGAGCGAAGAGCTACGAGTTGGTGGTGTACCGGGTCGGCACTGGCGGGGAAGAAGCCGAGGCAGTTCTGCGGCAGGACATTCCGGCTCCGGCCTACTCGTGGACACCATCACTGGACTCCTGCTTGGAGCGGGGTGGTCAGTATGCGTGGTCGGCGCGGGCCGTGGGTCTGAAGGAGGTGTCGGAATGGTCGGCACCGAGCCTGTTCGAGGTGGCCTCGGGTCCAAGCGCGGCGGAGTTCAAGGCGGCGCTTCAGGTGGTGCAGGAGTACCTGGGCGAGGAGACAACCGGGAGCGTGGGGATGACGGTGGGCCTGGAGGAGTCGTCGGGTGCGGCTTCCGCGACGCCCGTGGCTGGGTCGCCAGAAGGAGCCAGCGCCGGTCCTGCTCCGCTGTCGTTGGCGATGGGAGACTCCGCGGTGCAGGTGAACGGCTCGCCTGTGGTCACGGTGGCGACGCTGGAGGCTGGCTGCCTGGGGCGTCGCTGGTTGGACCAGGGTGATGGAACCGTACTGGACTGCAACACGCGCTTGATCTGGTTGAAGGACGCAGACTGCCCAGGTGGCAAGAGCTGGGAAGGTGCGCAAAACTGGGTGGTGCTAGCACTCAACGGGAGCATCCTGCCCTATAGCTGCACGGACTACACGCCAGAGACTCACACCGACTGGCGGTTGCCGACGATTGCGGAGTTGTGTAGCGCCGCAGGAGAGAGCCCAACGGACGTCATCGATTGCCCTGTAGCGAATTACGCAACCAGTCTGGTAGATACTCGCTTCACCGTAAGCCCGTTCGTGAGCAATGCAGACGGAGATGGGATATGGGTCCCCGGTGATCCTTTTGTCGAGGTGGGGACGACCGCTTATTGGTCGGCTACTGAGTCCACAGACGGCGTCAGTGCTTGGGTTGCTAGCCTCATCTTCGGCCACATCTCCTTAGCCATCAAGACTCAGGCGACTATTAGCGTCTGGCCGGTGCGCGGCCCTGAGTGACCGGCCTCCAACGGCCCTGCTACGCGGCCTGACCTGGCCTTCCCGCCTGTAACGGCGACCTAGTCCTGGGAGCCCGACCCAGACGGCGAGCCGGAGAGCCCGGTCGGAGCCGTAGCCATCCCCAACCCATCGGAAGCTGACCTCGCCCCACCCAAGTCGGCAGCGGTTCGAGTCCCGGCCCCAGCCCGGCTTCCCGATCCGCGTCCGGGCCTCCCAGGGTACCCTCAGCCCGCTGGGCTACAGCTATGAGCTACCGCCTGGGGCGACCGGGGACAACGACTGATTTGCTCCCGGCACCTGCTCGTGCCCGCTACCCCCGTGGGCGGTGACACGGCCGTGGTCGTCGTCGTACCCTGACGCGCCACGTCGAGCTACTCGGGTGGGATGGAAGAACGCAGCGCACACAGGGGGTCCGTACTCGGGGAAGTTGTCGAAGAACCGGGTCGTATTCCAGTCCCCACCGCAGAGAAGCCGTCGGTCACGAGTTGCCCGTTCCACGGCCGCGAAGATGAAGTCGTTGGCATAGGGAGCTACACCAGACCCCGGCACACGGACCAGCGACTCGATCTCGGCCGGTGACAGCAGGTCCGGGACCTCCTGCCATTCGAGGAAGTCTGAGACAGGCTTCGCAGGGGAGTGGACACTCGCTGTAACAGCGGGCTCCCCGTCCGGCAAAGTGATCTCCCCGATTACGAGGTAGTTATAGGCCGCATTCAGCCAAGGCTCATCTTCCAGGTTGTCTTCCGTGGACTTGAGCCCCAGCTCTGGTCGGGCGGCGATCAGGGAGCCCCATTTTCGGTCCTCGGTCCTGACCATGCTCCCGTCCTTCGTCCCAATATGCCCAGACGAAACCCTCCAGGACGAAGCCGTTGGCTTCCAGAGCCCACATCAGTTCGTCGATGAGCCGAGGGTAGAGG
The DNA here is from genome assembly GCA_039587475.1 of Gemmatimonadota bacterium. Taxonomy (GTDB): domain Bacteria; phylum Gemmatimonadota; class Gemmatimonadetes; order Gemmatimonadales; family GWC2-71-9; genus N074bin45. The sequence goes on along the minus strand of JBDHIK010000229.1, from coordinate 231 downwards.
ACGTAGAGTTTCAGGGTCTCCGACTGGTCCGGCTGGCCCCAGAAAGGACCCTCATGAGCTTCGAGCCGTGGCAGGAAGCTCAGGATAGCGTCGATCTCTTTGGCTGAAGGCAGCGGCAGGGGCTTGGTCACGTCCCGTCAAGTGGTGTAAGAGAGGCCACTGGCCGAGATCCCTGATTTATGCAGTTACGGCGAGTTGCACCTCCTTGGCCGGTAGGGTCTGTGTTGGTTT
>JBDHIK010000228.1:0-2966 GCA_039587475.1 Gemmatimonadota bacterium | reverse complement strand
GCTGAACGGTGACCTTGGCGTTCTGGAGCGCGAAACCGGCCTGGCCGTATCGTTCGTTCCAAGCCACGCCCGATTGACCTCGTGCGCTCAGAGGGCCCCTAGTTCCGGGACGTCGACCCCACTCGCACGACCGTAAGGGCGTTGCCCTGCCGGTAGACGTGGAGGACGACGCTGCCGTCGCCGATCCAGGCCTGAAAGAACCGTTCCATCGTCTCGATGGTGGTGCTGTTCACATCGCTGTTGTATCCCAGCCTGATCGCCTGGTTGTCGCGGTCGAGCACCACCACGTTCCCCAGGTTCTCGCCGGAGTTCCAAATCGCCCGCTGCGGCTCGCCCTCGCGCCAGCCACGTCCCGCCCAGGCGCAGTAGCCCTTCGGTGGCGCCTCTTCGTTGTAGCCGGCGGCGGTGCCTCGGAACTGCAACATGAACCCTTGAGGAGTGATGCGCAGTCCGTTGGTGCGCAGGTTGCAGCGCAGCGGGTAGTTGGTCGGCTGCTGGGCGGCCAGGTCGTCGACCACGGTGAGGGCGCCCAACAGGAGCGCCACGGTGGCGATGCGGATGGAGGAGTAGGTCGCGCGAGTCATGGGCACCTCAGGTGCGTGAGAGAAATCATGGTCGATCCTGGTTGCGTCCAGCCGCTTGTGCTTCGAGCAGGCGTTGCATGGCTTCCGCCGCTGACTCGTCCCCCGCGTTTGCCTGGTTGCGCTGACCACCGACCGCCCCCTGACCTCCGGCGATGGTGCCCCGCACCTGTGGCGCACGCCGCTCGACCTTCTCCCACATGCGGGCGAAGTACTCGGCCGAATGAAAGAAGGCGGTCTCCACGTTGGCATGCATGCCGGCGTTCCTGAGACTCTGGATGAAGTCGGGGAACAGGCCGTAGTGGGCGAAGCCGTCGCGGTTGTAGTCCCAGGTCTTGGTGCCCATGACGCTGGGCGTGAGGTTGCGGTCGTAGGTCACCCGGGCCCGGGCGCTGGGCGGGCCGGGGAGCGGGAACATGCCGTTGGCGTCGGTGCCGATGGCCACCTGGCCGCCTTTCATGGCGTAGAGTGTCAGATTGAGTTGCTCGAGAAACAGGCTGGCCTCGCCCATGTGGCCCACGCCCACCATGCCGCCCACGTCGCGGATGGCGATGTACTGGTAGGCGGTGCGGAGGTTCTCGTTGCCCTCGCCGCGCCGCAGGTTGTTGTGGCCCGAGTTGACCGGCACGTCGAGCCGGATGGCCATGTTGAGCACCTCCGTCACCGCCCGCTCGGACATGTGGTCGATGTCGATCATCATGCCGCGCCCCATCATGTACTGGATGGCGAAGCGGCCGCGGTCGGTGAGCCCCATGCTGTTGCGATGGCCGTGATAGGGCCCCGGGTCGGGGTAGCTGGGATAGTTGGCCGCCCGGTCGGGCATGACCTGCCCGGGGACGATGGTGCCGGTGAAGGCCATGGCCACCTTGGCGGTCCAATCGGTGGCCAGGTACGGCGACTGGAGCTTGAAGGTGATGAACGTCTCACGGGCGTCGACGCTCTCCGGCACGAACGGCAGCCCGGTGTTGTACTTGTTGGCGACGTTGAAGCCGCTCTCGTAGATGGCCGCCCCACCGAAGGCGTTGTTGGTGACGTGGATCGGAAAGATGTACCGGATGCCCTGTGCGTAGAGCCGGTCGATCTCGGCGGCGATCTGGGCGTTGGTGGGGTTGGGAACGTAGGTGGCGCCCTTGCGATCGGCCGGGTCATAGAAGTTGCCGATGTTGTCCATCTCGGCGCCCATGATGACCGCCAGGTTGCCGGCCTCGACGATGCGCCGCATGTCGGCCGGCGTGTAGGCGATCTCCATGAAGTCGTGCCGGCTCACGAACGCCTGGAGTTCCCGGATCTGCAGGTTCATGGACCCCAGGTCGTCGTTGGGGCCTTCGGTCTCCGCCGCGTCGGCCAGGGTGTGGCTGTTGACCGTCAAGGCCACGATGGTGCGGAGCCCGCCGTCCCGGGCCCGCCGGATCCAGTCGACGTACATCTGCTGATGGAGGATGGCGTCGTGCTTGGGGTACGAGCTGAACGTCGGGTAACCGGCGGCGTCACCGGTTTCGTGACCGGGGATGTCGATCTGGTTGACCAGCGCTTCGCGATAGGTGTTGCCGCAGCTGTTCTGGAAGTTGTTCCAGCCGCGGTGGTAGCAACGACAGGCGCCCAGGGCGTGGATGGGATTGCCGTCCACGCCGCCGTGGAACAGCTCTTCACCAAAGGCCAGGTGGGCCATCGGATGGGTGTGCATGTCGACGAAGCCGTACATGAAGCTCCGCGTCTCGACGGCGCCGCCGATGACGAAGCCACCTTCCACGGCCATCTCACGCCCACCACCGGCGCTATCCGCGGCCACCACCGCCTCGGCGCCGAGCGTCCGGCGCCGGATGCGGCCGTCGTTGATGGCGATCCACAGGTCGCCGTCGGGTCCCAGGGCCACACGCCTGGCGCCGCCCTCGATGTCGTCCCAACCCGACCCGGTGTAACGCTGCAACTGCCAGCCGTCGAGCACCGGATCCATGCCGACGATCACCACTGTCCCGTCGGGGCCGATGGCGATGTCGCGCGCCGAACCGGGCACCAGCTCCCAATCGGTCCCCATCCACCGGTAGATGCTGTCGCCGCTGAGGATCCAGGCGGTGCCGTCGGGCCCCACGGCAATGTGGCTGGCCGAGCCGCCCACGAGTTGCCACGCGTCCCCGGTCCAGCGCATGGGAGCGTCCATGCGACGCTTCCGGTCCGCGTTGATGGCCCACACCGTCCCGTCGGCGCCGATGGCGATGTCGCTGGCCATGCCGTCGACCCGCTCATACCGGGTGCCGGTCCATCGGTAGATGCGGTTGGCGTCGTCGCTGAGCCAGTGACGGCCGTCAGGGTCGACCGCGACCGACCTGCCCACACCTTTCTGGTGTTCCCAGCCCGGATCGGTCCAGCGCAGCACCAGGCCGCCAC
>JBDHIK010000072.1:0-14342 GCA_039587475.1 Gemmatimonadota bacterium | reverse complement strand
TCAGCCCCCTCAGCCCCCGCCCGCTTGTCCCAAGCCCCTAACTCCCCTATCTTCCGTGGCTTATGTTCGACGAGCTGTCTTCGAAACTGTCCGACACGCTGCGGCGGTTGGCCCGGCGTGGGGTGCTGACCGAAGAGGCCGTCACCGAAGGGCTCCGGGAGATCCGACGGATTCTTCTCGAGGCCGACGTCAGTTTCGACCTGACCCGCCAGTTCCTCGAGCGGGTGAAGGCCAAGGCCGTCGGCATCACCGCCCTCAAGTCGGTCCGGCCCGGCGAACAGTTGGTCAAGGTGGTGTACGAGGAGTTGGTGGCGCTGCTGGGAGAGAAACAGGCGCCCATCCGTTTTGCCTCGGTACCGCCCACGGTGGTGTTGCTGGTGGGACTGCAGGGGTCGGGCAAGACCACCACCGCCGGGAAGCTGGCGCGCCGGCTCAAGGCCGAGCAGAAGGCGCCCTTCCTGGTGGCCGCCGATGTGTACCGGCCGGCCGCGGTCGACCAGCTGGTGACGGTCGCCGGCCAGGTGGATGTCGGTGTGCACGCGGAGCCGGGCGCCGGGCGAGCAGGACGTGCTCGGCATCGTGCGCCGCGGGATCGCGGCGGCGGGGAAGGCCAGGGCCCGGACGGTCCTCGTGGACACCGCCGGCCGTTTGCAGATCGATGATGCGATGATGGAGGAGTTGCGGCGCCTCAAGGACGAGGTCGGCCCGCATGAAATCCTCCTCATCGCTGATGGGATGACCGGACAGGATGCCGTCCGGATCGCCTCGGGTTTCCATGAGGCGTTGGGGATCACCGGTGTGATTCTCACCAAGATGGACGGCGATGCCCGTGGCGGTGCAGCCCTTTCCATCTATGGAGTCACTCAGGCGCCCATCAAGTATATCGGCGTCGGGGAGAAGATGGACGCGCTGGAGCCGTTCATCCCGGAACGTCTGGCGGGACGGATTCTCCAGCAGGGCGACATTCTGTCGCTGGTGGAGAAGGCCCAGCAGACGGTCGACGAGAAGGAAGCCCAGCGACTGGCCAAGAAGGTCAAGTCCAAGAAGGGCCTGGATCTCGAGGACTTTCTCCGGGCCATGCGACAGATGCAGAAGCTGGGGCCGCTCAAGAATGTGATGGGGATGCTGCCGGGCGTGAATCCGGCCCTCCTCAAGCAGGCCAACATCAGCGAGGACCGGTTGCGGCACGTCGAGGCGATCATTCTCTCGATGACGCCCAAAGAGCGGGCCAACCCAGAGGTCCTCAACGGTTCTCGGCGGGCCCGCATCGCCAAGGGCGCTGGACGGCCGGTCCAGGAAGTGAACCGGCTGATGACGCAGTTCAAACAGATGCGGAAATTCATGAAGGGCATGGGCAAATTCGGCGGTGGCGGGCAGATGCCGTTTGGCGCCGGGTCCCCCGGCTGACGATCGAGACGGAAGAGAGCTATGGCAACACGGATTCGGTTGCGCCGCATGGGGCGCAAGAAAGTACCGTACTATCGCATCGTGGTGACGGACAAAGCGTCGCCACGGGACGGTCGGTTCATCGAGGTGCTGGGGACCTACGACCCCCGCGCTACCGGTGAGCAGGTCACGCTGGACGCGGAGAAGGCCAAGACGTGGCTGGCCAACGGAGCGACGCCCTCCGACACCGTCGCGGCGCTGCTGAAGAAGGCCGGCGTCCTGGACGCGACCGCGTAGCGATGGTCCAGGACGCGCGCCGCCTGGTCGTTGGGCGGTTGCGCAAGCCGCACGGTCTGAAGGGGGACATCGCCGTGTTCCCCCTGACGGACACGCCGGCGGAAGTCTTCGTGCCGGGGCGCCGGCTCACCATGGTGAATGTGGCGGGCGATCCGGTGGGCGGGCCCCTGGTCGTGGAGCGGGCCCGAGGGTACCACCGCGAGTGGCTCCTCAAGTTCGAAGGCCTGGACGACCGGAACACCCTCGAGGCGTTGCCGGAATGGCGCGGTCTCTTCGTCACGGTGCCGGAGACGGAGCTACCGCCGCCCGAGGACGGAGAGGTCTACCTCCACGAGTTGGTGGGGTTTGCGGTGGCACGAACGGACGGCAGTGCCGTCGGGCTGGTGAGCGACATTTTCGAGTTGCCCTCGGGGCTGACGCTCGAGATCCAGGGACCCAAGCGGGAGTTCCTGATGCCCTTCGTGAAGGAGTTCGTCGGTCCCATCGACCGGGCGGCGCGGCGCATGACCATTACGCCTCCCGAGGGATTGATCGAGGATTGACCCGACCACGATGCTGACGATCAACGTGGTCACGTTGTTCCCGGAGACGCTGGAGCCGTATCTCGGCACCAGCATTCCGGGACGGGCCGCCGACCGGGGGTTGGTGTCGTTCCGCCTGGTGCAGTTGCGGGATTTCACCCACGACAAGCACCACACGGTCGACGACTACCCGTACGGTGGGGGCGCCGGGATGGTGCTCAAGCCGGAACCGTTTTTCGAAGCGGTCGACATGCTTGAGCCGACAGGGCCGATCATCCTGGTGTCCGCCCGTGGCAAGCGCTTCCAGCATGAGGACGCGGTGCGTCTCTCGCTGGAGTCGGACCTGACGGTGCTGGCGGGCCATTACAAGGACGTGGATCAGCGGGTGGCGGATCACCTGGCGACCCACGAGTACAGTGTCGGAGATTTCGTCCTGTCGGGCGGCGAGCCCGCAGCGCTGTGCATGATCGACGCGATCGTCCGGCTCCTGCCGGGAGCCCTGGGCGACCACGAATCGGCCAGCTCGGACTCGTTCTATGACGGGTCCCTGAGCGCGCCGAGCTACACGCGGCCTCCGACCTATCGAGGCCAGGCGGTCCCCGACGTGCTGCTCTCGGGGGACCACGCGGCGATCGAGGCTTGGCGCCGGGACGCTGCGAAACGGATGATGCAGGAACGACGGCCCGATCTGGGTCACGACCACGACGAGTAGCCCGCACTCAGGTGGGTGCGTGGATTATGGACGGCGCCGGAAGGCGCGGAGGAAGCACCATGGAACGAATGGCGGCGTTGGCCCGGGAGGGCCTGAAGGAAGACATTCCGGAGTTCAGTGCCGGTGATACCGTGCGGGTGATGGTCCGGGTCCGTGAAGGGCAGAAGGAGCGGTTGCAGGCCTTCGAGGGTAACGTGATCGGGCGCCGGGGTGGCGGCATCGCGGAGACGTTCACGGTCCGGAAGGTGTCCCAGGGGATTGGGGTGGAGCGTATCTTCCCCCTGCACAGTCCGTCGATCGAATCGATCACGGTGGTACGACGCGGCCGGGTACGCCGGGCCAAGTTGTATTATCTGCGCCAGTTGTCCGGCAAGGCCGCCCGGATCAAGGAGCGGCGCGAGCGCTAGCCGTGCCGCCCGCCGGCCCCATTCCGTCCCTCCGCCGGGAGCGGACGCTCTGGGAGCAGGATCGCTTCCTCCTCGGCGTCGACGAAGTCGGACGCGGCCCCCTGGCCGGTCCCGTCGTCGCAGCCGCCGTCGCATTCGCCCCCGACACGCCCCGCGTGCGGGGGCTTCGTGATAGTAAGGTGTTGAGCGCCAGGCAACGGGACCGCCTGGTCCTCCGCATCAGGGATCGGGCATCGTTCCTGGGCGTCGGCGCCGCGTCGACCAGGGAAATCGACCGCTACAATATCCGCGTCGCCACGGCCGTCGCCATGCGGCGCGCCGTGGCCCGCGCACTGGCGGGCGTGACCGGCCCGGTCGACGGTAGTGGCGCCGCCGGCACCAGGCATCTTCCGCCGTTTCGCCTGGGCAGACTCCCTGCGGAGTGCCGTGTGCTGGTCGACGGGCTGCCACTTCCCGAACTGGGTTTCGATCACGACGCGCTGGTGGACGGCGATGCCCATTGCTACTCGATCGCCGCGGCCGGCGTGGTGGCGAAGTGCGTGCGCGATCGGTTGATGGTGAATCTCCACGGGCGGCATCCGGCCTACGGCTGGGCGACCAACATGGGGTACGGCACCGAAGCCCATCGTGACGCGATCGACACCGTGGGTCCCACCAGGCATCACCGCACCTCGTTTGCGCCGGTGGCACAGCTGAAATTGCTGTAACCTTGCTCATGACTCCGCGGGCTCCCAGTGTCCGTTGCCAAGGGGCAGTGTATCCGTGACGAGGTCCAGATATTATCTTGGCTTGAACTCGGGGCCGCGGGCGCGACCCGGTACCCGACACTTTCTCTCCTCCTGAGGTGGTAATGAGCATCTCCAACAATGGAACAAGAGTAGCGACAGCATTCCTGGCGGCCGGGGCGATGCTCGCATGCGGCGACGACACACCGACCAATCCCCCACCGCCTCCCACGCCCACGTCCATGTCGGTGCAGCCGGTGGCCGATCAGACGGCACGGACGGCCTTTACCGCGCCGGTCACGGTGCAGATCCTGGATGGATCCGGCGCCGCCTTTCCCGGCGCGACCAACGACGTGACGCTGAGCTTGGGAGCCAATCCAGGCAATCTCCTGTGGCACGCCAGCGGCCGGCTGGGCACGGAGATTCTCGAACCGGTCGATCCACGCGCACCGGCCGTCCTCGCCGGGCCTAATATCGCCGGTACCTACGCCGACGAGATCAGCGCACTCACCTACGACCCCCAGACCGGCATGCTGGTCGGCGGGGACATCGACGCGAACCTCGTGACCATCAATCCGGCCACCGGGGCGGAAACCATCGTCGGACCGGTGAACGTCGCGAGTTACCTCGGCGGATTGGCATTCGAAACGGGCGCCGCACCGAGGCTGCTTGGGGTCATGCAGTCCGGGACCGACCTGTACTCGCTGAACCTGGCCACGGGCGAGGCGACGTCGCTCGGCGCCATGACGCTTGCCGGGGAGACGATCACCGGCTCCACCGGGCTGGCCACCGACCCGACCACCGGGACGATCTATGGGGTGGTGAAGCTCGCCAGCGCGGCGAACGGCCGCATCCGTGACCTGGTGACGATCGATCCGGCCACACTGGTGGCCACCTCCCTCGGCACGTTGAGTGAGGATGGGGTAGCCGATATCGCCTTCCTGTCGGACGGCACTCTGGTGGGGGTGACCGGCGACGGGGCGACCAACCCTGAATCGCTCTGGACCATCAACAAGACCAACGGCGCTGCCACGCTGATCATCGCCCTGGGGAACGGGGACGACGGCGAGGCCATCGCCGCGGTGCCGGCCGCCCTCACCGGAACGTTGACCGTGGCGGCGGTCAACGGCGTGGCGACCTTCCCGGGGTTGCAGATAGATGCGGTGGCCAACGGCTACACCCTGACGGCCACGGCCACGGGGCTCACGGCGGGAACCAGCGCGGCGTTCAACGTGGTTCCGTAGCGGTCGGCCTTGAGCTTGTCGTCGCCCGGGGCGATCTTTGGTCGCCTCGGGGGGCGTAGCTCAATTGGTAGAGCACCAGACTTTTAATCTGTAGGTTCTGGGTTCGAGTCCCAGCGCCCTCATGAAACGGCCGCCGCCAGGCGGCCGTTTCTGTGAGGGCGCTGGGACTCAGTCCTCGCCGGTGGCGCGACATCGGGTCGAGTCTTTCGCGCTGCCTGATGAAACGGCCGCCACAAAGAGGCCATTTCTGTGAGGGCGCTGGGACTCGGCCCGCTACCTGGTCATGATGCGATAGTACCGTACGGAGGTCGTGGCAGGTTCCCCGGACGTCACTGCGGCTGCCGCATTCCTCGGAAAGTCGCTCGTCATCTGAGCGAAGAACTGCGTCCCCTGTTGAAGGCTGACTGGGAAGATCGTCCTTGTCACGCCGGCATATCCCTGGAACTTGGCGTCCGCATCGGCGGCCTCCCTGAACCGCTGATAGTCATCACAGCGCTGGTGGTAGACCTGGTCCATGCGTTGGCCCTCGGTCGGGCTCCCGTCGGTGTCATCGATGAAATCATACTCGTCGACGAGTTGCCAGACCGTGTAGACGCGATCCATGCCGTCCACCCCGCGCACGGATTGCTCTTCTGTGGTTTCCGTGAATTGGGATACGGTGCGGGAGGACGAGAATCGTGTCGTCAATTCTTCGCTCACGATGTTGGCCGCCGTCTGGTCGAAGGTATACGTCCCCGCAAGGACGTTGATCCCCAGCCGCCGAGCGAGCTCGAATTCCTCCGCGACCGTCCACAGGACGTCGTTCCCGGTCGTTTGTTCGACTCCCTCGCTCCAGGTATAGGAGACCGAGTAGGTCGTCCCGGGACCAAGGAGTCGACTGGTCACATTCCGCCAGAATCGCTGGTGTCGGATGATGGCGTGTTCGGCGCAGGAGACGCGCCAGGGGTGGTATGGCCATCCGGGGATTATGAAGTAGGCGTAAACGAGGGAGTCCACCCTGGGCGTGTAGCCGATGAGGAGCCGCTCGCTTTCCAGGATGGCCTGGACCCGGGGTGCATCTGGCTGAGGGAGTGGGGGCACCATGGCATCTTCAGGGAGAAAGAGCGACGGTGGAGCCTCGCCGGAGGATGTTGGCGGATCGGTGGCACATGCAGTTCCGAGCAGGGCGAGGAGCACCAGGCAACAAGACGACGACGATTTCATGATGGCTCCTCAGCGGTTGGTCGGCTGGTTGAAGTACACCAGGCGGGCGACTGGTTCTGACAGGGATGTGGCCGCATCACCGCCGGCCACTGCCGCTGAAGACGACAGCGGAAAGTCTGTAGTTGCCTGGACGAAGAAATTCGTACCGTGCTGAAGCGCGCTCGGATAGATGATCCGACCGCGACGCAACCCTGGGCGGTTGTCCGTACCGTTCACGCTGATAATCACATCCCAGTTATTCATTCGCGTGTGGAATTCAGGGCAGCCTTCGAAGAAGGTCGCGTCCATGATGTCGCCCTGCGTGGGGCTCCCATCGGTGTCGTCAAGAAAGTCGTATTCGTCCACCAGTTGCCACACCGTATAGACTCGCAGCATGCCGTCGACCCCCTCCACGGACTCGGTCACCTCACCGGCCTCTCGGACGGTTACGGTGCGTTCCTGGCGGAACCTGCTGGACAGCCCATGGGAATACCTGCGAGCCGTCCTGTTGTCGAACTGGATGTCAAAGATGTTTATGCCGAATGGCTTGAAGGTGCCACCGATGCCTGCGCCGGCGGTGCTGTCCTGGAGAAACGATCTCGCCACCACGGTGCCAAATTCTTTTGCGTTCGTTTCCTGTACACCTCTACTCCACCGGTAGGTGATAGAATACGCGGTCCCCGGAGCAAGCAATCGGCTCGACAGGTTACGCCAAAAGCGCCGATGGCGGAGTCTCGTCTGGTAGTTGCACTGAGCACGGATGACGCCTCCCGCTCCATAGAGGGAATCGCGGACCCAACCTGGGATCGTCTCGAAGGTCGTAGGATCGGTATAGTCATCGTGTAGGATCTCAAAGAACGCCCACACGGAATCCTGCAGTCGATCGCTGAGACTCACGAATGCGCGCTCGCTCTCGAAGAGGGTCATGACTGTTGGTGACGTCGAAACCGGGACCTCCGGTATCGTCCCATCAGGAGGGTAGGCGATCGGTGGCCCCTGCACCCCGGTTGGTGGGCCCTCGCTGCAGGCCACCAGTAGTGAAAGGGCCAATGCGGCTGGGGCCGCTCGTGATGGCAAAGCGAACATGGATCCCTCCTGAAGAGGCTTAGGCCACCGAGGCCAAGCGTTGGGATCCAGGATATGCCATGGACGTTCTCTGGCCGTTCCCTAGCCGTTCCTGCCGGGGGCTGGGAAGGGCATTTAGTTTTCGGAGATGCAAGTTGTTGTGGTGATGGGTGTTGCGAGTATTGAACGGATCGAAGAGCACGCTATTGGATTTCTTCAGGCGATGGCCCCGCGCTCCTCGATCCGCGGCCGGGTATCGGCGATAAGCCGCTGAAAACGCGGGTCGTCACGGAGCGCATCGAATTCCGGAAGCAGCAACCAGAAGGCGAACTCGGCCGACTTGTTGGGCACCCGCTCGAGCCTGATGAGGGCCTCCTCGCGGGCACCGAGGGCCGTCTCGATCATGGCCGGCCACAAGGCGTCCTGTGAGGCGCCGCCGTCCCGAGCCGTGACGTCCCGGTCGATGCGGCCGAGCCGGCGCCGAGCCGAAGTGGTATCGCCCCTGGCAAGATCCACGAGCGCGAGCACCGTGAGCCCCGGCACGTCCACCCCGGCACTGAAGCGCGCGGAGGTCTGGCCGTCTTCCCTGGCGGCATCGATCTGGCCGAGGCGGAGGTGGGTCAGCCCACGGAAGGCATAGGCGAAGAAGAAGCCCGGCTCCACCACCAGCGCGCTGTCGAGCCACTGGAGGGCTTCCTGATGCTCCCCGGACCGATACGCTACCTCGAACAGGATGAAGAGGGAAATGGGGCGCCCTGGCTCGCTCTCGAGGGCCCGGTGTTCCAGTTCCGCCGCCGCCCGAAGATTGCCCAGCCGGGCCTGCATGGCGGCGTAGCTGTGCAGCACGCTGGCATCATGCGGGTCGATGGCCAACGCCCGCTCGAAGGCTCGGGCCGCGTCGGTGAAGTCCCTGGGGTTCCGGTGCATGTGGAGCATGGCCAGGATGCGCCACGCCTCGGCGGTCAGCGAATCCCTTTCGAGGGCCCGTGCGGCGGCATCGAAGCCGAGGGCAAACAGGCTGTCCCGTGACACGCCCTCGTAGTTCCATTCCCAGTCGATGAACAGCGTGTAGCCATAGCCGGCAGATGCCAGCGCCTGGACGAAGCCCGGGTCCGCCTGCGAGGCCGTCTGGAATTCGGCGATCGCCCGGGCCACCGACGTCGGATTGCGTTCGGCCATCAGGTACTGGCCCTTGAGATAGTGCCGGTAGGCGGTGGCGTTCCGGGTCGGCAGGGACGCGAGGAGGCGTTCGTCTTCGGGCTCGAGTGTGCCGGCAATCTCGAGTGCGAGTGTGCGCGCGATCCGCTCTTCGATCTCCAGGAGGTTGCCTTCCCCGGATTCGTAGGTGTCGCCCCAGAGGTGGAAGCCGTCATCCGCCCTGATGAGTTCGACCGTAACCCGGAAGCGATCGTCCGCCCGGCGGACGCTGCCGCTCACCAGGTAGTCGACACCGAGGGTTCGTCCGATCTCCGCTGGTTCCGCCTCCGTGCCCTGGAACCGTCGCACTGCCGGCCGCGACATGACGCTGAATCGACTCAATCGGCCCAGGCGGGTGATGGTCTCCTCGGTGAGTCCATGGGCCAGGTAGTCGTCGCCGGGGTCGTTCGACAGGTTCTCGAAGTAGAGCACCGCCACCCGGTGTACCGCGCCAACATCGACCGATGGTGACAGGACCCAGCCGAATACGGCGTACAGTGCCGCCGTGAGAAACACCGCACCGAGCGCGATCGTGAGCGCCGCCGAACGACGGCGGGTCTCCGTTGGGGGTCGCTCCGCCGGACGCGAGGACGGGTGGGCCCCCGCGACATCGACGGCGAAGCGCTCTTCGCTTCTCGATCTGATGGCGTCGACCAGCGCCAGAGTCTCGGGCGCCGGTTCGGAGTCGTACTCCTCCTCGAGATAGGCCACCAATCCTTCAAAGGTCTTGAGGGCGCCGGCGCGATCGCCCAGCCGGTCGTGCAACTGGATGAGACGGCGGACCGAGGTCTCATCGTCCGCCGCGAGACTGCAAGCCCGCTTCCCCCAGCGCACCGCCTCGGTGCCGTCGCCGCTGCCTTCGGCGGCTTCCGAGACTTTCCAGGCGCCGTCAGCCGCTCGGGCACGCAGCCGGTCCCGCTCGCGTCCCAGCCACTCCTCGAATTCGGCTGCCACGTCCGGCGCGTGGAACCCGGCCAGGAGGTCACCTTGGTAGAGCTGGAGGGCGTCACCATATCGCCCGTCATCGAGCGCGGTCTCGAAGGCCGTCGCGTCGCACCACAGGTGCTCAGGGATGATGGCCACCTCCTGGTCCCCGCGGCCGACCAGGGCCTCCGCGCCGATGGCATCGCGCAGACTGTACAACGCCTTCCTGAGCGCGGCGCGAGCCCGCTGCTGATCCAGCTCGGGCCAGAAGAGCGCTGCGATCGTGTCGCGCCGCTGGTACCCGCGCGGACGCGCCAGAGCCAGGTAGGCCAGCAACGCCATGGGCTTGGGTTGCGTCATGAGGCCGGCGACCGGCTCGCCCGACGTATCGCAAACGCTTGTCGTACCTAGGGTTCGAAACTGAAGGGCCAAACTGAAACAACCTCCCGAACGGGGAATCGGTTGGTGGAACGGCCAGGGAACGGCTATGGAACGCCGACAGCCTAGTGTGGTGTGCAGACGAGGCCACAGCGTCGATCGGCGCCGGTAGGATTCCTGGCCCCGTCTAAGATGGTGCCACCTGGTCGATCCGGCCAGGACACGGTTGTGACCAATAGGAGAGGCAAGTCGATGACAGGAAAGCGCTTGAACCATGTGGACCCCGGTGGTCGAGGCTCGGGCCGGAGCTCGAACTGCTTGACCCCTCCCTCACGACCAGGTACGCTCTCCAGATCGTGCGTGGTCTCCCTCCTCACGGCGCGATTCCGAAAGATCAACGGCGGTGCCTGGCATCGTGTCAGGGCTACCACGATCGGAGGTACGTCCTGAATCACCCCGCCTTGCGCATGCGCTCCTGTCTGGGGGCGCTGGGTCTCCTGGTCCTCCTGCCCGTCGCTCTTGCGGCCCAGGAGGGTCTCCGGATCACCGTCGTGGACGCGACCACCGCCCGGCCCCTGGTGGGAGCCACGGTCGAGGTGCTCGGAGTTGCCGGCACCGTCCTCCGCACGGCAACGACCGACCGCCGGGGCCAGGCCGACGCCCGCCGCCTCGATGCCGGTGAGGTCACGGTCTCTGCCCGGCTGGTGGGATACCAGCCGCAAACGATGTCGGTCTCCCTCTCGGCTGAAGGGACGCAGGACGTGACGGTTCGTCTGGTGCGGGCCGCCCTGGTGCTCGACCCGGTCGTGGTGACCGCTCGCCGCACCGAGGAGGTGCTGCTGGAAGTTCCCGTAGCCGTGTCGGTGGTTGAAGCGGAGCGACTGGAACAGCAGACCGCCCTCACGACGATCGAGTACCTGTCCACTCTCCCCGAATCGCAAGTCCTCAGCGGCGGTCTCATGACCCGGCGCTACACCACGCGCGGGCCCAATTTCGGCAACTCGGCCACCGTGCGGACCATGACCGACTTTCGGTACACGACGCTGCCGGGGATCGCCGCCAACGCCGACTACCTGGTTTCTACCAATGTCGAGGATATCGCCCGCGCTGAGCTGATCCGGGGACAGGGCACCGTCCAATACGGGCCCAACTCCAGTCGCGGAGTGCTCAATCTCATTACCCGGTCCCCGCTGGATGATCGCGGCACCATCATCGCAGTGGCCGGCGGTGAGCGGTCGACGGTTCAGGCCACCTTCCGCCACGCCACCGCCGTCAGCGAGAAGGTGGGGGTCAAGCTGTCGGGCGAGTATTTCGAAGGAAAAGATTGGCTACCGCCCGACGTGGATCCCGACGCGATGATCGGCGGCAATCGGCTCGACGCCTCACAGCGAATTCGGGGAGACGCACGGGTAGACTGGCGGCCCGACGACAAGACGAGTGCCATGTTCAACGCCGGTGTGGGGCAGGGGACGGTGTTTGACGCGGTGACGTTTGCGGGCAATCGCGCCTATCTCAACGACGCCCGCATGTGGTACCTGCAGGGGCGAATGACCCGTGGCGACCTCAGCGCCAACGTGTTCTACAATCAGCTTGCCATCGATGAGGGCGAGTTCGTCGATCTGTCCGTCCCATCGTCCATCAAGGAGTCTTCCTATAACTTCTGGGCCCAATTGCAGCACGGCACCCGGGTCGGATCTCGGACGAGACTGCAGTACGGCGCTGACTTGGGTCGAACCGTTCCCCAATCCGATAGCACGCTGTATGGCAGCTTTGAGGGACAGGCCGACCTCACCGAGGTGGGGGCGTTTCTCAGCGCAACCGCCCGGCTGTCGCCCAAGTTCGAAGTCGTCCTTGCAGGCCGGCTCGATTACCACAGCATCATCGGCAATACGGCCTTCTCCCCCTGGGCCACAGTCGTCTACAATCCCACCCCGTCCCACGCTATCCGCTTCGGGGCTTCTCGATCGTTCACCCCACCGACGCCGATCGGCATGTTCGCCGATTTCCCCATCGCCGCGGTCGGCCCGTATGATCTGCGGTTTACCGGTGGTGGCCCCGGCCGCACCTTCCGACGGGACTGCGCCGGGTTGTGCATGCGCTCTCCGTTCAACACCGGAGGAGCCTCGGAGTACCTCCCGGCCGACGCCACTACCCAGTGGGGCGCGGTCGTTGCGATCTTGCAGGGCCAAGGGATCGACATCTCCGGCGTTCCGGCCCCCGACGGCAGCCAGGTGGCTTCGCTCCTGGCGACGCTCAACACTTCGACCGGGAGTTTTGATCCAACGACGGCGAGCGACGTCATCGACGTTCAGGGCGTCCACGGGAATGATGAAGCCCGTCGCTGGATCACCCAGCTGGAACTGGGCTACAAGGGCCTGATCAACAACCGTATCCGCATAGGGGTGGACGTCTACTATCGAGAGAACAGCCATATCGCCGGCCAGAACCAGGTGGTGACCCCCAACGTGTTCTTCGATCAGGCCTCGCTCGAATCGTATCTGGCCCAGTTCATGTCGGCGGGCCAGGCGGCACAGATCGCCGGTGCCGTGGCTGGCATTCCCATGGGCACCGTGACGCCCGAGCAAGCTACCAACCCCACCGATCTCCAGCTGGGACAGTTCCGCGTGCCCGGCATCAACTATTGGGGCGCGGCGCTGGATCTCGAGGTGGCCATCACGCCGGAGTTGTCGGCCCGGGGCGCCTACACCTATATCAGCGAAGACCTGATCGTCGGCCAACAGAACGCCCGGGTGGTGTTCAACAACCCGAAGAACCAGATCGTGCTCGGGGTCGGTTACGTCAACCCACGGATTGGCTTCAACGCCACGCTGCAGGGTCGTCACCTGCAGTCGTACCCGGGAGCCAACGGTTCGTTTCAGGCGCAGATGCCAGGGTATACGTTGGTGGACGTCGTTGTGGGATATCGTATCCCCCGAACGAACATCGCGCTTTCCGTCACAGCCTATAACGTGTTCGACGACGTGCACCAGGAGTTGCCCGGTGCTGCCGCCATCGGACGTTTGGTGATCGGTGGTGTGCGGGCGGTGTTCTAAGTGGAAGGCGGCGGTGGGCAGCGGCGGGAGGGGGAGGGCGGTACCTTCAGCACTCAGCCGACAGCAGATAGCTGACGGCTGACAACTATGTCAGAACTCGAACAACTCACCGTCGCGCTCGCCGAGCGCTATGCCATCGAGCGCGAACTCGGCCGTGGCGGCATGGCCACGGTCTATCTTGCGCGCGACCTGAAGCACGACCGACAGGTGGCCATCAAGGTCATGCGGCCCCAGATCGCCGAGGCGCTGGGGGCCGAACGGTTCCTGCGCGAGATCGCCATCGCCGGCCGGCTACAGCATCCCAACATCCTCATGCTGCTGGACTCGGGTGAGGCCGACGGGCTCCTCTACTACGTCATGCCGTACGTCGAAGGCGAGAGCCTGGCCCAACGCCTGGAACGGGACACGCAACTCTCAGTCGAAGACGCGCTGAGCATCGCCGCGGACGTCGCAAGTGCACTCAGCTACGCCCACGATCACGACGTCATCCACCGCGACGTCAAGCCCGACAACATCATGCTTACCGGTGGCCACGCCGTGGTGATGGATTTCGGCGTCGGCAAGGCGCTCATGGCCGAAAGCGAGAAGCTGACCCAGACGGGGGTGACGGTGGGACCGGTGACGTACTTGAGCCCCGAGCAGGTGCTGGGTGAACGGGACATCGACGGCCGGACCGACGTGTATGCGCTGGGGACGGTCTTGTACGAGATGCTGGTGGGCGAACCGCCCTACACGGGCCCCACCCCGAAGGCGATCCTCGCCAAACGGTTCTCCGACGAGATCCCCTCGGCACGGCGCATCCGCGAAACAATTCTCATTGAAGTCGATGCTGCCATCGAGAAGTCGTTGGCCAGGGAACCAGCCGACCGGTTCGCGTCCGCGAGCGACTTCGCCGCGGCCCTCTCGCTTGGTTCGGCTTCATCCGAATCTGCCACTCCTCACACGGGAACACCGACTCGGCGTTTCGCGAGGCATGTTGGCCTTGCCGTCGTCGCCGTGCTCGTCATCGCCTTCCTCGGCTGGCGATTCCGGACCGCTGGCGGGACGCCCGATCGCATCACCCTCGCCGTCCTCCCGTTCCAAAACGTGGGCCAGCCCGACGACGAGTACTTCGCGCAGGGAATGACCGAAGAAGTCTCCGACCGGTTGGCGCGTGTATCCGGACTGTCGGTGGTCGCGGCGGCCAATGCGGCACGCTTCGGGGATACGGAGTTGAGCCAGGGCGAGATCGGAGGGGAGCTGGGGGTCGAG
>JBDHIK010000227.1:0-2987 GCA_039587475.1 Gemmatimonadota bacterium | reverse complement strand
GGGCAAACTGATCTTTCACGGACAGTCGTGCACGGAGATCGTGACGGGGGACGGTACGCGCCTCCTGATCGATCCGTTCCTGACCGACAATCCCCTGGCCGTTGTGGGTCGTGATCACTTCCACGACCGGCTGGACTACCTGCTGCTTACGCACGGTCACTACGATCACGTGGCCGACGCCTGGCCGCTTCTCGAAGAGACGGATCCCACGTTGATCGCGTCGTTCGAGATCGTAGCCTACGCGCAGGAAGTGCTGGAGTACGAGAAGACTCACCCCATGCACATCGGTGGTGGATACGATTTTCCCTTCGGACGGGTCAAGATGACGCCGGCGCTGCACGGCGGGCAGGTGGCCGGGAAGGGGGCCGGAGGGTATACGACCGTTCCCGCGGGACTGCTGCTGACCCTGGACGGGTGCGGCATCTACCACGCCGGTGATACGGCTCTGACCACGGACATGACGCTGCTGGAGGGACAGGTGGACGTAGCCCTCCTGCCGATCGGAGACAACTTCACCATGGGACCGGAGGACGCCGCCCGCGCGGTGGACATGATCAGACCGCGGGTCGTCATCCCGATTCATTACAATACGTGGCCGCTGATCGGACAGGACCCGGAGAACTTCCGGGCCCGGGTCGAGCCGCGCGCCGAGGTCGTCGTGCTGCAGCCCGGCGACGTTTACGAGTTCTGACGAAGGAGAGGCAGGCGATGGCCGGCTTTCCATTCAAGGGCGAGACGACGCCCACCATATTCGAGAAGTCCGAGCCCGGACGGCGCGGCACGCGTATGACCCGCACGGACGTGGACACGGTGCCACTCGGCGACCTCATACCGGGACGCCACCTGCGCAACGAGCCGGCTCGTCTCCCGGAGGTTCCGGAGAACGAGGTGGTGCGTCACTACACGGAGCTGTCGCTAAAGAATCACCATGTGGACCGCGCCCTGTACCCTCTTGGGTCGTGCACCATGAAGTACAACCCCAAGGTGAACGAGGCGACGTGTCGCATGGCGGGATTCGCCGGTCTGCACCCGTTCACGCCGCAGGCGAGCGCCCAGGGCGCTTTGCGACTGATGCACGAGCTGGCCGAGATGCTGAAGGAAGTCGCCGGGATGGACGAGGTGACGCTGCAGCCGGCAGCCGGAGCGCAGGGTGAGATGACGGGCGTCCTGCTGATGCGGGCGTACCACGACGCGAACGGAGAAGGAGGCACGCGCCGGCGCATCCTGTTCCCGGACTCGGCGCACGGAACCAACCCGGCAACGGCCGCGATGGCCGGTTTCGACGCCGAGGAAATTCCCTCCGATGCCTCCGGCCGGGTGGACCTCGAGGCCCTGCGGGAGAACCTGGACGAGACGGTGGCCGGGCTGATGCTCACCAACCCGAACACGCTGGGAGTGTTCGAGTCCGACATCCTCGAGATCTCGAAGCTGGTGCACGAGGTCGGCGGCCTGATGTACATGGATGGAGCCAACCTCAACGCCCTGATGGGCGTGACTCGCCCCGGCGACATGGGATACGACATCGTCCACTTCAACCTGCACAAGACGTTCAGCACACCGCATGGTGGGGGTGGGCCGGGCTCAGGACCGGTGGGGGTCAAGAAGCACCTGGCGCCCTATCTGCCGGTGCCGAAGGTGGTGCGACGTGACGATGGCTCGTACGGCCTGGACTGGGACCGTCCGGATTCGTTCGGGAAGCTGCACGGGTTCTACGGCAACTTCGGCGTCATGGTGCGGGCGTACACGTACATGCGGATGCTGGGGTGTCGCGGAATCCGCGAGACGGCCGAGGCCGCCGTTCTCAACAACGCCTATCTGACCGCCCTCCTGCAGGAGGATTTCGACCTCCCGTATGGGAGAGGCATGCACGAGTCGGTGTTCTCGGGCAGCTCGCTGAAGAAGCGCACCGACATCAAGACGATGGACGTGGCGAAGCGCCTGTTGGACTATGGTTTCCACGCGCCGACGGTGTACTTCCCGCTCAACGTTCCGGAGGCCCTGATGACCGAGCCGACCGAGACGGAGACCCGGGACGAACTGGAACGCTACGCGGCTGCGATGAAAGCGATCGCCGGAGAGGCCGAGACCGATCCGGATATGGTGGCCACGGCGCCGCATACGACACCGGTCCGCCGATTGGACGAAGGGCGAGCTGCCAGACAGCTGGACCTGAAGTGGAGCTTCACCGCGGACGCGGAAGCCTGAGCGGGTCCACACTTCGTTGCCTGGTCCAGGGTCCGGCGCGTGGCGCCTGGAACATGGCCGTGGACGAGGCGTTGATGGACTCCGCGCGCGGCGGCGCGGTGACCCTGCGCCTGTATGGGTGGGAACCCGGCTGCCTGTCGTTCGGTCGCAATCAGACGGCACTCGGGCGGTATGATGGCGCGCGCGCGGCGGACCGCGGTATCGATGTGGTACGGCGCCCGACCGGAGGCCGGTCCGTGTTCCACTACCGCGAGCTTACCTACAGCGTTACGGCTCCGGCCAACGAATGGGGTGGACTGAGGGACGCCTACCTCAAGATCAACAGGGCACTGGCCGCCGGCCTCCGGGAACTGGGGGCCCCGGCTGCAGTCGTGGATGCCAGGAAGGGCGGACCCACCCCCAGGCCCACGGTCCGCGCTTGTTTTCGCGATCCTCTTCCGGGTGAGGTCGTGGCGGACCGACGGAAGCTGATCGGAAGCGCCCAGTGGCGGGACCGAGAGGCCCTTCTGCAGCACGGGTCGCTCCTGCTGCAAAACGACCAGTCGATGGTGGAAGAACTGCGGATCGGAGGACCGGGCCCCGTGGCCGTCCCGGCGGCCGGGCTGGCCGAATTCCTCGATCCGCTGCCGGATATCGAGACCGTCTCGGAAGCCCTGGCGGCTTCGTTCTCCGTCGAACTCGAACGCGACGCGACACTTGAAGACCTTACCGCCGCGGAACGCGACACCGCTGAACGGACCCTTGCGAAGTACGAGGATGACGCCTGGACCTGGCGGCGCTGA
>JBDHIK010000226.1:0-2987 GCA_039587475.1 Gemmatimonadota bacterium | reverse complement strand
GAGATGAACTCACTCGACCTTGCGGGCCTGGTCACAGAGCTGAAAGTTCAGGAGAACGAGGCGGCGGAACTGGTCACCAGCCACCAGCTGCGTGCCGGTTTCGAGGACGGGGCGTCGCCCCACACCTGGTCCATCGTGGACAATGCCGAACTGGTTGCCTGGTTCGCGGCACACGGTCCACGCGAGTGAGTCCGAACATCCCACCAGCACCGCGAACGAGCCATGCACACTCATCCAATTCACGTCTCACACAGCTACACGCAGCACCTCGACGCCCCACCCCACGTCGTGTTCCCTCTTCTGTGTCCGGTACGGGAGCGTGACTGGGTCCCCGGCTGGGATCCGGCGTGGGTGTTGAGCCATTCCGGGCTGGCCGAAGAAGACTGCATCTTTGCCACCGACGACGAACACGGCCGGTCCACCTGGATCATCACCGACCACGACCCCATCGAGTACCGCCTGCGGATGTACAAACTCACGCCGGACCTGGTGGTGACCCGGCTGGACATCGCCTTGTACCCGCTGCGCGACAACGCCACGACCGCGGATGTGCGCTACAGCTTCACCGCCCTGTCGCCGGAGGGGGAGGCGTTCGTGGCCGAGCGGACCGCGGACTGGTACCTGCGCTTCATGGAGGAGTGGGAGAAGGCATTGAACGAGTACCTCCGCGGCCCCTGAGTCCGTGTTGGGGCGGGCCACGTGCCGCGCCGTGGAATCGCTGGTCCGTCCCCTGCTATGGCGACCCGTTGCCCGTCCCGACGCCATCACCGCTTTCGCTTCCCGCCGGCTCCAACTCCTCGGTCAGCAACGCGGTTATCAACACCGCCGCCGTGATGACCAGCAGCGCGGGAAACAGTCTGGGGATCAACGACCCGATGGGATGCATGCCGCCTCCTGCCGCACGTCTCAGTCGTGCTTCTTTTTGGGGTAGTCCAATTCGTCGAGGATGGCCGGCGTGCGCCCCAGCTCGGCCCAGTGGTCGATGTTGTACTGCAACACCGCCACTCCACAGGTCGGAAGGTTCTCGATGAAGTGCTTGGTGGCGCTGTTGATGAAATCGGTGAAACCGGGGTTGTGCCCCACCAGGACCACGTGGTCCCAGGCGTCGTCCAGTCCCCGGGCCACCTCGAGCAATACCGTGACATCCGCCAGGTAGACCCGGTCGTCCACGAGAATGTCGGCGACCGGATAGCCGGCCGCCTCGGCAAAGAGCCGCGCGGTCGTGCGCGCGCGCCTGGCCGGACTGGTCACGATGTGGTAGCGCCCGTCCGGGAAGTGTTGGGCGAAGCGCCGACCCATGTCCGGGGCGTTCCGCGTGCCCCGCTTGTTGAGCGGCCGGTCGGCGTCCGGCAAACTCAAGTCCTTCCAACTCGACTTGGCGTGGCGTACCAGGGTGAGTCTCTTCATCGTGGCACCAAGGCAATGGCCCGCAACGGTCCGCCGGAACCGCCCTCGATCTTGGTGGGCAAGGCGATCACGATGGCTCCCGTAGCCGGCAGTTGGTCAAGGGCGGTGAGGTTCTCCAGTCCGGAGACGTTGGCCGCTGCGGCGATCCGGTGCACCATGAAGTCGGTCGAGGCACCGTAGTCGATGGAGGCGACATCGGCCCCCAGGACCGCCACCCCGCGCTCCTCGACCAGCAGTCGTGCCGCGTCCGCTCCGAAGGACGGGAAGTGCAGGTTCGAGGCGTCACCTGGCGTGTCGTCACCCAGGTAG
Source organism: Gemmatimonadota bacterium (assembly GCA_039587475.1). GTDB lineage: Bacteria > Gemmatimonadota > Gemmatimonadetes > Gemmatimonadales > GWC2-71-9 > N074bin45. Next base: position 1,271 of record JBDHIK010000226.1, on the reverse strand, counting down.
GCCTTGGCGTCGGGCCACCGAGGACTCCACCCCGTCCGCAGGAGCACGATCGTTCCAGGCGCGATCTCTCCATGGGCAGCCTCGAAGCCCCGCACATCCTCGGCGGTCAGCCGGTAATCCGGATCTGCCGCTGCCGACTGGCGAACGTCCAGCACCACCGCCGGTCCGATGAGCCGGGACACCGGTACCTGGTCCAGCGTCTGCCCCCCGGCGTCGAAGTGGATGGGCGCATCGAGGTGTGTGCCGCCGTGCTCCGGCGTCGAAAAGGCGTTGGCGGAGTAGAAGTAGCCACCTCCGGTCTCTCCGAAGGCCAGCTGTTCCATGGCGAACCGTGTGGGCGACGTGGGCCAGAACACGGTCTCGGCATTGAGCGGATGGGTCAGGTCGACGACGTCATAGCGACTCAGGTCGAGGCCCCCGCCAGGGGCATTCGTGCACGCCTGGTTGGACGCCACGACGCCGACCCATGCCATCAGTGGCAACAGTCTCATACGGTAGACTTCCTCCTCCCCAAGTCTAGAGAGCCCTCCCGGCAGGGGCAACGCCGAGTCTGCGTGTTACGATCCCTCTTCGGCCACAGCCCGGAGACCGGCCCCCACCATCATCCATTGAAGCGCCATCTGATCGGTGACGGGCATCGGCGAGAGACCGGCCGTTGCGGCTTCAGCGCTCACCCGGTCGACAGGCACGCCGTTTCGAATGGCCTCGCGCCATACATCGATGCGGTCCCGCCACTGAACGGCGACTGGATCGGGAGGTCCGAGGTGGACACCCACACCTGGGAGGAGGAACAGCGGCATTTCGGAGACCATGGTCAGAGCATCTCCACCGAGGGACCGTATGGTCTCCATGGAACTGGGGCGGAAGCGATCCGCCGTGCGGACGTCTCCTGCTTCTAGGAAATGCCGGCGCATGGCCCTCGAATCCGGCCGGGTGCAGAAGCCCTGCCCCAGTCGGACGAACCCCTTCTCACCGTGCCGCTCCACGTCGTGCAGTTGATATCCCAGTGCCTGGACGGCCGCGCGACAGGTGGCCATCAACGGCTCCAACCGGTCTCGCCAGGCCTCTTCGAGCAGGAACCATGGCCCCGCGGCGAAGCCCATGCCGTGAAACGAGATGTGGAGCTCGAACGGGCCGGCGGCGGACTGCCACCAGTCCCAGGCCGCGCGATTCTCCGGCCGGGCGCCACCATCGCCGCCGTCGCGCGGGAACCCAAACTCGATGTCGTCTCCGGGTAGTTCCCGGATGACCCCCTGGAGGTAGCGACCCAG
>JBDHIK010000006.1:0-58310 GCA_039587475.1 Gemmatimonadota bacterium | reverse complement strand
CCGATGCCGAGTGTGATGACCGCCACTGCCGCGAAGGCCGGCTTGTGCCGCAGCAGGCGGAAGGCTCTCCGGACGTCGGCGAGCGGACCCGACGTGAACCGGCCCTGACCGGTTCGTGACCGGGTCCGCGCGGCCCAAGCCAGGCGCTCGGCGATGAAGGTGTCGACCAGGTCCCACGTGGCACCCAACCAGACCGCGAGCCACCCGATCCAGCCACGCCGGTTGGTCTCTTCGTCGAGCAGGTCGACGAACATCCGCTCCATGGCCGGTCCGTGAGACCGGCGCAGGTGCTCGGGTGTCAGGCGCAGCAAGGCGCGGTAGGCGCGACGTGATACCGGCCTGTCGCTCATCCCCCCACCGACCCTTCCGCCGCCCGGCGTTCCTCGGCCAGCCGGATGTAACCCGACAACCGTTCGACCTCGGTCGCGAGTGCTGTCCGGCCCGCCTCGGTGATTCGGTAGAAGCGTCGGCGGTCGTCTGCCGCGCCGTCCTCTCTTTCCTCTATGAGGCCGGCCTCGGTCATCTGCTTGAGGGAACCGTACAACATGGCGGGCCACAGCCGGGTGTGGCCGTCGGTCTGTTCCAGCACGGCCTTCATGATGGCCAGGCCGTGGAGCTCCTGGCCGGCCAGGGCCAGGAGGATCTGGAACCAGCGGGGTTTGATGGTCGTGGGCTTTCGGGGCATGGAACGGTCCGGGAAGGTGGTTATATCGAACGATACAATATTATATCATTCGATATAATCGAGCAACCCCTGGGGTCTGCTGTGCTTAGTCGGCCTTGAGCGTCGTGAGCAGGTCGACGCGAGTGGCCCGCCAAGCGGGGATCCACCCCGCCAGCAGTCCGATGGCGAGCATGATCACCGCGACCGCCCCAAAGGTCGGGGTATCGGTCGTCGTGATGCCGAACACCACACTGGACAGTACGCGAGAGGCCAGCGCCGAGCAGGCCAGGCCGAGCACCAGTCCCAGGGTCGTGAGCCCCATGGCGTGGCGCAGGACCATCTGGAGGATGTCCCGGGACTTTGCCCCGAGCGCCATCCGGATGCCGAGTTCCTTGACCCGCTGCCCGACGGCGTAGCTCATGGTGCCGTAGATACCAATCGCGGAAAGCACCAGCGCCGCGGCCGCGAAGCTGCCGAGCAACAGCGTGTAGAACCGATCCTGGATCAGGTTGTCGGCCACGCGGGTCTCGAGCGTTTCGAGATCCCGTACGACCAGGGTAGGGTCCTCCGACCACACGGCCTGCCGCATGGGTCGAAGCAGCGCTCCGGGGTCCAGGGTGGTCCGGGCCACTACGGTCAGGAGGGGGAACGGCCCCGGCGGCTGGGTCAGCGGGACATAGACCAGCGGTTCGACTTCGGCGCGTACCCGTCGCTGCCTGGCGTTGCCGACGATTCCGACCACGGTCCGCCACGGCTCATCGGTGCCGACGCGAATGGCTCGACCCAAGGCGGAGCCTTCGGGGAAGAACCGGTCGGCGAACGCCGCGTTGACCACGGCGACGAGTGGTTGCCCCTCCTCGTCGCGATCGGACAAGCCCCTGCCCTGGAGGATCGGTATCTCCAGGGTCTCGAAGATGCCCGGGGTCGCGATATGGGTGTTCACACCCTCCGGTTCGCTGTGGACTCCGTCCCGGTCGATGCCGATGCGAGGCCGCCAGTAGACGTCACCAATCGGCAGGTTCACGATCCCGGCTGAGCGCTCCACGCCCGGCAACCGCGCCACGCGCTCGATCACCCGTTGGAAGAGTCGGACCCGTGCCTCGTCGTCACGGTACTCGCCGGACAAGCGCACCATCATACTGGCGGCGTTCGATGGGTTGAAGCCCAACTCGACGTTGTTGAGCCGGACCAGGCTGTTGACCAGGAGTCCTGCCCCGGTCAGCAGGACGAGGGCGAGGGTGACCTCGCTCACCACGAGGACATTGCGAACGGCGTTGTGGCGCCGGCCGCCGCTGGTCCGCGCCGCCCCGTCTTTCAGTGTTTCGTTGAGATCGAGCCGGGACAATTGCAGGGCAGGCAGCAATCCGAACAGGATACCCGTCCCCAGGGAGAGGGCCGTCGCGAACAACAGGACACGCCAATCGACTGCGACGTCCTCCAGCCGGGGCATGTTGGCGGGACTGAAGGCTCGGAACACCGCCAGGCCGCCATGGGCCAGCGCCATCCCCAGCGCGCCCCCGGTGAGGGCCAGGACGACGCTCTCCGTCAACAGCTGGTGGATCAGCCGGATGCGCCCGGCCCCCAGCGTCGCCCGGAGCGCCATTTCGCGTTCCCGGTCGGTCGCGCGGGCCAACAACAGGTTGGCCACGTTGGCGCAGGCGATGAGCAACAGGAACGCGACGGCCCCGAGGAGAAGCCACAAGGTGGTCCGCACGTCCCCTACCGTCTCATCTTGCAGGCTGTGGACGCCGATGCCGAAGATGCTGCCGTCGGAACCGAGATTGGCTTCGGGGTAGGCGTCTGCCAGGCGCTGCGCCAGGTGCGCCATCTCGCCTTGCGCGTCACTCAAGGTGACCCCGGGTGCCAGCTTGCCGAGAATGGCGAAGGAACGATGACTGCGATTGGCCCATCCCTCGCTGCTCTGATCGAGTGGAAACCACAAGTCGGCTGCAGCGAGGCTCAACGCGGCCGGCCCCTGGAACGTGGCCGGAAGGATGCCGACGACCCGGTACCTGGCGTCGCGGGTGTCGATGTGGGTGCCGACGACGGCCGCATCGCCGCCGAATCGGCGCTGCCACAGGCCATGGCCCAGAATCACCGCATCACTGCCGCGGTACTCTTCCGCGACGAAGCGGCGACCGGCGGCAGGGTGAGCGCCCAGCAACTCCAGCACCTCCCGTGTCACCTGTGCGGCCCAGACCTCTTCGGGATCGCCTTCGCCCAGCAGCACCGCCGTGGTCCGGACGGCGGCGCCCATCGATTCGAAGGAGCGCCCCTGATCTCGCCAGTCCTGGTAGTTGGGGAGCGATACGCCATTGAGGCGATCACCGCCGCGGAAGGTGGTTCCGAGAACCGCCAGGCGGTTGTGCTCCGGATAGGGGAGCGGCCGCAGGACCACACCATCAACCACGCTGAACATCGTCGTCGTCGCGCCGATTCCGATGGCCAGCGTGAGCACGACAGCGGTCGTGAACCCCGGGCGCTGTCGCAGACCGCGTAGCGCAAGGCGGACGTCGGCGATGACCAGCTGCAGGGACACTCCCGACCTTCCTGTTCTGGTGTAGTGACGGCGAACAACCCTGCCGGCCGATCGGCGACCCGTGCGGGCGCGGAACCGCCAGTCGTCCCAGCGCGCTCCCAACCCTGCGGTCGCCAGGTCCCACGCCAGGCGAAACGATGGCGTGCGGTGCAGATCGTCCAGCAGCTGACGCAAGTCGCCGGTCATGGTGGATCGAAAGCGGGCCGGATAGCACCACAGCATGACCCGAACGAAAAGACGCTGAAACCAGGTGGACGACTTCATGGGCCTAGGCTTCCGCATGACCGGGCTGCCCAGTATCCGCCGATTGGCCGATGTCCCGGATGATGTCGCTCAGCATCACCGCTTCCGCGCGTGCCACGCGTCGTCCCAGATCGGTCACGTGGTAGTCGCGGCGGCGATCATCATCGTCCGTCCCGTCTTCTCCCGCGACCAGTCCTTGCCGGACCATGCGGTAAAGCACCCGGTACAAATCCCCGGGGCGAACGGACACCTGGCCCCTGGTGCGGGCCGAGATCTCCTGGACCAGGCCGTACCCGTGCCGTGGCCCATCCTGGAGGATGGCCAATACCAGAAAGTCCACCGGCTTGAGCGGGAGATTCCCGGCGACCAATTCGTCTAACTCATTCTGTGTCATATTGTTACCAAGTGAACGACTGGACGGACGGCACTAATGCGTATTATGCGTATACGCAACCTACGTATGAATGGTTTCAGGGTGGAGAGACCCCGGACGACGCGCTGGGAGGCGACGCCCGGGCCTCGTGGATTGCGGGCTAGCAGCCGGGGTCCCGTTCGTTGGGGAAGTGGTTGTCGAGCGAGCCGACCATGCAGCCGAGGTCCTTTTCCAGGCCGGTGAGGTCCAACGGTTCGCAGGCGGTCAGGCCGGAGATCACTATCGCGGCCAGGATGGAGTAGAGCGTGCGCTTCTTCACGGGGCACTCCCGGTGAGGGTTCACCGGGAGCGTACGGGGAGAGGGTCAAGCGCGAATCAAGTCAGAGCTGGCTACATGTCCCCCTCGCCGACTGTCAGGATGGCGGCCATCCCCTTGCCGAAGTTCTTCTTGGCGCCGGAGGAGATGGGCTTCTCTCCGATATAGATATCGAACAGCGCCCAACAGAGGGCCGGCGACTCGATGGCCTCTGCCACTTCGCCTTTGATGGTGCTGAAGAGCGTGCCGTCGACGCAACTGAAGACGAGTTCGCTGCCGTCGGTGACCTTGTCGAGGCCGAAGTAGCCACGGAACTGGGCCAGCGCTTCGGTGCCACCAGGCATGTTCATTTCAGCCGCGGCCGTCTCGACCCGGGGTCCCAACGACTTGTCGAACGCTTCGGCCATGGTGTCGCCGTCGACGTCGCGGGTCATCACGAGGCGAAGCGTCATCCCGATATCCATCTGGAGGAGTCGGCGGAACATCTCCTTGTCCTTCTCCAGCTCCTTGGCGTCCTTGCCGGCCCAGTCCGTCAGGCCTGCTCGAGCGGCGTCGGCGTCGACATACAGGCCCACGGCGTAGACCTTGATGTTGAGCATGGTCCGGGTACGGACCCCGATACCCGTCAGGGTGTGGGTCTGACCACTGGTCCCCGCCTCGAGGAGGACGGGGTAGGCGCGCTTGGTGCTGTTGTCGATCACGGAATCGGCCATGTCCTGGGCACCCGCGAGGGCGGGGCCGGGGAAGGCCAACAGAGCGGCCAGAAGCAGGGAAGCGGGCGCTTTCATGGAGTACACCTCGTCAGGAGTCGGCCAGGTCGCTATATGATGGATAGCATAGCGTTTGGGCACCCCGGGCGGTAGGGTGGCACGGTGCCGCAGAGCGGGCCGGCCGGGCGTGTCCACTAGCCGTTGGGGCAGGGTCACCGTATTCTACTTGGATACCCATGACAGAACCCGATCCGAAGTCACCGCCGCCTCCCGGCCAGGGAGAGGTCACTCACGCCGATACCCTCGTGCGCCGTCAGTCGGCGCTGTTGCGACTGAGCACGGCCATCGCGGCGGCGGCAGGCGAAGGCGACATCTGTCAGGCGGTCGTCGAGGGTTTGCAGGACGACTCGGTGGGCTATGACTTCGTCGGGGTGTTCTTCAAGGAAGACGCCAGCGGCGATCGCATCCTCCAGGCGAGCGTCGGCTGGTCGGACATTCCTGAGGGCATGCGGCTACCGGCGGGTCAGGGCCTGAGCGCCCGCCCTATCGTCGATGGTCAGCTGCACTATTCGCCCGACGTCACCAAGATCCCCGACTACATCCCCGGCCTCAGTAGCGGTTCCGAAGTGGACGTGCCGCTGGTCATCGACGGTCTCCCGGCCGGCGTGCTGGTGGTGGAGAGCGAGACGCCCGAGGCTTTCGACGCGCAGGATCTCGAGATTCTGACCGCTGCCGCCAATCAGGCGAGTCTGGCGATCGGCAGAGCGCGACTCCTCCAGCGTCAGGAGGAGCTGCTGGCGGCGGAACGGCGCCGCGCCGGGGAGCGCAAGGCCGTGCTCGACACCCTGAAGGATCTGTCGTCGGAACTGGATCTGTCGGACTTGTTGCAGCTGGTGTTGGAGCGGGCCGTCAATCTGCTCGACGCCGCCGGCGGCGAACTGGCCATCTACCACGATGACGAAGCTGTGCTCGAGACCGCGGCGACCTACAAGTCCGAGTCGGTCGCCATCGGCACACGCATCGCCGTCGGTGAGGGGGCGATGGGTCACGTGGCCGGGACGCGGGAGCCGCTCATCATTCCCGACTACATGCAGTGGCAGGGGCGATCGGAACGCTACGACCAGGTCGAGGCACATGCCGCGGCAGTGCTGCCGCTGCTCATCGGTTCCCGGATCGTCGGGGTCATCAACTTCTGGCATTCGGATCCCGGCCGGCAGTTTGGCGATGCCGACCTTCGCCTGATGCAGCTGTTCGCGCCGCAGGCCGCGATCGCCATCGAGAACGGGCGGCTGTTCGATTCGGCGCAGCGCCAAGGCCAGTACTTCGAGGAGCTGGTTCGCAACAGTCCGGTCGCCATCGTCACGCTCGATCCGGGACACAACATCGTCTCGTGCAATCCGTCGTTCGAAGACCTGTACGGCTATACCGAGGCCGAGATCCTGGGGCAGAATCTCGACGACCTGATCACCACCTCCGACACCAAGGCCGAGGCCGTCGCCTATACCAAGGAGGCGGGAGACCGTCCGGTGAAAGGCATCGGCCAGCGGTGCCGGAAGGATGGCAGTCTGGTGGACGTCGAAGTGCTGGCGGTCCCGGTCAACGTGAAGGGCGAGCGGGTCGGGATGATGGGCCTCTACCACAACGTGACGGAACTCCTCAAGGCCCGTCGCGCCGCCGAGGCGGCCAACAGCGCCAAGAGCCAGTTCCTCGCCAGCATGAGCCATGAGCTGCGCACGCCGCTCAATGCCATCATCGGCTACAGTGAAATGCTCCAGGAGGACGCTGAGGACGCCGGCCAGGATGACCTCATCCCCGACCTCACCAAGATCCACGGAGCCGGGAAGCACCTCCTGTCGCTGATCAACGATGTCCTCGATCTCTCCAAGATCGAGGCAGGGAAGATGGATCTGTACCTCGAGACGTTCGAGGTGGGACCGATGGTGCAGGGCGTGGCCACGACCATCGCACCGCTGATCGATCAGAACGGCAATCGTCTCACGGTCGAGTGTCCTCCGTCGACCGGCACCATGCACTCCGACCTGACCCGGATCCGTCAGGTGTTGCTCAATCTGCTGTCCAACGCCTGCAAGTTCACCGACCATGGCGACATCGCCGTCACGGTGGAACGGGTGGACACCGGATCGCAGGACTCGCTGGTGTTCACCGTCCGGGATACCGGGATCGGCATGTCGGCGGCCCAGATGAACAGGCTGTTCCAGGCCTTCAGCCAGGCGGAGGCCGGCACGTCGGCCAAGTACGGGGGGACCGGCCTGGGGCTGGCCATCAGCAAGAGCTTCTGTCAAATGATGGGCGGCGACATCTACGTGGAGAGCGCTCCGGGAGAGGGCTCCGCCTTCACCATGCGGCTTCCGGCGGTGCTCGCCGTGCCCGTGCCGGACACGCCGGCGGACACCACCGAAGCGGCCGACGCGGGTATCGGAACGGTATTGGTCATCGATGACGATGCCTCGGCGCGGCAACTGGTGCGGCGCTTCCTGACCAAGGAGGACTTCCGGGTCCTCGAGGCCGCCAACGGCGAGAGCGGGCTCGAGGTGGCGCGGCGTGAACGGCCCGACGCCATCACCCTGGACGTCTTGATGCCGAGTATGGACGGGTGGTCGGTGCTGTCGGCGCTGAAGAGCGATCCGGACGTGGCCGACATCCCGGTCGTCATGTTGACCGTGATGGACGACCGCAACATCGGGTTGGCGCTGGGGGCCTCGGACTACCTGTCCAAGCCGATCGATCGCGACAGGCTGGTCTCGACATTGCGACGCTACATGCCTGACGCCGGGGATCCGGTGGTGCTGGTGGTCGAGGACGATTCGGCGACCCGGAGCGTCATGCGTCGGACGCTCGAGCAGGCCGGGTGGAACGTCACCGAGGCCCGCCACGGAGGCGAGGGCCTGGTGCGTCTGGCCGAGTCCACCCCGGCGGTGGTGCTGCTGGACCTGATCATGCCGGAGATGGACGGATTCGAGTTTCTGGAAGCCATGCGGGCCAGGGAGGATGGCCGGAACACCCCGGTGATCGTCGTGACCGCTAAGGATCTCACCGAGGAGGACCGACGGCGATTGAATGGCGGGGTCGACCGGATCGTCGAGAAAGGCGGGCACGGGTTCGATCGTCTGGTCGCCGAGTTGCGGGAGGTCGTCCCGGAACGGGCGGGCCCGGAGCCTGCCGGGCAAACGTCATGACCTCGCGCCCTCAAGCGACCGACCAGGGGCCGGTCAGCAACGACACCGGCCTGGCTCGGCGTCAGGCCGCGCTGCTGCGCCTCACGACGGGCATCGTCGAGGCCGAAGACGAAGCGGCGGTGTACCAGTCGGTCGTCAAGGGTCTCCATGACGAAGCCTTGGGCTACAACTTCCTGGGCGTCTTCCTGCACGACCCGGAATCCGGTGATCGCGTCATGCAGGCCAGCGTCGGTTGGCCCGACGTGCCGCACGACTGGCGGGTGCACCGGGGCGAGGGGATCAGCGAGCAGGCCATCCAGGATGGCCATCTCCACTATACCGCCGACGTCACGCGGGACGCGCGCTACCTGCCCAGCCTCAACAGCGGCTCGGAGGTGGATGTGCCGCTCCGGGTCGACGGGAAGACCATCGGCGTGCTCGTGGTCGAGAGTAGCGAACCCAATGCCTTTGGTGAGGACGATTTCGAGATCCTGACCGCCGCGGCCAATCAGGCCTCGATCGCGGTCGGGCGGGCCAGGCTCCTGGCGGCCGAGCGCGAGCGGGCCGACGAGCACAAGGCCCTGTTGGATACGATGGCCGTGCTGTCGTCCGAACTGGAACTGTCCCGGGTACTGGAGGCCGTGCTGCAGCGGGCCGTGGCCTTGCTCCATGCCACGGGGGGAGAGGTCGCGATCTTCGAGGAGGACACCCAGGAACTGGTGGTCCTGGCGAGCCAGGATATCGGCAAGGACTCCACGGGCACCCGGATCGCGTTGGGCGAGGGCGCCATGGGGGCGGTCGCCCAGTCGCACGAACCCCTGATCATCCCGTCGTATCACGAGTGGCTGGGGCAATCGGTCCAATACGCGGACGTCATGGTCCACTCGGTCATGGTAGCGCCGTTGCTCATCGGCCAGCGGCTGGTGGGGGCGACCGCCATGGTGCATGCCGACGCCGAGCGGGTCTTCAATGAAGAGGACATGCGGCTCCTCAACATGTTTGCTCCGCAGGCGGCCATTGCCATCGAGAACGCACGGTTGTTCACCAACGCGCAGCAGCAGACGCAGTACTTCTCCGACCTGGTGCTCAACAGCCCCGTGGCCATCGTCACCCTGGGACGGGAACACGAGATCCTCGACTGCAACCCGGCGTTCGAGAAACTGTTCGGCTACGACAAGTCCGAGGTGGTGGGACGCGACCTCGACCCGCTGATCACGACCGAGGCCACGCGTTCCGAGGCGGTGCAGTATACGGAAGAAGCACTGGGGCACCCCATCCACGGGCACGGACGGCGCCGTCGCAAGGACGGCTCCATGGTAGAGGTCGAGATTCTGGCGGTGCCCGTCATCGTGGACGGCCAGCGGGTGGGCCTGATGGGCCTGTACCACGACATCACCGAACTGCAACAGGCCCGGCGCGACGCCGAGGCCGCCAGCAGCGCCAAGAGCCAGTTCCTCGCCAACATGAGCCACGAGCTGCGCACACCGCTCAACGCCATCATCGGGTACAGCGAACTGCTTCAGGAAGAGCTGGCGGAGCTGGGTCATCAGGAGCTGGATGGCGACCTCGAGAAGATCCATACGGCCGGCCGGCATCTGCTGTCGCTCATCAACGACATCCTGGACCTGTCGAAGATCGAGGCGGGCAAGATGGAGTTGTTCGTCGAGTCGTTCGAAGTGGCAGACATGATCACCGCGGTGAAGTCGACGGCGGAACCCCTGGTCGCCAAGAACGGCAACCGCTTGGTCGTGTCCGTGGCGGATGACATCGGTACCATGCGAGGCGACCTCACGAAGGTCCGGCAGATGCTCCTCAATCTGCTGTCCAATGCTGCGAAGTTCACCGAACAGGGAACCGTCACGCTGGCGGCCAGCCGACGGGAAAGCCCTCAGGGTGCCTTGTTGTACTTCGAAGTCCGGGATACGGGCATTGGGATGACCCCGGAACAGATGGACCGTCTGTTCGTGGCCTTTGCCCAGGCCGAATCGTCGACCTCGAGTCGCTACGGCGGTACCGGCCTGGGTCTGGCGATCACCCAGCACTTCTGCCATATGATGGGCGGCGACCTGAGCGCCGAGAGTGCCCCCGGCAAGGGGACGGCGTTCACCCTGTGGCTCCCCGTCGAGACGACCACGGCCTGATTCCGGAGGATGCGGATGGCGAAGATTCTGTTGGTGGAAGACAACGAAATGAACCGGGACATGCTGTCCCGGCGCCTGATTCGGAAGGGTTACGAGGTGGGCATCGCCGTCGAAGGACAGGTGGGCGTGGACATGGCCGGAACCGGCGAGTACGACCTGGTGCTCATGGACATGGGTCTTCCCGACATCGACGGGTGGGAAGCGACACGGCGCATCCGGGTCCTGCCCGATCACGGCTCCATCCCCATCATCGCGCTGACCGCCCATGCCATGGCCGGCGACCGTGAGAAGGCGCTCGAAGCGGGCTGTGACGACTACGACACCAAGCCCATCGAACTCCCCAGGCTGCTCGGCAAGATCGAGGCGCAGTTGCAGAAGGCGCCATGACGGCCACGTCGGGTTCCGGGATGTCGGCCAATCCCATCGCCGAGCTTCGTCATGAGTTGCGGACTCCCATCAACCACATCGTTGGCTACGCCGAGATGCTGCTGGAGGACGCCGAGGGCGACGAATACACCGACCGGCGGGCGGCCCTCGAGGTCACGCTGAACGCCGCCCGGGAGGCGGTCGCTCTCATCAACGCCAGCCTCCCCCCCACCCGGGAGGCCATCGACGACCGGGAGTTGACCGATCTGACCAAGTCGTTCGCGGCCCCGCAACAGCGAATTCGCGAGGCCCTCGAGGGGCTCCTGGCGCAGCCTTCGGTCGCCGCCGACGAAACCCTGGTGGACGACCTCCGCAAGATCCTCTCGGCAGCGGACCGATTGGGCACCGCGGTTGCTCCGGTCGGCGCCGGCGCCGGGGAGAGCGCGGCAGCCACCGCCTCCGTCGCGAGCGCCTCGACGCCGGGCCCGGGCGCAGGGCCGCCGGGGAGCGGCCGGATCCTGGTGGTGGACGACTCGGCGGACAATCGGGACATGCTGTCCCGGCGGCTCGAGCGGGAGGGGTACCAGCCTGTCAGCGCCGCCAACGGGCGTGAGGCCCTCGAACGAATCGCCGGGGACAACTTCGACCTGGTGCTCCTCGATGTCCTGATGCCGGAGGTGGACGGCTATCAGGTGCTGGAGCAGCTCAAGGACACCCCGGCCACCCGCGACATCCCGGTCATCATGATCTCGGCGCTGGACGACATGCCCAGCATCGTCCGCTGTATCGAACGCGGGGCCGAGGACTTCCTACCCAAGCCGTTCGACCCGGTGCTGTTGCGGGCCAGGCTCAGTGCCTGCCTCGAGAAGAAGCGATTGCGCGATGCCGAGAAGGAATACCTGGAGCAGGTGAACGAGGTCATTGCCGCGGCGAGTGCCGTGGAGTCGGGCGACTACCATGCCGGGACCCTGTCGGCCGTCGCTCGCCGCGACGACGAACTGGGCCGTTTGGCCAGGGTCTTCGACGGCATGGTCGAGCACGTCCGATCGCGTGAGGACCGGTTGCGTCATCAGGTGGACAACCTGCGTGCCGAGGTCGAGGCCGCCCGGGAAGCCCGCGAGGCGAACGGGGAGGCGGCCGCGGAGGCGACCCAGTTGCAGACGGGCCAGCGGTTTGCCGACCGGTACGAGGTCATCGGAACCATTGGGCAGGGTGGCATGGGCATGGTCTACCGGGCCAAGGACCTGGAACTGGACGAAGAGGTGGCCATCAAGACCCTGCGACCCGAGTTCGTGGCCGACGAGAGCGTCCTGGAACGCTTCAAGACGGAGATCCGTCTGGCGCGTCGCATCTCGCACCGGAACGTCGTCCGGATTCACGATTTCGGTGGATCGGCCGGCGTGGATTTCCTGACGATGGAATACGTCGAGGGCCTCACGGTTCGTCAACTGCTGGACCAACGAGGTCGGTTGGAAATCTCATCGACGTTGGCGCTGGCCCGGCAGTTGGCGGCGTCTCTCGAGGTGGCGCACGAGCAGGGCGTGATCCATCGCGACATCAAGCCCCAGAACCTGCTGGTGGACGGCGAGGGCGTGCTCAAGGTGATGGACTTCGGAGTAGCCCGATTGGCGGAGCGCACCAGCGGGCTGACCGAAGTGGGTCTGGTGGTCGGGACGCCGTCCTACATGTCCCCCGAGCAACTGCTGGCCGAGGACATCGACGGGCGCAGCGACCTGTACGCCGCGGGAATCGTGCTGTACGAGTGCCTCACCGGACGGCTCCCCTTCGAGGCCGTAGCGCCGGTCGCCATGATCGCCAAGGTTCTGAGCGAAGTGCCTGCGGCCCCTGCGGACGTCGCCGAGGGGGTGCCCCCGGCGTTGTCGAGCCTCGTCATGCAACTGCTGGCCAAGGACAAGGATGAGCGGGTTCAGTCCGCGGGTGAGCTGATGTCCCAGTTGGAAGGGTTGTGACCCGGGGCCATCACACCGGGGTCAGTTCCGGAGGGGTTGCCTCCGTGGCGGGTTCGTCTGCCGGGGTTCGCGGGGTGGCCAGGAGTCGTTCGGCGAAGTCCAGTCGTTCGTGGATCTGCTCGACCTTGTCGCTCAGTTCTTCGTAGACCGACTGCAGGTCTGCCTGGAGGGCCTCGGCCTGGTCGTCGAGCGATTCCGACCGATCCTTGCGGCCGTAGTGCAATTTCAGCCAGTACAGGGCGACGGCACCGGCAGAGACGGCGGCCCAGGAGAGTGCCAGTTCCATGAATTCCTCGCGGTTGGGTCGTGGTGTCACAACGGTCCGGCGCCGGGTGAGGTTTCAGGCTGGGACTCGACACTCTTCCCGATCCTGGCTGTATTCCTTATAGTTGACCGAACTTCCCATCCGTTTTCAGGAGTGATTCCCCATGGGTATCCTTTCGTGGCTGTTGCTGGGCCTGGTCGTCGGCGCGCTTGGCAAGTGGATCATGCCCGGCAAGGACGGCGGCGGCATCATCATGACCATCGTACTGGGGATTGCCGGGGCCATGGTCGGCGGGTTCATCGGCTCGCTGCTGGGCCTCGGTGGCGTCGGCGGGTTCGACATCCGGAGTCTGGCACTGGCCACCGGCGGCGCCTTGCTGCTCCTGTGGGGCTACCGGAAGATGAAATCCTAGGACGCCCGGTCATCCGCAAAATGAGACCCCTCGGCGATCGGCCGCCGGCCCATGCCTGAAATCCTCGAGCGTCTCACCGCGGCGCTGTCGGACCGCTACGACATCGAACGGGAGATCGGTGCCGGGGGCATGGCCACCGTCTACCTGGCCCAGGACGTCAAGCACGATCGGCAGGTGGCGCTCAAGGTCCTGCTTCCCGAGTTGGCGGCGGTGATCGGAGCCGATCGGTTTCTCAAGGAAATCAAGGTCACCGCCAACCTGCAGCACCCCCACATCCTGCAACTCTACGATTCGGGTGAAGCCGACACGTTCCTGTTTTACGTCATGCCCTACGTCGATGGGGAAACGCTGCGGGACAAGCTCGACCGCGAGAAGCAGTTGGCGGTCGACGAGGCCATCGCCATCACCACGTCGATCGCGGCGGCGCTCGACTATGCCCACCGCCAGGACGTCGTGCACCGCGACATCAAACCCGAGAACATCCTGCTGCACGACGGCCAGGCCATGGTCGCCGACTTCGGTATCGCCCTGGCCGTGAGCGAGGCGGGGGCCACGCGGCTCACCGAAACGGGCCTCTCCATCGGGACGCCACAATACATGAGCCCGGAGCAGGCCATGGGTGACCGGGCCCTCGACGCCCGGAGCGACGTCTACTCGCTGAGCGCCATGATGTACGAGATGCTCACGGGAGACCCGCCGTATACCGGCTCCACGGCCCAGGCCATCGTCGCCAAGGTCATCACCGAGAAGCCACCCGACGTCACCCATGCCCGCGACACCGTCCCGCCTCATGTGGCGGCCACGATCAATCAGGGGCTGGCCAAGCTTCCGGCGGACCGGTTCCCCTCGGCAGCGGCGTTCGCCGAGTCTCTCAAGCGTCCAGGGCTGGCCTCGATCCCGGCGACCACGGCGACGGTCGCTCCGGTGGGGTCAGGCCGCTCCCTGCCGGTCTGGGCGGTCGCGGTCATGGGACTGGTGTTGCTCGTGGCCGGGTGGCTGGCCGGAGGAGGACTGCGCCAGGAGCCTGCGCCGCCGGTCGAGCGGTTCCGCATCTTCGAAGACATGATCCCGGATTTCGGCATGGACATTTCGCCGGACGGGAGGCAGGTGGTTGCCGCCATCGCGGGCGAGGATGGCGACTATCGCATCCACAGCAGATCCTTCGACCAGCTCGAACCTCAGGTGATGTCGGGAATCGACGTCGGTGCGGCTCCCACGTTTTCCCCCGACGGGAGGCAGGTGGCGTTCATGACCCGCGGCTCTCTCTGGCGGGCGTCGGTGGCCGGTGCGCCTCCGGTGGTGGTGGTGGATTCCGGAGTCAACCCGCTGTTCCCGTCCATGTGGGGGCAGGACGGATACATCTACTACAACGCTCCCTCCGTGCGGGTGTTGTATCGCGTGCCCGCCGAAGGCGGAGAGCCGGAGGTGGTGTGGCAGGTCGATACCCTCCGGTATGGCGGGTTCGCGGCGTATCCGCACGTCTTGCCTAACGGCAAGGGCCTGTTGGTGACCATGGTGCAGAGCACCGAGACCCAGAATGAAATCGGTGTGATCGACTTGGCGACGGGAGAATACCAGCCGCTGGTGTCGGGGTTGAGCGCCGAATATGCTCCCCCCGGCTATCTGGTGTACGCCACCGCCAACGGGACCCTGCTCGCGGCCGAGTTCGACCAGGACGCGATGGCGCTGACGGGGACACCGAGGCCGATCGCCCAGGACGTGTGGACGCCGGGCTTCGGGTACGCCGAGTTCAGCGTCTCCGCCAACGGAACGCTGGTGTACGTGAGAAGTGGCGGCCAGGTCACCGGCCGTCAGCTGACCGTCGTGGACCGGGAGGGGCAGGCCAAACCGTTGCCCATCCCTCCCGACCAGTACAACGCCTTGAGCCTGTCCCCCGACGGCTCCCGGTTGGCGGTGGAGACCACCAGCGGGGGAGCAGACGGGGGCGACATCCATGTGATGGCGCTTGGGGACAGCATCCTCACCCGGCTGACGTTCCAGAGCATCAACACCTATCCTGCCTGGTCCGCCGACGGCAGATACGTGGCGTTCTCGCGGGAGCTCGACGGTCAGAGCGGCGACCGCGATCTGTATTGGCAACCGGCCGACGGCTCGGGCATGGCCCAGCCTATGTTGGAGCGACCCGGCATCCAGTTCGAGGTGGCGTTCGCCCCTGACGGCGACAAGCTGATCCTGCGGGAGGGCAATGCGTCGGTCGCGGAATCGCTGGTACTCACGGTGGCCAGCCTGGCGTCACCGGACCAGGCCGAGACGTTCCCGACCGGGGCCGGATCGGAGAACCGGGCGCCGGCCATCTCGCCGGACGGCCGCTGGCTGGCCTACGTGTCCAACGAGTCCGGGACCGACGAGGTCTACGTCAGGCCCTTTCCTGACGCCAGCAGCGGAGCGGTCTGGCAGGTGTCGACCGAAGGTGGGCTGGAGCCGCTCTGGGCCCATAGCGGACGGGAGTTGTTCTACAAGAGCAACGGTCAGTTCATGGTGGCAGAGGTGGGGACCCAGCCATCCTTCACCGTGCGGGCGCGGCGGCCGCTGTTCCGGGTGTCCAACTACTTCAATAATGCCTGGCACGCCCGCTACGAGGTCATGCCCGACGATCAGGGCTTCATCATGATCCAGACCGGTCGTGGCGCTGAAGGGATGGAAACGGTCGTCGTGCGGAACTGGCTGGCCGAGTTCGAAGCCGGGGGCTGAGGCCGGCTCGATCCTCTGCCATTACCTGATGAAAGTCCCTTCCTGCAGTTCCCGGTAGGCCTGTTGCAGCTCGTCCTGCGTGTTCATCACGATGGGTCCGTACCAGGCGACCGGCTCCTTGAGCGGCTGGCCGGACACCAGCAGGAACCGGATCCCGCCCTCCCCCGCCTGCACGGTGACCTCGTCGCCCCGGCCGAACAGGACCAGCGACCGGTTGCCGGTGTCGGCCGTGGTGTTGTCGGCGTGCGGTCCCACGCGGTCGGTTGGTGCCGCCAGGGGATCAGAGGCATCTCGGAAGGTGCCGCTGCCCTGGAACACATAGGCGAAGGCGTGATAATCCGTTTCGACCGGTAGCGTCTTCCGCGTGTTGGGAGGCACCGACACGTCGAGGTACCTGGGGTCGGCGGCGATGCCGTCCACCGGCCCGCGCTGACCCCAGAAGTCGCCACACACGACACGTACCATGGTGCCGTCGTCGTCGGTGATCTCCGGGATGTCCTTGCTGAGGACGTCCTGATACCTGGGGTCGGTCATCTTCTGCGAGGCGGGGAGGTTGGCCCACAACTGGAAGCCGTGCATACGGCCAGTGGGATCGCCTTGGGGCATCTCCTGGTGGAGAATGCCGCTCCCGGCCGTCATCCACTGGACGTCACCAGCACCGAGCGTGCCGGTGTTCCCCAGCGAATCGCCGTGGTCCACCGAGCCGGCCAGCACATAGGTGATGGTCTCGATGCCGCGGTGCGGATGCCAGGGGAAACCCTTCAGGTAGTCTTCGGGAACTTCGTTCCGGAAATCATCGAACAGGAGAAAAGGATCGAACTCGTTGGTCTTGCCGAACCCGAAAGCTCGGTGCAATCGCACGCCGGCGCCCTCGAGGGCGGGCTGAGCCGAGCTGATGTCGGTCACGGGGCGAATGGACATTGGGGACTCCTTTCCTCCCCAATGTAGCCGATCCGCCGAGGACAGAGCCAGGCATGACCTGGAGGCCCTAGCTCAGGAGCCGGCCTTCCCGCGCCTGTCCAACCAGCGAAGCCATCCGTGCCGCCTCCGCGGCGGCCACCTGCCGGCCGAACGGCGTGATGCGGTAGTAGCGCCGGTCCTTGCCGCCCTCCGAGTCACCAGCCGGCCGAATGAGTCCCAGGTCCTGCATCTCCCGCAGCGTCCGGTACAGGGTGCCGGGGCCCAGGACCTGGCGACCTCCTTTCGCATTCTGCTCCTGCATCAGGCCGTAGCCATGCCGGTCACCGGCGTTGAACAACAACAGAAAGTCGAATACCAGCGGCCGCAACGGCAGCAGTGCCTCCGGCTGACGCTCACTCACCGTCGGACTCCCCACGCGCCGAGCGCAGCTGGCCCAGCGCTCGCCGGGCCCCGGAATTCTCCGGATCGAGTTCCAGCACCCTCTCGAGGCTGGCCTCGGCGCCCTCGAAGTCCTGCTGCAGGTTGGCCTGTACCTGAGCCATGGTCATGAAGGTCGCTGCGTATTCGGGGTAGAGCTCCGCGTTCAACTCCAACAGGGCCAGCGCCCCCTCGGCTTCACCGTGGCCACGGGCCAGCGTCTCCGCCGCACTCCGCAGCACCGAAGGGCTGAAGTCGTAACTCCAGCCGCCGTAGTATTCCTCGCGTAGCGCACCATAGCGGGCGACGGCGGAGTCGACGCCCTGCTCAACCACGAGGTCGACCATGACGGTGCGTAGATCGCCAGGACGGTTCAGGCCGTGGTGACAGGTTTCGCACGTGACGCGTACCGGCGGGTCGGAGCGTCCCGGCAACTCTTCCAGATGCTCGCCGTTGATGTGCTTGACCATCCGCAGCATGACGCGCGCCTTGCGTTTGGTCTCCTTGTCGTCCGCTGCAAAGTCGATGCTGCGGAGGTCGTTGGGGTCGTCGCCGACGTGGCAATAGGTGCACCGGACCCCGAGCGCCCCGGCGATGCCCCGCATCTCGCCGATGAGTTCCCGGACCGGGATGTCTTTCGGGAACACCTTGAGATTCGTCAGGGAGTCCGGCGGCCACTGAGCCCAGGCGGGGCCGGCGCCGGGAGCCAGGAACGCCAGCATGCCAAGGCAGGTGACCGCGAGTCGTCGGGCGTTGGGCAGATGCCTGCGAGGAACGGATCGGCTATTCATGGCGCAGGGCCTCCATCGGTTCGGTTCGGGTGGCGCGTCGCGCCGGGACGTAACAGGCCGTCAGCGCCGTGGCTCCCAGCAAGAGGGCGATGGCGCCGAACGTGATGGGATCGGTCGGGCTCAGACCATAGAGGAAGAAGCCCAGGAACCGGGTGACGCCGAACGCGGTGGCGAACCCGAGGGCGAGGCCGATGGCGGTGAGCCTGAGGCCATGCCCGAGGAACAGGCGGCGCACGCTTTCGCGACCGGCGCCGAGGGCCATGCGGACGCCGATTTCCCGGGTCCGCTGGGTCACCATCTGGGACAGGATGCCGTACAGTCCTAGGGTCGCCAACAGAAGCCCGACGCCGCCAAAGGCCGTCGCGACCCCGGATACGATCCTGGACGGCAGGAGGGAGATGCCCATGATCTCCATCATCGGTGCGTTCCAGTCGAGCGGCAGGTCCGACTCGATCTGCCGTACCATGCCAGCCATGTCGCGAGCCATGATATCCGCCACACCCGGCTCGATCCGGGTAACCATCGTCATGTCGAGGCGCTGTGCCTGGGCCTGTGGGCGGTAGACCATGAAGCGCTGGTCTTCGCCCAGCATGCGATAACTGCCGTCCCTGGCCACGCCGATCACCGTGGTCCGCGTTCCGTTCTCCGCGCCACCGAACATGAGGGCTCTTCCAATCGGATCTTCCCCGGGCCACATGCGTTCGGCCAATTCTTCATTGACGACCACGACTTCAGGACTTCCCTGGCGATCACTGTCATCGAATGGCCGTCCACCGACGAGAACGATTTCCATGGTCTCGAAGTAGCTGGCCGAGACCACCGCGAAATCGGTGGGATGATCTTCGTCATCCGATTCCACGCGGCCCGGGATGGCGAACGTCGTCGTCTGGTTGCCCATGCTCAGCGGAAGATTGTCGATCAAGCCGACGGACCTCACTCCCGGATGCGCCCTCGTTCGGTCCACCAGTGTCCGGTAGAACTCGGCGGCCTCGGGGTCGGTGAAGTGCTGTCGGCTCAGGCTGATCCCGACCACGTGGACATTCTCAGGGTTGAGACCGGGGTCGATGAGATGTGCCTGCTGCAGGCCACGGGAGAACAGCCCCGCTCCGACCAGCAGCAGGGCGGATCCGGCGATCTGGGTCACCACGAACGCCGAGCGGAGCCTGCTGCGAGGGCTGGGTTGAGCCCCGTCACCGATCACCGATCGGAGTGACCGCCGGGTTCCCTGGAGGGCCGGAGCGAGTCCGAACAGGAATCCGGTCCCGACGGTCATGGCCAGTGCCAGGAGGAGGACGCGGAGGTCGGGGGTCACGTCCAGGGCCAGCGGCAATGGAATCGGGGGCTGGTATCGGTTGATCACTGATGCCGCGCCGTAGCTCAGGAAGAGACCTCCCAGTCCGCCGGCAAGGAACAGCACCATGCTTTCGGTGAGCAACTGGCGCACGAGCCGGCTGCGCTTGGCGCCGAGTGCCAGGCGCACACCGATCTCGCGGGCACGCTGTGTCGCCCGGGCGAGCAGCATGCCGGCGACGTTGATGCTCCCGATCATGAGCACGATGGCCGCCACGACGAAGAGGAGTGACATGAAGATCCTGATCGGTCCAGCCGCCGCGGCGAAGATGGGTCCGTAGCGGAGGAGGAGGACGTTCTGGCCCTCGAGGAGGTCGGGATACTCCTGGACCAGCCGGTCGTTGATGACCGTCATCCCCGCCTGCGCCTGCTTGAGACTCACGTCCGGCTGGAGCCGACCGACGGTTTCCATCCAGGTCGCCCCACGCTCCGTCATGCGCCGGCCATTCTCGAAGACCTCTTTCGACGTGATGGGGAGATACGCCCCGGTGACGATGGCGCCGCTATGGCCGTTGAAGCCTTCGCGAGTCACTCCGATGACGGTGAACTGGTGACGATTGATCCGAACCGTCCGGCCCAGCACCGAAGGGTCGGCACCGAAACGTTCGGTCCACGTGTCATGGCCCAACACCACGACCGACGTTTCGCCAACGGTCTCCGCTTCGGCCTCTGTGAAGAAGCGACCCAGCATTGGCTCCGCTCCCAGGACGCGGAAGTAGTTGTGGGTCACCGTGAACGCGAATACCGGCTTGACGTGCTCGTCGCCCAGCCCGTCTCCGCCCATGCCGATCGGCAGGCTGCTGACCCCCGCGAGGTCCATCAGCTCGGCGCCTTCGGCACGATACTCCATGAAGTTCATCCACGAGAACGCGCCGAAGCGATCCCCGTCGGATGCCCGATGCGCGGTGACCAATTCCCCGGGCCGCTCGACCCCGGGGAGCTGGCGAAACAACAGTCCGTTGGTCACGCTGAATACCGTGGTCGTCGCTCCAACGCCGATTGCCACGGTCAGCGTGGCCACCACGGTGAACACGGGCGACTTCCTCAACAATCGTGACGCGTAGGACAGATCCTGGCGCAGGGTTTCCATGAGACGACCTCTGGCGGTGACTGGGGCGGAATGCCGGCGTCGCCGCCAGGCTTCGAGGCGATCGGCGGGCGCCGTCATGAGCAGATCCAGCGAGATGCGGAGCCACATGGCCACGGTGCCGGCCGGCCCGGTAGCCCGTCGGGCCATGGACCGGTAAGTAGCAATCATTTCGGCACTTGCGGTTTCGCGCAGCTCGGAAGAATAGAGCCCGAGGAGGCGACGATAGCAGCGTTCGCCGAGGGTCATGGCGAGATCCCGGGTATATCCATAAGTGGATATACGCGGGATCTTCCAGGAGGTTTCAGGGGGTCGGCTACTCCGTGCGGAGGGCCTCGAGCGGATCCGCAGCCGCGGCACGGCGGGCCGGGACGTAGGAGGCGACGACGGCCACCGCCCCCAGCAGGAGGGCCACGGCCGCGAAGGTGGGCACGTCGGTGGTAGTGATACCGTACACCATGGCCTCCAGGAAACGGCTGAGGGCCAGGGAGCCAACCGTTCCCAGGGCAATGCCGAGGAGCGCCAGCCGGGCTCCCTGTCCGACGACGATCCCCAGGACGGTGCCGCGCCGTGCCCCCAGCGCCACGCGGATCCCCAGCTCGCGGCGCCGCTGGCCCACGCTGTACAGCATGGACCCGTAGATGCCGCCGGCCGCCAGCAGGATGGCCAGGCCGGCGAAGGTCAGCAGCAAGGCTGTCAGGAAACGCGGCGTCGTCAAGGACTCGGCGATGCGGGCGCTCATGATGAACGGCGCTTCGATGGGAAGGTCCGGCTCGATCTGCCAGACGGCTTCGCGCAAGATCCCGATGGCTGATTGCGGGTCGTGCTGAGTGCGGACGATGATGGTCATGTCCTCGAAGCCCGGCCCGATGGCCTCGTAGGGGACGAACATCTCGCTGCGCGGGGCCTGGTCCAGTCCCCAGAAGTGAAGGCCCGACACCACCCCCACCACCTGCACCATTCCGGTCGAATCGCTGGTCCACATCCGAGCGCGCCGTGCCTCGATGGTCCGGTTGAGGACGTCGGTGGTGCCGAACATGTCGAGCGCCATCCGCCGGCTGATGACCACCGGCAGCGGTGAGCGGTTCCGGTCCTCAGGCACCAACTCACGCCCGGCGATGGTCGCCCCGAGCAGCTCCAGGTATCCCGGGGTGATGGGCTGGATGGATGTCCGCTGCTCCACCTCTTCGCCGTCGACCGCGAACGCGCTGGTCACGTAACAGCAGTGGGCGTTGCCGTAGTAGAGGAAGGGCGTCACGATGCCCAGCGCGGCATGGGTCACGCCGGGCAACCCCTGCATGCGCTCCAGCACCGTGCGGCCGAACTCGGATCTCGATGCCTCGTCGTAGCGGTCGTCGTCCAGGTAGAGCGGCAGCACGACGATCCCGTCCGTGTCGAACCCCGGATCCACCGCCTGTAGCCGGATGAAGCTGTTGAAGAGGAGGCCCGCCCCGGTGAGCAGCACCACCGCCAGGGCGATTTCCGCCACCAGCAGCGAGTGCCGCAGCCGAGCCTTCCGGCGCCCCGCGCTGGCGTTTCCGGCATCCTTGAGCGCCTCCGTCACCTGAACCCGGGCCGCTTGCCAGGCGGGAGCCACACCGAACAGGACACCGGTGAGGAGCGAGATGGTCACGGCGAATGCCAGAATCCGCAGGTCGACCCCCACCCGGTACAACATGGGAATGTCGCCGGGGCTGAGCATCACGAACGCCTTCACCCCGATGTACGCCAGACCGACGCCCAGGAGGCCGCCGGCCAATGACAGCAGTGCGCTCTCGGTGATCAGCTGGCTTACCAGGCGGCGCCGGCCGGCGCCGAGGGCTGCCCGGACGGCCATCTCGCGCACACGGTCCGTGCCTCGGGCCAGGAACAGATTGGCCACGTTGGCGCAGGCGATGGCGAGCATCAGGCCGACGGCGCCGAGCAGCATCCACAGCGCCCCGCTCACGTCCTGAGACGTGACCGTCTGCAAGGAAGCGATGTTCATGGGACGCGGACTGCCGTCCCGCGCCTGGTAATAGTCCGGGATCTCCTCGGCCAGGGCCGCGGCGACGCCGTTCAGTTCGACCTGGGCTTGCGACAGGGGAATGTCGGGCCGGAGCCGAGCCGCTACCTGGAGAACGTGATAGCCGGGGTGTTCGAACCGTTCACCCTCGAGGGCGAGAGGAACGTAGACGGCGGTGCCCCGCGGTATCAGGGCTTCCGGCTCGTCGAACCTGGGGCTCAGAACGCCGACGACTACGGTGGGCGTTCCGTTGAGTTGAATGGTCGAGCCAACGATGGCGGGATCTCCACCGAAACGACGTTGCCAGAAGCCATGGCTCAGCACCGCGACGGCCTTCCCACCGACCCAGTCGTCCCCGCCGAGAAGACGACCAAGGACCGGCTGGGCGCCAAACAGCGAGAAAAAGCCGGGATCGACGGCGGCGCTGGCCAGCCGCTCGGGGCGACCGGTTCCGGTCAGATCGAGGTCGGTAGGATCGACCGCGGCCATGGCTTCGAAAGCCGTCGTCCGTTCCTGCCAGGCCCGAAAGGACACACCAGAGTGGCTCGGGTCCGTGAAGTAGACCAGACGGTCCTGATCGGGGTAGGGCAATCGACGCAGCATGACCCCATCGACGACGGAGAAGATGGTCGTGGTGGCGCCCACACCCATGGCGATGAGCAACAAGGCCGTCAGGGCAAAGCCCGGCCGCTTCTGATAGGATCGCGCTGACTGGCCAATCTCGCGCAGGAACCAACGTATGGGTTCATGTCCTCTCTTGGGAGCCTGGAACGACTCGCCCGAGGCCGGGCTCCAGTTGTGCCGAAAGGCGTCCCACCGTTCTCCGAGGCCGACCGCCAGCAGGCGAAGGACGGAGCGGAGCCACAATGCAGCAACGGCGAACGTTCCCCGGTGCCGGGTGTCCTGAACCAGCTCCCGGAACGTGTCCACGACATCGGCGCCGTAGCGGTGGCGAAAGTGGGGTGGTAGAACGGCCATGAGCCTGCGGTAGCTTCGCACGGCCAGGTCCGCCTGCCGCGGTGCGGCCGAACTCACCAGGTCGTTCATCAGATCAACTTTCTCGCCTTGGCCAGTGATGCCAGGTCGGCCAGCCGCGCGGCCTCCGCTTGGACGACTCTGGCGCCGAGGGGCGTGATGCGGTAAAAGCGGCGGCGCTCACCGGCACCGGCCTCTCCGGCCGGTGGGTCCGTCTCCGTCAGCAGGCCGTCCTTGGTGAGACGCTTGATGGACCGATAAAGGTTTGCCGGATCGATGGTGACCTCACCCCTGGTGTCCGCCTCGACATCCTTGATGAGGCCGTAGCCGTGCCGCGGTCCGGCGCTCAGGGCGAAGAGGAGCAGGTAGTCCCGGGGCTGGAGCGGCAGGTAGGCCTGAAGGTCGTGGTCCACTTGGTCGTCCCTGGTGCGGTTGGTTGGCCACACAATAGCCGTCCGATGACTAATAGTCAATCGACTAATATTTAAAGTCGGAGGTCGCGATCTGAAACCTTCACGGTATGTATTCCGTTGTAAGCCATATGCCGAAATCCATCCCGTCACTCGCCGAGTTCGAGCTCTACGTCATGCTGGCCCTGGCCCGCCTGGATGACGAAGGCTACGGCGCAGCCGTCAAGCGGGAGATCGAGGGCCGCACCGGAAGAACCGTCTCCATCGGCGCCGTGTACGCAACCTTGGGTCGGCTGGAGGACAAGGCGCTCCTGGTTCACTCCATTTCGGCGCCGACGCCGGTACAGGGAGGCCGGGCCCGCAAGGTCTACCAACTGACCGACGCGGGTCGGGAGGCCCTCCGCCAGGCCACGTTCCGGCTGGGACGCATGATGGACGGGCTGGCCGCCGATCACGGCACGGGGCCGCGACCGTGAGCGAGCCTCGGATCATGCGGTGGCTGGCCGCGCGCTCGGTACACGGTGACGACCGGCGGTTTCTGCTGGACGACCTGGCAGAGGAGTATCGCCATCGCCAAGCCAAGGAAGGGCGCCGAGCCGCCCGACGCTGGTACCGGGTCGAGGTGGTGCGATCCGTCGGCCCGGGGCTGGGGCGCAGGGTCAGGCTGGGAGTTCGTGCTGCAGTCAAGGCAGGTCTTGCAGGATTCTGCTTTCGGGGAGGACACAGTCCCATGGATCAATGGCGTCAGGACGTACGCTACGCGTTGCGGTCGTTGTGGAAGCACCCGTCGTTCACGGCAGTCGCGGTAGTGACTCTGGCGGTCGGCATCGGCGCCAACACCACCATCTTCAGCATCGCCAACGGACTGTTGTTCAAGGAGCTCCCGGGGATCCGGAATACCGATCGCCTGGTGGAAGTGTCCCGTGACTTGAACGGGCGCTATTTCGACGTGGCGTACGGTGTCGTCGATCACTACCGGACGGCCGGGACGGTCCTGGAAGACATCGCCGCATTCGCCATGATGCCCCTTGCCATCAGCGAGCAGACGGAGGACGGTGCGGCCGACCCGCAGGTAGTCATGGCCCTGAACACCACAGGCAACTATTTCGGCTTGCTGGGCGTCGAGCCCCTGATCGGTCGCTTCTTCGGGCCGGATGAGGCGGACTACCCGCGCGTCGAGCCCGTCGTGGTGCTGGGCCACCGTCTGTGGCAGGAACGGTTCGGCAGTGACCAGGCCATCCTGGGCCGGACCGTCCGCATCAACGACTATGCGGCGCGGGTCATCGGAGTGGCGCCGGCGGAGTTCGGCGGCCACGTCGTGGCGCTGACGATCGACGTCTTCGTTCCTCTCGGCCTCCCGGCGCCGGGCCTTCGGACGCCGGCTGCGCTGGACCAACCCGAGTCCGGCAGCCTGGAGACCATCGGTCGCCTGGTGCCCGGCATGTCTCGGGCCCAGGCCGCCGAGGCGCTGAGCGTTCAGGCCACGCAGTTCCTCAACAGTGTGGTCGGTGGCTATGAGGAAGGCGACTACGTCACTCGCGTCATGGCGTGGGGGCCCATCCCCGCCGTCGGCAGGGCGGGGGTGATGGCGTTCTTCGGCGTCATGCTGTTCCTGGTCGGGCTGGTCCTGGCGCTGGCATCGACCAACGTCGCCGGCATGCTGCTGTCACGGGCTCTGCAACGTTCCCGAGAGATCGCGGTTCGTCTGTCGCTCGGCGCCAGTCGGAAGCGGTTGATTCGCCAGTTGCTGACCGAGACCGTCGTGCTGTTTCTCGTGGCGGGGGCGGCGGGGGTCGTACTGACGTTCGTGCTGACCAATGCGGCCCTGGCGTTTCGACCGGCATTGCCCGAGTGGATCAACCTCCGGCTCGATCTGACGCCCGACTGGCGCGTGGTCCTGTTTGCCGGCGGCACGGCGACGCTTGCCGCGTTGGTGTTCGGCCTGGCGCCGGCACTCCAGGCCACGCGCACCGACTTGGTAGGCGCTCTCAAAGAGGGAGCAGGCTCCATGGCGCCGGCCCGAACGCGGCTCCGCAGTTTCATGGTCGCGGGACAGATGGCTGCCTCCCTGATGTTGCTGACCGCCTCCGGCATGTTCGTGCGATCGATCCAGGCACTCGACGGACGCGATCATGGCTGGCGGGCGGACGGACTCTACGTCCTCAATCTCGATCTGGAGTATCTGGGCATGAGCCGGGAAACCGGCCGAGCCTTCTACGCCGACTTGCTCGATCGGGTGCGGGCCCTCCCCGGCATCGAGCACGCAGCCTATGACGGCAAGCTCCCCGTCGGAGGGCGCTCCTCATTGGGGCGGATCAACGTGGCGGGGGTACAGCCCCCCGAGGATCAGGGCGGGTACGATGCCTACCTGCACACGGTGTCCCCGGGGTACTTCGAGGCTCTCGACATCGCCATCGAGCGAGGCCGGGGATTCGATGAGCGTGACCTGCCCGGGCGGGAGCTGGTCGCCGTCGTCAATCGCGCCATGGCCGGGCGGCTGTGGCCAGACCGGGACGCGGTCGGAGAACGATTCTACCTGGGCACGGTCGGAGAGGGGACGCCGGTACAGGTCGTCGGCGTCGCCGAGGATGCTGTGCACGACCAGCAGATGCTCAACGCGGTCGATGGGACGGCGCCCCCCAACTTCTATTATCTGTCTACGACCCAGCGGTACTCGTCCGACCAGAAGCTGTACGTCCGGCCCGCTGGGGGGCGGTCCGAAGCGCTGGCCGACGTGCATGCCGTGATCCGTGACATGGCTCCCAGCCTGCCAGCTTCGAGCGCCGCTTCTCTGGAAGAGCTGTTGGGGCTGTTCGTGTTGCCCCAACGCATCGCGGCCTGGGTCGTGGGTACGATGGGCCTGATGGGCCTGCTCCTCGGTGCTGTCGGTGTCTATGGTGTGACGGCGGTGGCGGTGGGGCAACGGCGCCACGAGATCGGAGTACGCCTTGCGCTGGGTGCCCGGGCCGGCGACGTCCTGAGGCTGATGATGCGGCGTGGTTTACGGGCCCCGGCCGTTGGCATGGTGGGAGGACTGTGTGGGGCCCTTCTGGTCTCGCTGCTCCTGGTGGGAGGAGTCCCCGGGGTCAGCTCCGGCCTGCTGGGGCGGGTGTCCCCCTACGACCCGGTCACATTCGGCACGGTCCTGTTGGTACTTGGCTCGGTGGCCGCGCTGGCGGTGCTGGTGCCATCACGGCGGGCGGCTCGCATGGACCCGGCCAGTACCTTGCGCAGCGATTGACCCGAATAACGGCCACGCTCACGACCGGGACGGTCATTACGGCACGCGTGGACTCCCGGCCGGTTGTGTCCAGTGATGATGCAGCCATCGCGTCGTCAACTCGGCGACGCCCCATGCACCAACCATGGCCACCAGAATCCCCAGCACGATCGGCCAGGGCAAAGCCACCGCGTCGAGCATGTGCCGGAAAGGCGCGAGCCAGAGAATCGAAAACTGCATGAGGATCCCGGCGAACACCGCCGCGTGGAGCCATGGGTTCGTGAGGGGGCGAAGGTCGATGTGTCGCGCCGGGTAGGCGAACAGCAGCTGCCCTGCGGCCAGGAACGTGAAGGCGGCGGTCCGCGCCACCTCGGTGCCGTAGCCCACCCGTGGGAGATACCACAACACGCCGAGCGCGATGGCCCCCTTGAAGACCCCGGTCGGGAGGATGAACTGGATCGAAGCGCGGTCCAGCAACGGGAGCCCCGGGTCGCGAGGCGGCAGTTCCAGGACGGCCGGGTTCCTGTCCATGCCAAGTGCCAGCGCCGGCGCGCCGTCGGACACCAGGTTGATCCACAACAGTTGCACGGCGGTCAGCGGCAGCAGCAACGCTCCGGCGGAGTCTCGCAGGTCCAGCGCAAAGGCTGCCACCAAGCCGAATACGACCACGACAATCTCAGACAGGTTGGTGGAGAACAGGAAGCGAATGAATTTCTGAATATTCGCATAGATGCTGCGGCCTTCCTCGATGGCCGCAACGATCGAGGCGAAGTTGTCGTCCAGCAGGACCAGATCCGCGGCTTCCCGGCTCACGTCGCTGCCGCGCTGCCCCATGGCCACGCCGATGTCGGCTCTGCGGAGCGCTGGGGCATCGTTGATCCCGTCTCCGGTCACGGCGACGACTTCCCCGGATGCCTGGAGGGCCTCGACGATGCGCAGTTTGTGCTCCGGGGTCACGCGGCCAAAGACCGACGTGTGACGGACCTCCTCCCGCAACTGTTCCGGACTCGCCCGGTCCACCTCGCTGCCCGTCACGACCCGGTCGCCGCCGATGCCCACCTTTCTGGCGATGCCAAGCGCGGTCTCTGGATGATCGCCGGTGATCATGATAATCCGGATGCCGGCTGCCACGGTTCGTCGGACCGCCTCCGGCACCTCCGGTCGGGGGGGGTCCCACAGCACGGCGAGCCCCAGCCAGGTCAGCTGCTCCTCGGCCTCACCGTCCCCCGTGGCAAACCCGATGACCCGGTGCCCCTCGGACGCATGGGCCCGTATCTTCTCCGCCCAGGAGGTGCGTTCGGCGTCGGTCGTTCGGCAACGGGACAACACTTCTTCCGGGGCCCCTTTGAAGTAGCTTCGCAGGGCCTGACCTTCGCGGACCGTAACACGCATGAACTTCCACGCGGGGTCGAAGGGCCTGCCGCCGACCCGAGGCAGTTCGGTCAGAGCATCCAGGGAACCCAGTAGGCGTGCCGCCTGCTTGCGCAGAGCCACCTCCGTCGGGTCCCCGTGCTCCGACTCGGGGTCGGCATCGTTGACCAGCGCCATGGCCCGGAGGCAGGCGTCTCGGTCCGGGGAGTCGATCTCCTGGACTTCCATGCGGTTCTCGGTGAGGGTGCCGGTCTTGTCGGTGGCGATGACCGTGACCGATCCCAGGGCTTCGACCGCATCGAGGCGTCGGACGACGGCCTGCCGACGAGCCATCCGCTCGACCCCGAGGGCCAGGGTGACCGTCAGCACGGCTGGCAGGCCCTCCGGGACGGCCGCCACGGCCAGAGCCACCGCGAAAAGCACCACGGTCGGCAGACGCTCGACACCCTCCGTCCAGATGCCGAAGGCCACGAGGGCAACCGCCAGCGCCAGTACCCAGCGCGCGACCCTGTTCCCAAACCGCTGAAGCCGTTTCCCCAGCGGAGTGAGGTCCGTCTGGACTGTCCCAAGCAGCTCCGCCAGGCGACCCATGGCACTCCCGGCGCCCGTCCGCGTCACGGTGACGACCGCCTCGCCCTGCACCAGCAGGGTTCCCGCCGGCAACTCGTCGCCGTGGATTTTATCGATCGGGACCGACTCCCCAGTCAGGACCGAGGCGTCCAGCCGAACCGGGTCGGTCGACTGCAGCTCGCCGTCCGCCGGAATCCGATCTCCGGGCGACACCCGAAGCACGTCACCGGGCACCAGGTCCCGTGTCGGCATCTGCACGAGAACACCGTCCCGGTAGACCCATGCCATCGGCACCGTCAGGGCGCCGAGTTTGCTCAGGGCCTCTTCGGCTTTCCGCTCCTGCCAAACACCCAGCCCGGCATTCCCAAGGAGGATGAGGGCGATGGCCACGGCTTCGAACGGCACGCCCTCCGCCTCCGCCAGAAACCAGGCGATGGTGTCGATCGCAAGGGCGGCCAGAAGGATGTAGATGAGGGGACTTCGGAACTGGCGGATGATCTTCCGCCACCCCGGTTCCGCTTGGGGAGCGGGGAGTTCGTTGGGACCATGGTCGAGGAGGCGGCGGGTCGCCTCGTCTCCGGACAGGCCCCGTGCGTCGGGCGGATGTGATGTGTCGATGGCGCGTTGGTCTGTCACGGAGGCTCACGCCCTTCGGCCGTGGACGGCGGGGTGCTTCTTTGCAGCTTACCGCGTCCCCAAGGGAGCCGCAAAGGTTCACAGCCCTGTCCGTGGCCGGACCGGCCTCATTCCGCTCGCAGCGTCTCCATCGGATGGACCGCTGCGGCCCGCCAGGCGGGTACCATGGCCGCCGCAGCCGCGACCAGGAGCAGCACCAGAGGGCTCAACGCGAAGACGGTCACGTCCCGCACACTGATGTCATAGACGAGGCTCTCCAGCACCGATGTGGCCAGCCCGGCCGAGACGACCCCGAACACCGCGCCCACCGCTGAGATCGCCAGGGCGGTCCTGACGATCGATCCGAGGATGGCGCGCGGCTCGGCGCCCAGGGCCATGCGGATGCCGATCTCTCTGGTTCGCCGTGCCACCGAAAAGGCCATCACCCCATAGACACCGACGGCGGCGATGATGAGCGCGACGCCGGCGAAGAGCGCCAGTAGGAGCGTGACGAACCGGTCGCGGGCGATGTCGTCTCCGACGGCCTGCTCGAGACTGGCGAGGTAGTCCACCGGCACCGTCGGATCGAGGTCCTGGACGGTCCGCCGAATCGCCGGCCCCACCGCGTCGAGTGGAAGGTCGGTTCTGACCACGACGCTCATCGAGCCGATGATGGAGCTGATCCAGCCACCGGGGACCTGCGCCAGCGGCATGTAGATCTCCGGTCGGGGAGCGGCCGCGAGATCCCGGTGGTGTACGTCCCCGACCACACCGGCGATCGTGACGTTGGGGTAGTCCCGCGGGGTGAACATGAGCCGCACGCGCTGGCCCACGGGATCCTCGCCGGCGAAGTAGGCCCGGGCGGCGGCGTCGTTGATCAGAATCACCGGCGGTGCATCAGCCAGATCCTGAGGCGCGATGGACCGACCCCGCAGCACCGGGATGCCCATCAACTCGAAGTACCCGGCCGAGGCAATCTGGAAATCGACGGAAGGATTCCGTTCGTCCGGGCCGAGTTCCCGGCCCTCCACCAGGATGCCCTCGGTGCCGATCCGGGCCCGGAGCGGCAGTGCGCGGGCGTAAGCCAGGCCGCTCACCCCGGGAATGGCCTGGATCTGCTCGTCCAACCGTCGATAGAAGGCCAGCTTGTCTTCCCGCTCCGGGTAGCGATCGAACAGCACCTGGACCCGGAAGGCCACCCGGTTCTCCGTGGCGAACCCGGGGTCGACCCCCTGAAGCTTGAGGAAGCTTCTGATCAGTATGCCGGAGCCGATCAGCAGGACGACGGCCAACGTCATCTGAAGCACCACGAGCCCGTGCAGGGTCCGCTTCGAGTGACGCCCGACACCGCCACGCGCGCCTTCTCCCAGCGTGGTGCGGGCGTTGTGTCCCGTCGCCTGATGCGCCGGAAACAGTCCGAAG
Organism: Gemmatimonadota bacterium; assembly: GCA_039587475.1. Taxonomy (GTDB): domain Bacteria; phylum Gemmatimonadota; class Gemmatimonadetes; order Gemmatimonadales; family GWC2-71-9; genus N074bin45. The sequence continues at coordinate 27,269 of JBDHIK010000006.1, read as the reverse complement.
AGCACTCCCGTCGCCAGCGTGATGGCGGCGGTGAAGGCCAGCACGGACCAATCCAGCCCCACCGTGTCGAGCCGGGGGATGCCTCCCGGATCGAGCCAGCGTACCGCGGCAACCAGGGCCGCCGCGACTGCGATTCCCAGTGCGCCACCTGCCACCGCCAGCACCACGCTCTCCGTCAGCATTTGCTGAACGACATCGCGGCGCCGGGCACCCAGAGCGCCACGGATGCTCATCTCGTGGCCTCGGGATTCCCCCCGCGCCAGCAACAGGTTGGCGACGTTGGCCGTGGCCAGGAGGAGCACCAGCCCGACGGTACCGAGGAGTGCCCACATCATCGGGCGCACGGAGCCGAGGATCTCGTCGTGCAGGGAAACCAGCACGAGCGGATGGACCACCGGGTCGTTGGGGTGCAGGCCGTCGTACTGTTCGGCCCAGCGCGGCAGGATGGTCGCGAGCTCCGCCCGGGCCGACTCGATGGTCGCGTCCGGAGCCAGCCTCCCGAAGGCGTTGAAGTTGTGCCCCGATCTGTTGGTAATCGTGCTCCGGTCCATCGGGGCGGGCAGGTAGAAGTCGGTCTCCACACGGGGCGGTGAGAATCCCCTGGGCATGACACCGATGATGGTGAAGTCGGAGCCGTCGATGGTGACGGTCCCGCTACCCACGACGCCCGGGTCGGCCCCGAAGTGCGAGGTCCAGATGCCGTGGCTCAGGATGACGACCTGGTGGCCTGGAGAGGTGTCCTCTTCCTCGGTGAAGGTCCGGCCGATAGCGGCGGGGACGCCCAGCACCTCGAAGAGGCTCCTGGTGGCCAGGACGGCTCGACGGCGCTCGGCCATGCCGACCCCGCTGATCGTCACCCAGTCGAGACCGTAGGCCCCGGTCTGGGACATGGTCTCCGTTTCCGCCCGGTAGTCGAGGTACTCGGCCTGCGAGACACTGAACGTGGGGTTGTCTGGGTACGAGGACCACACCACGACGAGGCGCTCCGCGTCGTGATAGGGGAGCGGCTCGAGCAGGACACCGCGGATGACGCTGAAGATGGCCGTGTTGGCGCCAATCCCCAGGGCCAGGGTGAGGGCCGCCACCGCCGCGAAGCCACGATGCTTCCCGAGGGAGCGCAGCGCGATGCGAAGATCGCGGCGGACGTTCTGCATGATGGGGGGGCTCGCGGAACTGGTGGCCTGGAGGCCGTCGTGCGGGAGGTAGGCACGCGGGACATTCACGATCAGGTCCAGCAGCGTGCGCGCGAGGAGGCGAACGGTCGCGCCGGGTCCGGACCTCCTTGCCCCGGCCCATTCGTCGGCGAACATCTCCGCCATGGCCTCACCGAACTGTCTGCGATAGGTCGCGGGATAGAGCCGCAGGGCCCAGCGGTACCAACGCGGCATCAGCCCCTCCCCTCGGACACCAGATCCTGCACCGCCTCGTCGGCCAGCAGGAGGTGCATGCGCCGGGCCTCGGCCGCCAGCACGTCCCGGCCCAGGCCGGTGATGCAATAGTAGCGGCGCCGCTCGTCGTCGGATTCGGGGGCTGGGCGGCGATCGGACTCCTCGATGAGACCCTGCTTGAGGAGCCGGGCCATGAGCCGGTACAGGGTCCCCGGCTCCAGATCTATGGTCCCACCCGTCCGGGTCGCGACTTCCTTCTTGATGGCATAGCCGTGGCGATCCGTGTCCTTCAATGCCAGTAAGACGTGGAATACCAGCGGCTTGAGCGGTAGGAACCGGTCGGATTGGGTCATTATCAACTCCGTTTACATGCAGGCGTTATGCACTTAGACGGAGTAAGCGTCCTCAGGGTTGCAATCGAATTCGCGGTCGGGGAATCCGGGGGGCCGAGGCGACCCCCGTATCAAGAAGGCTCCTGCTTTCCGAAGAGTCGCCGCCAGGTGCTCCCCTTGGGGAGCACGCCAATTCGAACATCCTGTCGTTCCGAACGAGGAAGGCTAGGGGTCGTACCGCTCACTCGGCCCGGAGCGTCTTCATGGGATCGACGGCCGCCGCCTTTCTCGCCGGCAGGTAGGCCGAGACCATGGCGGTTGCCAGCACCATGACTCCCACCGTCGCGAAGGTGCCGACGTCGGTGGTCGTGACCCCGAACAGCAGGTTCTCGAGCAGCCTGGAGGCGAGGACCCCACCGGCCAGTCCCAGGACCAAGCCCGCCAGGACGGGCCGGAGTCCCTGCACCACCGTTTCCCGCAGGACCCGACGCCCGTCCGCGCCGAGCGCCATGCGGATGCCGATGCCGTGGCGGGACTGGTTGACGACGAAGGAAAGCACGCCGTACACCCCGATCATGCCGAGCACGATGGCCAGGGTGGCAAAGAGACCCAGGGTCTCGAAGTAGAACTGCGAGCCACGAGTCGAGTAGCGACGCACCTCGGCCATCGAGGCGACGTCGAGGATGGGAACGTTGGGGTCGACGTCCCAGACGGCCCGTCGCACGACGGGGATCAGGGCATCGGGGTCCGTCTCCGTGGCCACCACGACGTAGCGGCGTCGCACCGGGAAGAACAGGCGCGGCCGATACATCTCGGCGCGAGCGTCATCGGCCAGACTGCGGTGCCGGTTGTCTGGGACCACGCCCACGATGGTGAAGGCATGGCCGGTGTTGAGGCGGACCGTTTGCCCCAGCGCCTCGGCGGGCGAGTCGAAGTGCCGCGCCACGAACGACAGGTTGACCAACCCCACCTCCGTCGGTCCGGCTACGTCCGCCTCGGTGAGGTCCCGCCCCAGAAGGACCGGGATGTCGAAGCTGCGGAAGTAGCCGGGGCTGATCAGCCGGAACCGGGCGTTGGGCATGGCGGTGCCTTCGGGCAACGGCTCACCGTCCACGGTGTAATGCCAGCCCCAGCCTGCCCCGGTGAGCGGGAGCGAGTTGATGGTCGCCACCGATTGCACTCCCGGGAGCGCCCCGAGGCGTTCGCGCACTTCACGGTAGTACGCGTCGACGGCCTCGACGGAGCGGTAGGCCTGGCCGGGCTGATTGAGCCGAAGGGTGAGGACGTTCTCGGTCCGGAAGCCGGGGTCGACGTCGTTGAGGGATCGTAGGGTTCGCACCATGAGGCCGGCGCCGATGGCCAGTACGACGGCCAGACCCACCTCCACCGAGACGAGCACGCTCCGGACGCGGCGTTGCCGTCGGCCCGTCATGCCCGGCCGGCCGGCCAGCAGCGTCCCAGGGTCCGTCCGGAGTGTGCCGATCGCCGGGGCCAGTCCGAAGAACACACCTGCGAAGACCGAGACGCCAAGGGCGAACAGCAAGACGGGCACGTCGACCGCCACCGCTCCCGTGCGCGGGAGCACGTCGGCCACGGCCACCTGGAAGTAGTCCACCAGGCCGAATGCCAACAGTACGCCGAGTGCTCCACCCCCCAGTCCCAGGGCAACCGATTCGAGGAAGGACTGCGCCACGAGACGGCGGCGGCCGGCCCCCATGGCACTCCGGATGGCGAGATCACGGCTGCGGCTCTCGCCCCGGGCCAGCAAGAGGTTCGCGACGTTGAGACAGGCGATGAGCAGCACCAGGGTGACGGCGCCGAAGAGCATCAGGAGGGAGGTGTCGGCGTCCCCCACCAGGTCGTCCAGCAAGGGGACGGCGATGGCAGACGCCAGTGCCTCCTCCCGGATGTCCTCCGGTGACTGCTCGCGGATGCGTTGCGCCAGGACCCCGACCTCGGCGCTGGCCGATGCCAGATCCACGCCTGGGGCGAGCCGGCCGATCATTTGCCAGCAGAAGCATCCCTCCGACGAGAACGGATAGTCCTCCTCCAGATCGACCGACGACGGCGTCCAGAATTCCCAATCCTCGCTCAGAGCCACGTGCTCCGCCGGCATGACACCGATGACGCGGGGCGACTCCCCGTTGCCTTCCGCGATGTCCACCGTTCGGCCCACGACGGACGAGTCCCCTCCGAAGGCCGACTGCCACAGCCGGTGACTGACGATGATCACCGCCTCGGCCTCGGGGCGCATGTCCTCCCGTGTGAAGGGTCGCCCCATGGCCGGGCGCACGCCGGTCACCTCGAAAAGGCTCGCGGTCACGCTGGCACCGACCAGCTCGAGGGGTTCGCCCTGCCCGGTCATGGTAGCCCTGGACCCGGTCACGCCGGCCACGGCCGCGAAGGACTCGGTGTCCTGAAAGGCCTCGAGCCATCCCATCGTCACTGATTCTCCCGGCCAGACCCGGACCATGTCGTCCGGGGCGGGGTAGGGCAGCGGCGTCAGCATGATGGCGTGCACCAGGCTGTAGATGGCGACATTGGCGCCGACGCCAAGGGCGACGGTCAGGACGGCGATGGTAGTGAACGCGGGGGCGGTACGCAGCCCGCGCAACGCGTAGCGGAGGTCGTGGAGCAGCGACATGGCGGGCCCGTTTCGGGAGGGGGGAAAGGAAATGCCCCGGGAGCGTCGCCGGCGGACAGTACGTTCCATACCGTACCGAAGCCCGACCCGCAGGGCGGTGAAGACGATCCACGGGCCAGGGCGTCCGGTAGCGATGAGGTCGCCGGTGATGGCTTCCGCCACGTCGGGGCGACCGGTGGCCAGGCGCAGGAGGGCCTCGGCCAGGCGAACTGCGCTCATGCGTCCTCCAACAGGGACTCCTGCCCCTGCCACATTGCCTGAAGCGCCTGACCGGCCCGCTTGAGGGCCTCGAGTCCAGCCGGGGTCACGGTGTAGAGCCGCTTGGCCTTGCCACCCCGCTCGGGGGTGGGATCGCCCATGATCGAGCTGAGGTAGCCCTTCTGCTCGAGCCGATCGAACGTGACGTACATGGTGCCTCGGGCCGGCTCGCGACCGGCGCGACGCCGCAGTTCCCCGGCCACGTCCATGGCACTGATGTCGTTGCCCTGTCGCAGGATAGCGAGGAGGAGCAGGTGCTCGAACTCGCCCAGACTCTTGGCATGCCCCACGGGTCCTCCCGGTTTGGTGGTCCGGCGCTTCCAGATATTAGACGACTTTGTCGGCAAAATGGTTGGCATAATGACGACAAACACGGCAAAATAGTTTCGCGGGGTCCGGGGAGGGCGCCGTCCTGAGGACCCCGCTCAGAAGAAGCGGTTGAGTTCGATTTGGAGGTAGCCGTCGCGGCGCAAGCTGGCGAAGGTGTCGCTGCCGTTGGCGAGAAACGCCCGGGCCTCAACGGACAGCAACCAGTCCGTGCCGACCCGGCGATTACCTTCGACGGCGAACAGCGTCTCGCCGCTCCGATAGTCGATGATCGCGCCCACGAGCATGTCGGTACTCCGGACGTCGTTGAACGCGACCCGGCTACCGAGGAAGATGTCGTTCTGGAACGGACTCCCGGCCCGGCCCCGGCTGTCGTAGAGGTACTCGGTCAACACACCGACATCCATGCTCGACCCGAGGGCTCCCACGAAGGTGTATTCGACGCCGCCGGTGAAGGCCAGGTACCGCGGGACCGATTCGCCCTGTCGCACGATGGACTCGAATTTCCACAGCCATCCACCGAAGGTGCGCTGCAGGTCCAGGCCCAGTTGGTCGATCTGCTGGTAGTACGGCGTGAGCACCGGGCCGGCTTGTCCCTGCGTGGGAACCAGCAGCGGATCTCTGTTGGTCCCGCGGAAGTACGACAGGCCCACGTCCCACTCGCCCAGGGTGTGGGCCCACCGGACCGCCAGGTCGAGGTGGGTCTGTCCGGCGGCGGATTCGTACCGGGGATTGTCGGTATCGACCACCAGCGGTGGGCGAAGGCGCCCGGCCACGCCGGGGTAGGTCCGCTCCCGGAAGTAGGGCAGGAGGAACACGTCCAACGTGCCCCAGCCTTGGATCAGGGTCACGTTGATCATGGGCTGCCCGAGCTTGTCTTCCCCGTCGGGGTTCTCGACCAGGTCGGTCTGGTTGATGACGTCGACCAGGTGCTGGGATTCCGTCACGCCCCAGAAGACCAGGCCGAGCCCGATGCGGATCTCCCACGACCGGTCGATCCGCTCCCACATGGCTTCCCGAATGTCGAAGTGGGTCCGGGCCGGATCATTCGCGTCGATGCGGACGAACGCGTGCAACAGGATGCGTTGGCGGCGCCGGTCGAAGTCCTTGTACCACTCCGGCTCGAAGGAGATCGAGCCGTGCATGCGGTCGCCGTCCGGCTGGAGCGGGTCCATGGGGAAGGCACGCGCCTCCACGCCCACTCGACCCTGGAACTGTGCTTCCAGGGCCTGTGGGGTGAGGAGAGCGGCGATGCAGAACGCCGCGATGCTCGTAAGACGCGCCCGGGAGTTCATCGTGCGCGCTTGAGGCTGTTCTGGTCGAAGTCCCGGTCGTCGACCCCGGTCTGGAACGCATAGTCACGCCACAGCAGGACGGTGCTCTTTCCCGTCTGGTGGTTGACCATCTCCATTTCGTTGGCACGCCAGTACTGTCCCAGATACTGCTGATAGTCGCGGTAGACCAGGGTCTTCAGCAGGGCGTCCTTGCGATCGTAGAATTCGATCTGGAGGACGCGATACTCGGCCTGGTCGTACCACACGACCTGCTTGGTATAGCCCGACTTCTCGTCGACCGGGTAGCGCTCCACGACGAAGGTGGCGGTGCCGTCGAGGTCAGCCTCCTCGACGAACGCATAGGTGTACTTCTCCACCTCCTGTGAGGAGATGTCTTCGTAGGCGAATTCGCTGCCCATGAACGGTCCGGACTTGTTGTCCGAGGCAATCCGCTTGACTCGCTTGAGGGCGGGGAGGTAGAGCCACTGGTCGTCGCTGCCGGCCTTGTGGGGGTAGCTGAGGAAGGCCGTACCCTGGACGTCACGCGGCCGGTCGAAGATGACCAGGCTTTTGTCTCCGTCGTCGGTCTGTTCCAGGGTGCTCGAGCGCATCTCCCGGGTGCTCTCTTCGCCGTGCCGGTTGCGCAGCACCATGGTCAGCTCGGCGCGATTGTCGCCGAAGCCGGTGTCGCGCCGATCGGCCTCGCGGGCGATCTCCAGCCCGCGCTGTTCGGCGGACTGAGCCAGGACGGTTGGAGCCAGGACCACGAGGGCGGTCAGTGCGGCCGGGAGGGCGGAAGCCGCGCGGAACCGTCTGGCCGCACCGCGCCGTGGCGTTGTCTGTTCAACCTGCGGTGACGAGTGCTTCATCGTTCTCTCCTCTGGTCGGTACCTGCGTGGAAATCGTGGCCCGCTCCTTGGCGTCGATGAGCATGAGGAGCGGGGGAAGGAGGAAGAAGTCGGCGGCGAGCGCCAGGACGACGGTGATGGCCGTCAGCCGACCCATGCTGGCGTTCATGTCGAACGTGGAGTAGGACAGGATGCCGAAGCCCGCCGCCATGACGATGGTGGTGACGATCAGGGCCGGTCCGACGGCATGAAACGCGTAGCGGACCGCGGCTTCGGCGTCCCGGTGTCCCTCGCGCCTGGCGCGCACGTATTTCGACAGGAAGTGCACCGAATCGTCGACCACGATGCCGAACGTCATCGCCACGACGATCGACAGGCCGACGTTGATCTGCCCCACGAACAGCCCCCAGACCCCGAAGGCCATCGCCGCCGGAATCAGGTTGGGGATCAGGCTGAGAATTCCGTAGCGAAAGCTGCGGAGGGCCGCGACCAATGCCAGCGACACGAACACGAACGCCAGCAACGTGCCGCTCAGCATCGATCGAATGTTCCGCTGCGTGATGCTGGCGAACATGATGGCCGTGCTGGCGGCATGCGTCCGCATGCTGGGCGGGGCATGGTCCTCCAGCCAGCGCTCACCCGCGGCCGTCGTGGACTGGATCTCCTGCGTGGAGACGTCGGTCAGGGTCACGATGAAGCGCGTCGCCGACTTGTCGACGTTGATCTGATTGTTGAGGTCCATGCCGTACGGCAGGGACATCTCATAGAGCAGCAGGTACTGGGCGGCCAGGTCCCGGCTCTCCGGCAGCCGGTAGTACGCCGGATCGTCGCCATGGAGGCTCTTGTTCAGCCGCTTCATGGTGGTGCTCAGGGTGCTGACGTGCAGCACGTTGGGCTGAGCGAGGTACCACTCCGAGAAGGCGTCGAGCGCCCGGAGATACGCCGGGTTGCTGATGCCACCCGATTCGCCGGCCGACAATGAGAACTCCAGGCGGTACAATCCGCTGAGATGCTCGGTGGCAAAGTCGGTGTCGGACCGAAACTGGATGGACTCGTCGAAGTACTCGACAAACTGGTCGTTGAGTTCATTGCGGGGAATGAGCGCGGCGAGGATCAGCACGACGGCCGTCGACCCCCACAGGAGCGTGCGGCGCCGGCGGACCACGAACGCCCCCAACCGGTCCGCCCAGGGCGATCCCGCGTCGTCGCGTACGGCCACCCGGAACGGCAACATCGATGCGAGCGCCGGCAACAGCGTCACCGAAAAGACGAATGCGGCGGCGACGCCCATGGCCGTGATGTTGCCCAGGTCGTGGAACGGCGGTGCATCGCTCAGGTTCATGCTGAGGAACCCGATGGCGGTCGTGAGGCTGGTCAGGAAGATCGGCTGCAGGTTGACCCGGATGCTCTCGACGAGGGCATCGTGCCTGGACCGCCCCAACCGCATCTCCCGCAACATGGACACCAGGACGTGAATGCTGTCGGCTACGGCCAGAGTGAGAATCATCGTGGGTGCACTCGCCGACGGCGGCGTGATGCCCATTCCCAGCCAGCCGGCCAGTCCCATCGCCGTGGCGACCGACAGCCCGATGATGACGAAGGTGACGGCGGTGCCGGTGACCGAGCGCAGCAGGACGCCCATGACGATCATGATGCCGAAGAACATGATCGGGATCAGCGAGGTCATGTCCGTCGCCGACGCTTCCTGAAAGGCGATGTTGAGCATGGCCATGCCGGTGATGTAGACCTCCACACCTGGATGGTCCCCTTCGATGCGCGCGGCCAGTTCTCGGGCCGCCGCGACCGTCTGTGTCTGTTCGTCCTGGGACAGCCGTGGGAACTGGAGTGTGACGTTGACGGCTGTGACGTCGGCGTCGGGCCCGATCAACTGTTGATACAAGGCCGGTTCCGCCAGGGCGATGGCTTCTCGGGCCTCGAGGACGTCCGCCGGCAGCTCGTGGGCGTCTCGCACCAGGTCTTCGACGATGAGGTCATCGCCGTTGGCCCTGGTGTGCTGGAAGTTGGTGACGGCGTCGACCCGCATGGCGAAAGGGATCTTCCACGCCGCCGCGGTGAGGTCCTCGATCGCCGCCAGTGTCTCGGAGGAGAATGCCTCGCCATCCGGCGGATCCACCACGAAGAAGACGTTGTCGCTCTGGGTATAGATGTTCTGCAGGGCTTCGAACGCTTCGAGTTGCGGGTTCTTCTTGCTGAAGAACACCCGGTAGTCCTGACTGAAATAGAGGAACCGGGCGCCACTGGCGGCGACCACCGCGGCCACCAGCGTGACCAGCAGGATCGGCACGCGCCAGCGAATGACCCATCGCCCGTAGCGGGCGGCCAAGGAATCCTGGTGTTGCTCGATACTCATGCGGCACTCCTGTGGGGCACGAGCCCCGGGTTGTGGGGCGGGTCGACAAGGAAATCCACGACGGCACGGGTCAACCGAGCCAACGTGGTGGCCTCGGCCCTGGCGGGGCTGGAGGCTGTGGTGGACGGCCATCCATGCAATACATACAAACCAGTTGGTATGTATGTGGTCGGCGCTAGGTTCCGTGGCTCGGTCATATGCCAGTTGGTCCTTTCTGCTATCTGTTGCGTGGAATGGCCGCGCTAGGCGACAGTCACCCTGGCGGGCCGCAGGGTATCGAGATACATGATGAGCGATTCGGACGATTCGGCCGCCATGGAGGGGTCCTTTGCCGCCTTGATCAGCCCGATGGCACCTTCGACCGCCGCTACGAAGAACGTGGCGGTCTTTCTCGGGTCGATGTCAGGCTTCACGAATCCATGCTCCTGACCCTGGCGAAGGGCCCTGGCGACACCATCGCGCCACTGTTCAACCACCCGGTGCAACCGCAGGCGGAATCCCTCGTCGATGGGGGACATCTCCTGGATGAGATTGTACAGCGGGCAGCCCAGCTCTATGTCTTCACACTCGGCTGACTCCATGTGCGTCCGGAGGACATGCTGGAACTGGTCGATCGGGTCGGCCTGAGGATCGAGATGGTTGAGCCACGAGCCGAGGATCTGGGGGGCGATGATCTCGTCGATGATGGCGTATCCGAGGCCGGCCTTGTTCTCGAAATGGTGATAGAGCGCGCCCTTGGTGACGCCAGCCGCGGTCAGGATGGCGTCGAGCCCGGCGGCCTGGAACCCGTGCCGGTGGATCTCGTGGAACCCGGCCATGAGAAGAGCTTCCCGGGTCTTGTCCGGGTCCCGCTTCGGGTGGCTCAGGGCTTCAAGGGTCTTTGACATACCGACTGGTATGTATGATACAGTGTGGCCTCAGGTCCGTCAACCCGGAACCGCGTCGGGGAAGCCAGAGCTTCCACTCCGCCGTCCCGGGCCCTAGTTTCCCGGACCGCAATACTGCTGCTTCATCAACAACAAGGTAGAGCATGTCCAAGATTCGATCGCTGTTCACAATCACCATCATGGCGCTCGGCGCCCTCACGTTCTCGACGCCGGCCGGAGCCCAGGACGGCGCCACGCTGGACCGCGTGGTCACCAGTGATACTCTCAGGGTCGGCATGTCAGGCAACCAGCCGCCCTTCAACATGCGGGGCCGGTCCGGCCAGCTGATGGGCCTCGAAGTGGATCTGGCCACCATCCTGGCAGCCGCCATGGACGTCGAGCTCGAGATCGTCACCAGGCCGTTTGGCGAACTGATGGGTGCGTTGGCCGCTGGGGACGTCGACATGGTGGTCTCGGGAATGGCCATTACCCCCAGGCGGGCCCGGAGTGCCGCATTCGTCGGGCCCTACATGTTGTCGGGCAAGTCGATCCTGACCAACTCCACGGCCCTGGCGGCGGCGGACAGCGCCGACGACATCAACCGGCGCAACCTCAAGCTGGCGGCCCTCGAGAACTCCACCAGCCAGGAGTTCATCGAGCGCTATGTCCCAGACGCCCAGCTCGTGTCCATCCAGGACTACGACGCCGGGGTTCAGATGGTCCTGAACGATGAGGTGGATGCTCTGGTGGCCGACATGCCCATCACGCTGCTGTCGCTGCTGCGCTATCCCGATGCCGGCCTGGCCACGCTCGATCAACCGCTCACCATCGAGCCGATCGGGATCGCGGTTGCCGCTTCGGATCACCAGTTCCGTTCCCTGGTCCAGAACTACATCGACACGCTCGAAGGTACCGGAATCCTCGAGGCCCTGAGGGCCAAGTGGTTGGAGGATGGTTCCTGGATCGCCGCACTGCCGTAGTCCAGCACTGAGGGTCCACCACCGGCACGAGGCCCGGGGTTCCAATCGGAACCCCGGGCCTTTTTGCATGTTGCGGGCTGGCGCGACCAGCGACGACCACCGGGCAGGCGGCAAGTCGATGCTCGTCAAGAATATAGACAAATACTTGACATACGTCATAATTGTCGCTAATTTCTCAACACAACTTAGACATTGGTGCGGGGGGCGAGCCCCCACGCCGACAACCCAGCTCTCTCTGGAGGAAGTTCGATGTCGTTGAAATCTCTCACCGGACTCGCCCTGGCCGCGCTGGCCGTGACCGCTTGCAGTGACGACGCTGACCCGGTGGCCCCGGCCCCGGCCGCCGCCACGGTCTACGTGCTCCACGGCATCAACGGGACCGACCTCGGCGCCGCTCAGGCGTTCCCGGTCGATGTGGCCGTCAACGGATCCTGCACGCTGCAGGCGTTCAGCTTCAAGGACTTCGCCGGCCCGCTGGCGCTGCCGCCGGGCACGTACGCCATCGCCATCTCGCCCGCCAACACCACCACGCCGTGCTCCAATCCCGCGGCCATCAGCGCTGACGTGCCGGTGACCTCTGGGATCAACGCAACGATCGTGGCGCATCTGGCGGAGGGCGGCGCCCCCACGGCGTCGGTGTTCGTCAACGATTTCGCGCCGGCGTCGCCGCAACTGTTCGCGCGCCACGCGGCTGACTTCAGTGCGGTGGATGTGGTCGTCAACCCCGGTGCCAGCCAGGTGGCGTTCACGGGCCTCACGAACTCCAACGAGGACGGTGGCGGACTTGGCGCTACGGGCACCTACCGAGTGACCATCGCGCCGGCCAACACGAACACCTACGTCTACGACCAGACCCTGCAGCTGGCGGCCGGCACGCTGTACGCCGCCTATGCCGTCGGCACGCCGTCGAACAACACGTTCGAAGTCGTGCTGCAGACGATCCCGCAGTAACCTCCGCAGGACCACCCCTCGAGGGCTTTTGCCGGCGAGCTCATATGAGTTTGCCGGCAACGTCTGTTTTGGGGGAGGCGACCGGGTTTTGAGGCGCGGTGGGTCAGGTGCCTGACAGCTGGTGCAGAAGCGGAGGCAGGTCGTTGAGGGTCTGGAGGTGGTGGATGCCTGCCCCGGCCGTCACGGCCGCGGCCACCCCACCCAGGACCAGGGCGGTGGTGCGCGGCAACCGTTTGCGCAGGTCGGTCACGACGCCGCTGTCCCGGGTCTCGGGGTACACGATGCTGAGAGCGACCGCAGCGGCGCGGACGTCGGAGGCGGCGGCGGCGATGTCCTCGGCCGGGAGATCGGCGCCGAGGTACACCACGCGCCAGCCTTCCATGGCCGCCGTCGCCGCCGCCATCATGGCACCGAGTTCGTGGCGCTCCCCGCTGGGCGTGGCGACGACCAGGGTCGGCGCCTTGCCGTTGGTGGCGGTCTCCTGAAGCACCCAGGACAGGACCCGGACGATGGCTCCCGAGGCCAGGTGTTCGTGCGCGGTGCTGATGAGGCCGCCATGCCAGCGCTCCCCGATCTCGTGAATGAGCGGGATCAACACCTCGGTCACCAGGTCCCAGGTACCCAGTACCACTGCGGCCCGCCGGAGGTCGTGCTCCAGCCGGGTGCTGTCCAGTGCCTCGATGTGGTGCCAACTCCCGGCAATGAGGTCGTGCGCGGCCAGGGCCGGCGCCTCTTCGCCGAAGCGCTCCGGGGCGGCAAACGACTCCGCCTCCTGGGCCATGGCCCGGAGCTCTTCATCGCTCTTCGACGCCACCATCCCGATGGGATGGCCTCCGGCGGTGGCGCGCTGGATCAGGAGAAAGCGTTCGACCTCGGCGTCGCTGTAGAGGCGCCGTCCCCCATCCGACCGACCCGGAGTCACGGCTCCGTAGCGCCGTTCCCAGGCGCGAAGCACGTGCGGACTCAACCCGGTGCGTTGGGCGACCACCCGCATCGGGTGCCTCGGTTCCTGGTGTCGCTCGTTCATGACACAAGATGGGGAAATGTCTATAGAGTGTCAACCTCTCAGTCTAAATATATATTGACAAACACTAGACATTCATCTACGTTGTTGAACAAGACTTCGACTACTTACGGGTTGCCCGATTTGGCGGTAGCCTATCAGACATGGAACCAAGCATGACCCCTACAGAGACTGCGCCAGGTCCCCGAGCGGGACGGGCCGATCCCTCCGGCACGGAGGTCACGGACTTCCCGACCGGGACCCGCGTTCTGGAACGATCGATGACCGTCGATCGGCCGCGCGTGGACGTGTTTCAGTTCTTTGCGACGGCGGAGAACCTCGGCGTGGTGACGCCGCCTGAACTGAGGTTCGAAATCCTCTCCGAGCTTCCCATTCAGATGGCAGAGGGCACCGTGATCGATTACCGCATCAAGCTGCAGGGCGTCCCCATGCGGTGGCGCACACTGATCGATCGGTGGGAACCACCAGTGCTGTTTCAGGACACGCAGCTCAAGGGGCCCTACCGGTTGTGGGTGCACCGGCACGAATTCCATGATCTGGGAGACGCGACCCGCGTCGTCGACCGGGTCTGGTACCGGCTCCCGCCCCTGGGGCCACTCAACGCCATGGTGCACCCGTTGGTCCGACGCCAACTCGACCAGATCTTCGACTTTCGTGCCCGGGCGGTGCGGCAGGCGTTCATGGCGGGAGCGGCGTGAGCTCCGTCCCATCCGGCATCGAACGTCCCCACGCCGTGGTGATCGGGTCCGGCTTCGGCGGCTTGGCGGCCGCCATTCGGCTGGGCGCGCGGGGATACCGTGTCACGGTGCTGGAACGTCTGGATCAACCGGGCGGTCGGGCACGCGTTCACCGCCAGGACGGTTTTACGTTCGATGCCGGCCCCACCGTCATCACGGCCCCGTTTCTCCTCGAGGAGCTCTGGCGGCTGTGTGGCCGTTCGATGTCCGACGACATCGATCTCCGGCCGGTGTCGCCGTTCTACCGGATCCGCTTCGACGACGGGGAGACGTTCGACTACACCGGTTCCCCGGAAGCCATGCGCCGGGAGGTGGCGCGCTTCGCACCGGATGACGTCGCCGGCTACGAGGCGCTGGTGGACGCCAGTGAGCGCATCTTCAACGTCGGTTTCGAGCGGCTGGCCCACGTGCCCTTCTCCCGCTTCGGTGATATGGCGCGGATCGTTCCGGACATGGTCAAGCTCGAGAGCTACAGGTCGGTCTTCGGCTACGTCTCGCGCTTCGTCAAGGACGAGCGGCTCCGGACCGTGTTCAGCTTCCACCCGCTTCTGGTGGGTGGCAATCCCTTCACGACGACGTCGATCTACGCCCTGATCGCCTACCTGGAACGGAAGTGGGGCGTGCATTTCCCCATGGGCGGCACCGGCGCCATCGTCCAGGGACTGGTGCGCCTGATCGAGTCGGTCGGTGGCACCATCCGCTACGGCGCCACCGTGGAGCAGATTCTGACCGACCGCGGACGCGCGAGTGGTGTGCGGCTGGAGTCGGGCGAGACCGTGATGGCCGACATCGTCGTGTCCAACGCCGACGCGGCATGGACCTATCAACGCCTCCTGCCGCCATCTCGGCGATCCCGCTGGAGTCATCGGCGGCTGGCGCGCGCCAGCTACTCGATGGGGCTCTTCGTGTGGTACTTCGGCACCGACCGGACCTACCCGGACGTGCAGCACCACACCATTCTCCTGGGTCCCCGCTACCGCGGGCTGCTGAAGGACATCTTCAGCAGGAAGCACCTGGCCGACGACTTCAGTCTGTACCTCCATCGTCCCACCGCGACGGATCCCTCGCTGGCTCCCGACGGGTGCGACGGTTTCTACGTGCTGTCGCCGGTGCCCAACCTCCTGAGCAGGACCGACTGGCCCACGGTGCAAGAAGCGTATCGCGCGCGCATCGAACGCTATCTCGAAGCAACCGTGCTGCCTGGCCTGTCGGCCCACCTCGTCACGTCGCGCGTCACCACCCCACAGACGTTTCGTGACGACCTGCTCTCGGTGCACGGTGCCGGGTTCAGCTTCGAGCCGACCCTGCGGCAAAGTGCCTGGTTCAGACCCCACAACGCCTCGGAAGACGTCCCTGGCCTGTATCTCGTCGGCGCCGGCACGCACCCCGGCGCCGGTGTCCCCGGCGTTCTCTCCTCGGCGCGGGTGCTGGATGCCATCGTGCCGGACCCGACCCCTCAACCTGTGAATCGACATGGAACATCGCCAAGACTGGCAACTGTGTGAGTCCATTCTGCGGGACGGCTCCAAGAGTTTCTACGCCGCTTCCCGACTGCTGCCGCTGGAGGTTCGCCGCGCGCTGGCGCCGGTCTACGCCTTTTGTCGCCAGGCAGACGATGCCATCGACGGCGCGCCGGCCACGTCGGAGACCCTGGCGGCCCTCGAAGAGCGGCTGGATCGGATTTATGACGGCAGCGCCGCCATCGCGGTCGATCGGGCGTTCGGTACGGTGGTGCAGGAGTTCGGGATTCCCCGCGCCGTGCCACAAGCGCTGCTCGACGGCTTCAGCTGGGAGATCGAGGGCCGGACCTACGACACGCTGGCGGAGGTCGAGGCCTATGCCAGCCGGGTGGCCGGGACGGTAGGCGTCATGGTCACCCTGGTGCTCGGGCGTCGCGACCCTGAGACGCTGGCGCGCGCCTGCGACCTCGGAGTGGCCATGCAGCTGACCAACATCGCCAGAGATGTTGGCGAGGACGCCTTGAACGGGCGGCTCTACCTTCCCCGGGAGTGGATGCGGGAGGAGGGTATCGACCCGGTCGCGTGGCTCGCCAGCCCCCGCTTCGAGCCCGGCGTCGGCCGGGTGGTGGCCCGGCTGCTGGCCAGGGCCCGGCTGCTGTACCGAAGGGCCGACGATGGTATCGCCCGGCTCCCGCATCACGCGCGCATCGGCATTCGGGCCGCGCGCCTGATCTACGCCGCCATCGGTGACCGGATCGCCGCCGCCGGATACGACTCCGTGTCCGAGCGAGCACGTACCTCGCTGACGCAGAAACTCCTGCTCGCCGCCCGGTCGGTGCCCGCCCGACGCTGGAACGTGCGTCCGGGGCCGAGTATCGGTCGCTGCAGTTCCGCCCCATCACAATTCCTCGTTGATGCCGTCGTGGGTTCGCGCCCGGTTGCCGAGCCGACGCGCTCACCGACGGTCTATCTTCCGGCCCGCGCCAACCGCGTGGAACGGACGGAAGCGTCGCTGCGACTGGCCCTGGCGCATCTCACCGGAACCGGGTGTCCTCCCCGCCTGGCCGCGGCCATTCAGGACGCGGTATTCCCGGCGGGCCACCGGTTACGGCCGTCGCTCTGCTACGCCGTCGCCGAGGCTGTGGGGGAACAGGTTCCCGAACTGACCGACGCCGCGGCCGTGGCCGTGGAGTTGGTGCACTCGGCGTCGCTGGTTCAGGACGACCTTCCGGCGTTCGATGATGCCGCGGTCCGCCGGGGCAGGGCGTCCAACCACGCCAGGCACGGGGAAACGCTCGCGATCCTGGCTTCCGATGCGCTCATCTTCGGCGGCTTCGCAGCCATCGGAGCGGTGAGCGGCGTGCATTCAGAGCGCGCCGGCCGGATGAGTGCGCTCCTGGCTCGAGCGGGCGGGGCTCCCCACGGCCTGGTGGCCGGGCAGGGCTGGGAGAGCGAATCCTCGATCGAACTCGAGTCCTACCACAGTGCCAAGACCGCTGCCCTGTTCGAAGCCGCCGCCATGATGGCGGCCGTAGCCAACGGAGCCGAACCGGCCCCGTGGCGTCAGGTGGGACACCACCTCGGCCTGGCGTACCAGACGGCCGACGACCTTCAGGACGCCCACGGCCCCACTCGTGAAGACGCCGTGCTGGGTCGCCCCAACGTCGCCGACCTGGACGGGCCCCGTGCCTCGTTGGCGCGCCTGCGCCGGCACGGACGCATGGCGCTGCGGGCGGTTCCCGACTGCCCGGGCCGCCAATCGTTCCGGGATACCGTGAGGGGCCTCCTCGCCATGTTCGAAGGCGATGCCGCTGCCGTGACCACAGTCGAGAGAGCGGCCGCCACCGCCCGGGCCGAGTGACGTGCTCGCGCGATCCAGGTATGCTCTGCTGATTCGCGGCCTCGTGACGGCGTTGTGGGTCGCCACGGTCACCAGTGTCCTGGGAACGCTCGCCTTGATCCACATCCCTGAGGTGGTGGGCTATCTGGGGCGCTCCCTGGCGTGGTTCGTCAAGGTCCCCACCCTCGTCTATCTGGCGGCCCTCCCTGCCGTCGTCTGGTTGCTACTGCAGGAGGAGGTCGGGCCCGCCAGGGCTGGCGCATTGCTGCTGTGGGGAGGGGCCGTTGGGCTCGGGGCCGAGTTGCTGGGGACCACCACCGGGCTGCCTTTCGGGGCGTACCACTACACCGACTTTCTCGGTCCCAAGATCCTTGGGCACGTCCCGGTGTTCGTCCCGCTGTCCTGGTTCGCGATGGCAATGGTGGCCGTGTGGCTCGCGGCGACCGTCACCCGCCGGACGGGGTGGCGCATCGCCTTCGCCGCCAGCGCCATGGTCGGTTGGGATCTGGCGCTCGATCCGGCGATGGTCGCGGGATGGCCGGTTTGGGTATGGGCCGACCCCGCAGGGATCTACTACGGCATGCCCCTGCTCAACCTGGCGGGGTGGTGGCTCACCTCAGCCATCATCGTGGCCGGCTATCTGACGATCGTCGACCTGCCAGCTTCGGCCCGGCGTCGTCGCCCGGTGTATCTCTGGCTCCTGAGTGCCGCGCTCCCCCTGGGACTCATCGTGGTGCAGGGCCTGTGGCCGGCGGCCGTCCTCGGATCCGTCGGTGTGGTGCTGCCGGTGCTGGTCGTGTGGGTCGTCCAGCGGAGCCGCATCCCCGGGGCACGCTCACGCCCCCGGGCGGTGGCCTCGGTGGCGCCTGTCACGCCGGCCAGATCATGACACCGATGGTTCGCGAGGTCGGGTTCCGTGTGCTGGAACGAACGCTGCGACGCGAGTTCCGCCGCATCGTGTGGCTGGGCGACGACCCGCCGTCGCTCCCGGAGGGTCCCGTGGTCCTCTACGCCAATCACCATGCGTTCTATGACGGCCAAGTGCTGGCGTACCTGGTGGAACGGGTGCTTGGGCGAAGGGCCATCGTGTGGGTGGAAGAAGCCGACCGGTTCCCCTTTCTCAAGACGGTTGGGGCGATGTCGTTCCCGCACGACGATCGCGGCAGCCGCATGGCGACCATTCGGGGGACCGCGCGGGCTCTGACCGGGGATCCTGCCACGGTGCTGATCTACTTTCCCGAAGGTCGTCTGCATCCGTGGGACGAGGGCCTGACCTGGCCCGACGACGATCGGGTGCCACGACTGGGCCGACTGGCCCGGGACGTCGTGTTTTGGCCGGTGGCAATGCGGGTGGCCGGATGGGAGGATCACAAGCCGACGGCCTATCTCAAGGGTGGACATTGGCACCGGCACAGTACCGGCCTGGAGCGCCACCATATCGATGCCCTGATGCGAGCCCTGGAGTATCCCGGGCGTCACTCGCAGACCGTGCTCCTGGAGGGTCGACCCGGGCCGCACCAACGATGGAATTTTTCGGCGCTCGACCCGATCTTTTCCCGGTTGACATGATCGCATTCCTCCTGGCCGGCCTGTGCTACGCGGGCGGCATCCAGACCGCGTTCGCCAACGACGACGCCGACAGCGTCCGGCGGCTGCTCGCCGGCGCGCCGACGCGGGCTGATTCCTTGTTGGCACGCTATCGACTCATCGCCCTGACCGAAGATGTGACGGTCGCGGAGGACATCCCGAACAAGCTCGAGGGTGACGCCGGGGCCCGTGAGTTGGCCTGGCTGTCCGCGCTGTGGGGCTTCCGGGCCCAGGAAGCCGGGCTCTTCAACAAGCCCAAATACGGGGGACGCTCCATCCGACTGTTGGAGCAGGCCGAGCGCCTGGCGCCGGATGACCCATGGGTCCTCCTGGTGGCGGGCCAGTCGTTTCTGTACCGACCCGGCATACTGGGTGGTGGCGTCGAGCCAGCCATGGAACGATTCGAGAAGGCCTGGACCCTGCTCGAGGCCACAAGCGAATGCGGCCTGCCGGCGCTGGAGGCGCGCATGTGGATCTGGATGTGTCTCCGCAAAGACGATCCCGTCAGTGCAGATCGCCTGCGCTCGGAGTTGCGCGCCGAGGAGCTGCCCACCCGCTACCGCTTGTGGTTGGACCAGGAGGCGTGATGGGTGCTGACACGTGACCTATCTGGGATTTCATCTGGTCTTCATTCTGCCGGCCCTGGGGCTGGTCACCCTGTTGGCCATTCGGCGCCGCGCCCTGTCGCGGAAGGAACTGCTGTGGCTTGGTGCCATCGCGCTGGTCGCCCTGGTCTACACGACACCGTGGGACAACTACCTCGTCGCCACCGGCGTCTGGGGCTACGGATCGGACCGGGTCCTCGGCACGATCGGCTGGGTGCCGATCGAGGAGTACCTCTTCTTCCTGCTGCAACCATTCCTCACAGGAATCTGGTTCTACGCCCTGCTGGGTCGCGGTGAATGGACCGTCGCCGCCCGGCCACCGGCCCGCCTGGTCGGTCTGGCGCTGCTGGTCCTGCTCTTCGTGGTTGGGGTCCTCAGCCTCACCAGGCCTGGAGGACGTTACCTGGGTCTCATTCTGGTTTGGGCCCTCCCCGTGGTGATCGTCCAGTGGGGCATCGGCGGCCAGTTCCTCTGGGCCATGCGCCGAGTCATCGGGCAGGGGGTCCTGGTGCCGACCGTTTATCTGTGGATCTGCGACCGCATCGCCATCGGCGTCGGCATCTGGGAAATCTCACCCCAGGCCACCACCGGCTGGCACCTCTTCGGTCTGCCGATCGAAGAGGCGGTGTTCTTCTTCATCACCAACGTCATGGTCGTGCAGGGGTTGGCGCTGGTGCGGGTGCCTTTCGCGCTCCAGTTCGGTGCCCGGCCTTCCCTGAGCTCCTCTCCGACGACGTCCTCCTGACATGCCGTCGCTGGCCGAACTGCGAGTCCTGCAACGACAACCCCACGAATATTTCCGGAACTACGCTGCCAAGGCCGGCCGGATCGGGGCCTTTGGTTGGCGGCGGATCGGGTTCACGCTCCTCACCCATCCCGAGGATGTAGAGCAGGTGCTGGTGAAGCACGCATCGCGCTACGACAAGCGGACCTTCCAGTACCGATTGTTGGCAGAGATCACCGGCGAAGGCCTTCTGACCATGGATGGCGCCGAGTGGCTGGAACGGCGCCGCGCCGAGCAGCCGTCCTTTCACCGCGACCGCATCGAAGACTTCGTCCCGTTCATGGTACAGGCCGCGGAGCGGATGACCGCACGATGGCAGCCACGCGTCGACCGGGGCGAGCCGATCGACGTCGCGGAGGAGATGCTGCTGGTGGCGCTCGACATCGTGACGCGGGCGCTGTTCGGCGTGGATCTCTCGGGACGAGGCGGTGCCGTTGCTCGGGCCACCATGACCGTGCTCCACGCCATCATGTATCGGGCCCAGACACTCCGGTTGATCCCGCGCTGGCTGCCCACCAGGCGGCGCCGCGAGTTCCGGGAAGCGATGGCGGTACTCGACCGAACCATCTACGGCACCATCCGTCGCCGCCGCGACTCGGGACAGGCGGTGGACCCCGAGACGGGTGTCCCGGACCTGCTGGCCAGGCTCATGGACCCGGAGACGGGCCTGAACCTGGACGACCGCGCCCTGCGCGACGAGATGTTGACCATGATCATCGCGGGTCATGAAACGGTAGCCAGCGCATTGTCGTGGACCTGGTACCTGGTGGCGGGCGACATGGAGGTCGACCGCCAGCTGGCCGATGAGGCCGCCACGCTGGGCGAAGGCGTACCGGCGGTCCAGGATCTGATGCGTCTGGGGCTGCACGGGAGGGTCTTTTCAGAAGCGCTGCGGCTCTATCCCCCGGCCTGGATCATCTCGCGCCGCGTCATCCAGACGGACACCATGGCGGGTACCGACCTCCCGGTGGGATCGCTGGTGGTCCTGAGTCCTTATGTGACCCAGCGTGACCCTGCCTGGTGGGACCGACCGGACAGGTTCGATCCCGGTCGCTTCACGACCGAAGAGGTACGGCAGCGGCCGCGCTTTGCGTACTTCCCCTTCGGCGGCGGAGGGCACCAGTGCATCGGCAACCACTTCGCCATGGTAGAGGCCGCGGTGATCATGAGCACCGTGGTCCGCCACTACCGCCTCGACCGGCTGCCGGATCGAGAGGTCGAGGTAGACCCTGGGGTGACGCTGACCCCCAAGGGCGGCCTCACCATGCTGGTGCGGCCACGGGCATGAGGTGCTGAACGAACAACGCCCCGGAGCCAGAGCCCCGGGGCGTTGTTCGTGCAGCTTGCTATCACGGCTATGGCAGGAGGTCGACCGCCACGCCGCCCAGCACCTTGTCGTTGGCGCTGCTGTTGAACAGCCGGTCGGCGCTGGTGGTGCTCTGGCTGGTCGACGCGGAACAATTCATCGACAGACCGGTAATGCCGCGCATGATGGGGTGGGCCGTGTTGATGCTGGCGGCCGGGAGGACCGTGCCTCCGCAGTCCACGTTGTCCCCATTCACGTCCCACGTGCCGCCGAGATCGGCGATGAGCCGGTTGGCTGCGCGGATGCCGTTGGCGCCCACGAAGTCCTTCTCCTCGCCAATCAGCATCAGGCGGCCGCCCTCGGCCAGGAAGGTGCTGAAGGCGGCAATCTCACCCTTCTGGAACGCCACGGTCGGATTCCACAGGATGATGGAACTGACGTTTGCCGGAATCACGTCGTAGCGGTTCTTGCTGTCGGAGTTGTTGTCGACACGGGTCAGGCCCGCCGCCGTGATGACGCTGGTCATGGTGACCAGGTCCGGATCGAGGCACCCGCTGGTCTCGAAGCACTTGGAGCCCCGGCCACGGTCGAACCACACCGTGGTCTGGCTGCCGCGCTGGCTGTTGTAGAAGTCGACCAGGTTGTCGACCAGCATCCGGTTGTTGGGGTTGAGCGTGCCGGTCTGGTTGAAGACGTCCACGTCATTGAGAATGATGAGCTCGCCGCCGCCCGGGATGACCCCGTCGGCGTTGAACTGGAGCTTGCCGATCTCATGCGGCACCGCGAAGTCCGGATCCTGGAAGACGCCGCCGTTGTAGCTCTCGGCTGCGTCGGCCGGGTCGGCGATACCACGGGCCCAGGCCTCGAGGACGTTGAGTCCCGGGCTGGCTCCCAGCGTCCAACTGGTGACTTGCGCCACCCCGTTGATATCGCTGGTGACGGTCATCGGCACCACGGCGCCGCCGCCGGACAGGACCCGGAAATGAATCGAGGCCATCGGCACCACGGCGCCGCCGCCGGACAGGACCCGGAAATGAATCGAGGCTCCCCAGACGGGGTCACCGTTCACGTCCGTGACCGACACGGCCGGGTCGATGGGCGCTTCGCTGCCGATGGGCCCGGTCTGCCCGTCACCCTGGTGGATGCTCATCTGTGAAGGAAGGATGCCCGCCACGTCGCTGAGCGAACCCTTCTTGCCGCCGTAGCCGGTGCTGAGCGCCAGCGCAACGTTGGCGTGCAGCGGGGCCGGCGTCAGCAACTGCGACACGCCGGACTTGACGCGGTCCCAGCCGCGCTGGGCAAACTGGAACAGCCCGTCGGGCGCATCGGCCCCGGCGATGATGGCCGGTTGACAGGCCAGGAAGTCCAAGTCGTTCTGCGGGTCGTCCGGGGGCGGCAGGGTCTGGACCCGCGGCTGGCCGGTGGTCGGATCGATGACGTCATCGTCCTGGGCGCCCAGGCGAATCAGTCCCTCCTGTCCCGCCCTGACGAATCCCGGGTCGATGCACTCTCCGAGTGTGACCGGGAAATTGAAGGGCACGTCCGGGATGGCCGTGTAGTTGTAGCACTCGTTCGACTGCGGGTTGTCGGTGTAGAGGCACCCTCCGGCAATCCGTGTGATGGTGAACACGGTCGTCTGGTTGAGGGCGCCGGCCGGTACGAAGATGCCGGCGGAGTCTTTCTGGGTCGTGCAATCGTCACTGGTGCCCGGGAAGATCATGCACAGCCCGGCGTCAAAACCGCCCAGGGCTTCGAAGTACTGGGTCAGGAGATCCGCCAATTCGAGGAGCAGGGCTTCCTCGCCGGCCTGGATTTCGGCCTGCCCCTGCTGCAGCAGGTCGAGGGCCGAGGCGAAGGCGCCCGGGAAGTCGGGCGGCGTGGCCGTCGCCTGGTCCTTGATGTCTGACAGGGTCTGGTTGGGGAGGCTCTTCTCCCCGGGCTCCCAGATCTGGTCCCGGATGTCGTTCAGCTGCGCCTCGATGGCCGAAGGGTCGCTGATGCTGACCGTCGGCACGGTAATGGACTGCATGTCGGGTTCCGACGGCTGCTCGGAAAGAATCACAGTTCCGATTCCCAGCCTTCGGAGGGTGTGGATACTCATGGAGTGTCTCCTGCAGTGGTCTGCGGATAGCGGATGACGAACATCCGACGGAATGTCGACGTTGAGCGCATCATATTGACGAACCCCGAACCCAGGGGCCCAGATCGGTGTCTTGAGGATGTAAGATGGGATATACCCTCAGTACGGCTTTACGCAAGTGCCGGGCCGCCGCAAACGGTTGTCCTCGGCGGGTTACATGGTGACGGCCCGGATCTCCTCGTAGTCGGGATGCTCCTGGAGATCACGCCACCACCAGTACGGATCGCCTGTTTGGGGCTCGCCGGTATCGAAGCCGGGGTTGGCGGACAGGTACAACCGCAGCAGTCTGATGGCCTCGTCGTTGTCACCCAGCAACACCCTCATGTAGGCCTCGAGCCACGACAATTCGTAGTCGGGGTCCACCTGGGGGGTCACACGGGCCTCCCCCAGGACGGCCCGGGCGCTGTCCGGCAGACCCGCCCGGGCCAGAATGCCGCCGACCCACATCTGGGCCCGGCTCGACTGGAACTCCCGTACCGGTTCCGGCACGAGATCGGCCACCTCCCGCTGCAACTGCCACGCATGATCGACATCCAGCGGTGAAGTGCCGGTCGCCATGACCAGGAGTTGGCACTCGGCGAAGCGGAAGCTCTCCGGGAACCGTTCCCGGCCCACGGTGCACCATCGGCTGGCCTGGGGAAACTGCTCCAGGTCGTAATGCCCGGTGAACAGGCGCCACAGCACCCGGTCGGCCGCTTCCAGATAGGCGTCCTCCTGGTAGGCGGTCCGCGCCGCCAGGATGACGGAGGTAATGCCGTCGTCGGTGTTGTAGTAGAGGTGGCTCAGCATCGAGTAGGCGCTCGCGAGCGTCGGATCCCGATCCACGGCTGCTTCCAGGTCGGCCTTGGCGCCCAGCAGCAGCGCTTCGGCCTTCTCGGGGTCGGGCTCGCGGTCGTTGAGCCAGGCCCAGTAGCGGAAGTTACCGCGGGCCTCGAGGGCTTCGGGGTAGTTCGGATCCAGCGCCAGGGCCCGTTCGGCGTGCGCCGTGCCGACATCGACCCAGCGAAACAGCTCGGCCATGTCGTCGGCCAGCCGGGTGCGCCGGTAGGCGATCTGGGCCCGCTGCACGATGGGGGCGATCCATTGGGGATCGGCTGCCTGCGCCTGCGCCAGCAACGAGTCGGCCCGGTCGAACAGCGCGAACCCCTGGGCCGCGCTATCGGACGCGATCAGGTCCTCCCCGCTCTTGCGCCAGCGCTCGGCCTGAAGGACCAGCGACCATGCGTCCACACTGGAGGTGCCGGCCCGTCGCTCCCGCGTGCGGATCTCTTCACCCAACCGCGTTCGAAACAGGCTGGCCACGACCTGGGCCGCGGAGTCCTTCACCAGCAGCAACTGGTCGGCGGGCAACTCGAAGCTGGCGCGCTCGAACTCGGCGCCGCTGTTGCCGTCCACCAGCCGGGTGGTCACCCGGACCCGGTCACCGCTGCGCTCCACCTCGCCCGCGATCAGGCTGCCGACGCTCAAGGCCCGGGCGATGCTGTCCCGGGCCACCGCGCCGTCACGGTAGGGGGCAACGCCGTTCCGGGAAATGACGTCGAGTTCGCGTACCTGGGACAACCGGTCGATGAGCTCCTCGGTGAGGCCATCGGCCAGGTAGGTCAGGTCGCCGGACGGTGACAAGTCGCTGAAGTAGAGCACCGCGACGCTGGTGGCATCGAGGCCCGCGACGACTCCGGCCCCGGATCCGCCTCCGGTCTGTCCGCCACGAAGCAATAGCGCCCAGGCGGCGACGGCGATGACCACCACCGCGGCGGCTCCGCCCAGCAGCGCCTTGGAAGGGCCCTTCTTGGGCGGCGGGGCGTGGACTCGTCGCTGTGCCGTCCGCCGAGCCGTGAGCCGCTCGGAACTGACGATGACGTGGGCTTCCCCCAACGCCTCGGCGAAGTCCCCGGCCGTTGCGAAGCGGTCGGCCGGGCTCTTCGCGGTCGCCTGATCGATGGCGTCCTGGAGCTCGTCGGGAACGGTGGGTCGGACGATGCGGACGTCGGGGAGGTCCTCCATGGCATGGCGGGCCATGATGGCGGACGCCGTCTTGCCCGTGAAGGGTGGCTCGCCCGACAGCAACTCGTACAGCATGCAGCCCAGACTGTAGACGTCGGCCCGGCCGTCGACGTGCTCACCGGACGACTGCTCCGGGCTCATGTACAATGGCGTGCCCACGGCCATGCCGGTCTGCGTCAGGGACTTGGCCTGTCCCGCTTCTACCGCGCGGGCGATACCGAA
This sequence comes from Gemmatimonadota bacterium, assembly GCA_039587475.1. GTDB lineage: Bacteria > Gemmatimonadota > Gemmatimonadetes > Gemmatimonadales > GWC2-71-9 > N074bin45. The sequence continues at coordinate 1,321 of JBDHIK010000006.1, read as the reverse complement.
ATCAGCGACGATGGCGTGCTTGCCGACCAGCATGACGTTGTCGGGCTTGATGTCCCGGTGGATGATGCCCTGCTTGTGGGCGTGGTCGAGCGCGTCGGCCACTTCTCGGGTGACCTGCACCGCGGCCTCGATGGGCAGTTGGCCTTCACGCTTCAATCGGTCGCCCAGAGATTCGCCCTCGACGAACGGCATGACGTAATAGAGACGACCGTTGGCCTCTCCGGAGTCGAAGAGCGGCAGGATGTTGGGATGCTGGAGGTTGGCGGCCACCTTGATCTCGCGCAGGAAGCGCTCGGGCCCGATGGCGGCGCCCAGGTCCTGATGCAGGACCTTGATGGCCACGTCCCGGTCGTGCTTGACGTCACGGGCCAGGTAGACCGTGGCCATGCCGCCGCGGCCCAGTTCCTTGACGATCTCGTAGCGTCCCGCCAGGGCGTCGCCCAGCACCGAATGCGTGTCCGTGGTTTCCGTCATGCCACCAAGATACGCCGGGAGGGAAGGGGAGGCGAGGACCGGCCGCGGCTCCGCCTGGCGGTCGGCCGCTCCGTCAGGCCACCTCGCCCTGATGGTTTCCGTTGGGTGGGGACGGCTCGCCCCGGAGCAGGATGCCAAACCGGGTAGCGTTGCAGCGCCGCGCCAGGGTGAAGGCGTCGGCGGGGGTCAGCAGAAACGTTCCCGGGCGGGTGCTGATCCAGGACGTCCCCGCCTGACGGCTGGCGAACAGGTTCACGTAGCTGCAAAACTCGAGGATCTCCCGGTCGCTGCTCTCGAAACGGATCGAGTCGTCCGGCACCTTGAACGACACGACTGGCTCCCGGTCCGCCAGACGCTCCATCCTGTCTCCGGCAATGAGCAGCCGCACCGGCTCGCCGGTGACCGGGCAGACGGACTCCACCCTGGCGTGGGCCCCCAGAATCTCTGGAATGAACAGGGCGTCCCATGCGCACCACGTCGACAGGCGCCGGCCATCGATGAGGAGGCTGTGCCGCGAGTGGCGCGTGGTCAGACCTCCGAACCCGACGATCCGATTGCGGGCCGGTCCGTCCCACTCCACCTGACTGCGGAGCTCACTCTCTGTGACGTAGCGACGGGCCTCTCCGGTGACCCAGCCCAGATGGTGTCCCAGGGTGCCGGGGGTGATGGGCTCGCCACTGGCCAACAACCGGTACAGGGCGGCCCCGACGCGTTGTCCCTCCCCGTCGATACGAGGAAAGGCGTCGACCAGAGCATCGTGCAGGCGGTCGAGCGACGGCGCCCCTGGATGCCAGTCCGGTGTCATGTTCCAGTGCCACCTTCGGTGTCGGTCAACAGGAACGTCCCT
>JBDHIK010000225.1:0-3670 GCA_039587475.1 Gemmatimonadota bacterium | reverse complement strand
GCGACTGGATACTCATGGACGGCGCCTCGGACGTTCACACGATCACCCGGACTTGGCTATAATAGGGAGACTGCAAGGTACTCAGGCTACTCCCGCAACGTATCACGATTGAGACCCATACGCTCGCTGCTCCTGATGGCGCGAACCGCCAGGCACTTGCGGCCAATCCAGTGGCTGTATTGGCCCTGGCGCCGATGGCAAGGGCGGCGCACGGTTCCCACGCCGAGCATCGATGGATGGTGGTCGCCGCGCTGGCCGAGCATTGTCGCGGAGGTTCAGCGTTGGGGGCCGCGCCACCCGGAATGCGAGGTGGTGGCCCAGGCCATCGGCCGCAACGAGTTCAGTTTCCTCGGGGTCTCTGACATCCTCCCGGAGGTCGACTGGAGCCGTGAGTATCACCAACCACTCTGGACCTACCACCTTCATTACTTCGAGTATGCAACCGACGTGGCTTGGGCCTATCGCCACACCGGCGATGCCGCTCCACTCCGAAGGCTCGAGGCGCTGGTCGATTCATGGATGACAGCTACCGAGGGCGGCCGTGGCCCGGGCTGGGAACCCTATGTCATCTCCCAACGCGCTCTCAACTGGATCGTCACGCTAGCCCTGGTGTCGGAGGCGCTCTCCCCGGAACTGGTGGACCGGATGACGCAGAGCTTGGTGACGCAGGTTGGGGTCGCTCGAGCGGCGCCGGGAACTGCATCTTCAAGCCGATCACTTGCAGAAAAACCTGCAGGCGCTGGCGATGGGGGGGCTAACATTTGGCGGAGCTACCGGCGAGCGGTGGGGTAGGACCTGGTTGCCGGAACTATGGCGCGAGTTCGGAGACCAAGTGCTGGCGGACGGCGGGCATGCCGAGCGGTCGCCGATGTACCACGCCATCGCCATGGCGGATCTGTTCGAGGCCATCCTCCTGGCCCGAGCCGTCTCGGCCCCCGTACCTCCAGCGATGCTCTCGGTGGCCGGTCGCATGTGGCACGCGTGGCTACGGCTCAGCAGGCCCGACGGCCTGCCCCACCTCCTCAACGATTCCGCAGACGGCATCGCGCCCAGCCATGGATATCTGGAAACCCTCGCTCGGCGACTGTGGACCGATCTGCCCGAAGAACCAGGCGTGTCCGGCGGGTGGGCCCTTCGTGACTCGGGGTTCGTTGGTTGGAGAAACGACGGGCGGGTGCTCGTGGCTGACGTGGGCCCGCCGGGCCCGCAACACCAGCCGGCGCACAGTCACTGCGGGGCGCTCGGATACGAGTGGGACACCGGGGGCCAGCGCGTACTGGTGGATTCCGGCGTGGCCGGGTACGACGACGACCCGCTCCGATCGTATGTCCGGTCGACACGGGCGCACAATACCGTCATGGTGGCGGAGCGGGAGCAGTCGGAGAACTGGGGGACCTTCCGCGTCGGCGGACGAGCGAGTGTGTCTCTCCTCGCCTTCGAGTCGGGTCCTGAAGAAGCCGTCGTCGAAGCCCTGTGCCGGCCCTTCGGCTCTGGCGGCGTCCGGCACCGCAGGAAGATCCGCTGCTCGGCGGCCGGGCTGACGGTGGAGGACGAGGTCGAGCCAGCGGGAATCCCGTTTCAGGACTTTCTCCATTTTCACCCGGCCTTCGCGATGGTCGAGGAGTCGTCGGATGGCATGGTGTTGGAGGCAGGGGAGCTGCGGATCAGGGTGACGTTCGAGGGCGCCGTCGCTTGCGAGGTCGATCGGGGTGAGTCGGATGCGCCCACCGCGTGGTACTGCCCGGCATTCGGAGTGCGCATTCCTGCCCCGGTGGTGACGCTGGCAGGAACGGGCGGCGTCCCGATCCGCTACTGCATCGAGGTTGATGGTGACCGGGATGGCGGGGGCCGTACCCCATGACTCTCGCCCTGTGGTCGCTCCTCGGCGTAGCTGCCGCCTTCCTGCTGACCGGCCTGGCCCGTCGGTATGCCCTGGCCCGGGCCTTCCTCGACATTCCCAACGATCGGTCATCGCACACCACGCCGACACCCAGGGGCGGCGGGCTGAGTATCGTTGCCGTCGTTCTGGCGACGGTGGCGGTGCTGTACATCGGCGGACAGCTCTCGATCGACATGACCGTCGCCCTCGTCGGTGGCGGATTGGCAGTGGCGGCCGTTGGATGGATCGATGACCGCGTGGATCTTCGTCCCCGGGTCCGGTTGGCCGTTCACTTCCTTGCTGCCGGCTGGGCGGTGGCGTGGCTGGGTGGATACCCGGAGCTTCATCTTGGCGATCGGGTGATCACGCTCGGTCCCTGGGGCGCGGCCGTCGCGGTCGTCGGGATCGTCTGGCTCATCAACCTCTACAACTTCATGGACGGCAGCGATGGGCTCGCGGCCGGCGAAGGCGTGGTGGTCGGGTCGTTCGGCGCCTTCCTGCTACTTGCCGTGGGGCAGGATGGCCTTGCGACCTTGAGTCTTCTCGTGGCCGCGGCCTGTGCCGGGTTCGGTCTGTGGAACAGGCCGCCCGCGAGGATCTTCATGGGCGACGTCGGTAGCGGCTTCCTCGGTTTCACGTTTGGGGTCCTGGCCTTGGGCTCGGAGCGAGCCGGCGCGCTCCCGGTGGTCTGGTGGGCGCTCCTCCTGGGGGTCTTCGTGTTCGATGCCACGGTGACGCTCCTCCGGCGCATGTTCAAGCGGCAGCGGTGGTACGCCGCCCACCGGTCTCATGCCTACCAGCGGGCCATCCTCAGTGGATACAGCCATGCCCGCGTCGCCCTGATCGTGGTGCTGGTCACGATGGTGCTCGGCGTATTGACGGTCATCGGAACTCGCCTGCCCGGAGCCTCCGGTTGGGCGGCGCTGGCCGGTTGGGGCCTGCTGGCCGTACTGTACCTGCTGGTGGAACGCCGACACACGATGGATGGCCGGTGACGGCCGGTCACTCGACCCCCACCAGCGATGGGGCCGATCTCCAAGCGGAAACGGCTGTGCCATGAGGCCATTGCACGTCGGCTATCTGGTACAGCAGTTCCCGCCCGAGGTCGGTGCCGGTCCGGCCCGTGTCATGGAAATGGGGGCTCGCTGGCTGTCCCGCGGGGCGCACCTGACGGTCCTGACGGGGATGCCCAACCGGCCTGAAGGGCGGATCCACCCCGGCTACCGGCGCCGACTGTTCGTGGATGAAGAGTTCGAGGGCGTTCACGTTCGTCGGACCTGGCTGTATGCCAGCCCCAAGCATGGATTCGCACGGACCCTGGCGAACAACCTCTCCTTCATGGGCCTCAGTGGGCTGCGCGGCGTGCCGGCCCTGGCGGAGTGCGATGCGCTGATCGCCAGTTCGCCACCGTTCTTTCCCCACGTGTCCGGGGCCTTCCTCAGCTGGTTTCACCGGGTACCTCTCATTCTGGAGGTCCGGGACTTGTGGCCTGATTACCTGGCGGGGATGGGGCTGTTGCGCGGCCGGCAAGCCAACGCGCTGTTCGCGCTCGAGCGGGCGCTTCTGCAGAGAGCCACGCGGGTGGTGGTGGTGACCGAGTCCTTCGGGCGCCGCATCGAGAGAAAAGGGGTTTCTCCGGATCGCATCGTGGTCATCCCCAACGGGGTCGATTCGGAACGCTACGCCCCGGGAATAGTCGAACGGCCCCCGCTCGATTCGCTGCGACGGAACGACGGTGAATTCCTGGTAGGGTACCTGGGCAATTTCGGAGCTGGGCAGGGTCTCGAGGTC
>JBDHIK010000224.1:0-3008 GCA_039587475.1 Gemmatimonadota bacterium | reverse complement strand
AGCGAGTCACTACCGCGCCCTTGGCACGCCCGGGAGGACTCAGTCGTCGTCGCTCGCTGACACTCGCCACATCCGGTCGAGAGCCCAGTCCTCGTCGCTCGTCTTTCATTCGCGGCATCGGAGCGAGTCAATACCGCGCCATTGCACGCCCGGGAGGACTCAGTCGTCGTCGCTCGGTGACACTCGCGACATCCGGTCGAGAACTCAGCCGGCGGCGCTCGCCTTGCAACTCTCGACGCGTCGGCACTAACTTCGTCGACCGCGCCACACGCTCATCCTCCGACCCCGTCCCGCTATTCCGCACACGTCTTCTCGTACGAGCCCGATGCCGGCAGCGGGCCTGGTGGCCGTGCTGTATCTCACGACCGCGCTCGGCGGTCCGCTCCGGGCCCAGGACGCGGTCCCGGACTCCAGCGCCACCATCGCCGATTCGACGGAAGCGCCGGGACCGTCCCTCATTCCCATCCCGGTGATCTTCTACACGCCGGAGACCGGTTTCGCTTTCGGGGCCAGCGTCAACTACTTCTTCACCATTCCGGCCGCCGAGGGGGAAGAGACCCGGCAGCTGACCTCGTCCATCAGCGCCTCTGCCGTCTTCACGACCGAGAAGCAGACCTTCGTCGGGGTGAGCGGCGAACTCCACCCCGACGGCGGTCGCTACCGCCTCAGTGGCGGCATCGGCTATCGGAAGTTCCCCACGACGTTCTGGGGCGTCGGGAACGATACCCCGACCTCCGCCGAAGAGGATTTCACCCCGGAGTCGTTCGGCCTGGACGGCGAGTTGCAGCGCGAAGTCGAACCCGGCTGGTATGTCGGGGTGGTCGGCGCGGCCATCTTCCGGGACATCATCCAGGCCGATTCCGGCGGGCAGGTCGCCACGGGATTGGTGCCCGGCGCCCAGGACGGACAGCTGTTCAGCCTGGGGCCGTCGGTCACCTACGACAGTCGCAGCAGCACCAGCTGGCCGACCCGCGGCCAGTACCATCAGTTCCGCGCTGTGTACTCGACGGGCGCTTTCGGGCCCAGCTTCGACTACGGCACCCTGTCGGCCGACCTGCGAGGCTACTTCACGCTGTTCCCGGGCACGGTGCTGGCCATTCGGGGCCTCGGCATCGCCTCGACCAACACGCCGCCCTTCGACTTCATGCCCCAATGGGGTGGCGGGGACCTGGGGCGGGGCTATTTCGGCGGCCGCTACCGCGACGACTACCTGGTGGGCCTCCAGGTCGAGTACCGGGTCCCCGTGTGGCGGCGCTTCGGCGTCGTGGCCTTCACCTCGGCCGGCCAGGTCGCACCGACGCTCCGCGCCTTCCAGAGTAACGGCTTCCGTCCAGGTGTGGGATTTGGTCTCCGCTTCCTCCTCGTCAAAGGGCAGCAGATCAACGTCCGGGCCGACTTCGCCTGGGGACTCCACGACAACGCCAACGGGTTCTACTTCGGGTTCGGCGAGGCGTTCTAGCCACGGACGCTTCGGTTGCCTCCGCGTGGTTCCCCGGGTAGTGTCCGGACATGCTGGTCGTGACCAACGGCGATTCCGCTGTCGCCGCACTCAAACGGTCCGGCATCCCGGGCCACATCTTCCCCTGGCGGGACCCGCTGCACGAGGGGCCGGTCCCGCATGGCCTGACGCTCGAGGAGATGTCGGACGTCCGCGCCCGGTTCATCGCGCAGCGCGGCTGGGGCAGCGAGGAACGGGTCCGCCAGGACTTCCGGTTGCGCGACACGAAGATCGGCAGCGCCCGGCATCACCCCGAATTGGTGCTGTGGTTCGAACACGATCTTTACGACCAGCTCCAGCTGCTACAGATCCTGGCCGTCCTGGAGGCGGACATCCCCGACGACACCATCCTCAGCATGGTGTGCCGCGACGCCTTCATTGGCCACACGGCACCGGAACTCCTGGCCGACTGGTTGGAGGACCGCGAGTCGCTGGACGACCGCCATCTGGCACTCGGCGCCCTGGCGTGGGATGCCTTCACCCAATCCGAACCGGTCGCCTGGGCGGGGCTGTCGTCAGACGACACGGCCGTGCTCCCCTTTCTCGCGGCGACCGTCGAACGCCACCTCGAGGAGTTTCCGGCACCACTCGACGGGCTGTCACGCACCGAACGGCAGATCCTCGGGACCGTCGACGCCGGGGCCGCTACCCCAGGCTCCTTGTTTCGAGCCTGCCTGGAGCTGGAGGACGCGCCGTTCATGGGGGACGCTTCGTTCTGGGAGGTTTTGGCCGGTCTCAGCGGAGGCACCGAACCCCTGGTCATCGGGTCGCCGGGGCAGGGGGCGATCCGGCCGGCCGGGCCACGGCCATCCCGGGACTTCCTCGACCAGGCCTTGGAAATCACCCCGGTTGGGCGTGAAGTGCTGGCGGGCCGCCGTGACTGGCAGGACCTCGTTGAACAGACTAAGTGGCTGGGAGGGGTTGACTTAGGTCGGGCGCTGTGGCGCTGGGACCCTGGGGCACGACAGTTGCTTTCCCCATAGCACGAGGCCCGCATCGGCGTGGCCGGGGAATACGCACCATCGTGCCGAGGGTACCACCATGGCAACATCCGCCCGTGTAGCTCTGTCGTTCGTCATCGCCGCCTTCGTGGCCGCCCAGCCCGGCCAGTCGCAATCGGCCCAGCAGTTTTCGCTGCAGGCGTCTCTGTTCTCGTCCACGCTGTTCGGCGACAATCCGATCTACCAGAATGTCGATCCCGGCGCCGGGTTCGAGCTTCAGGCCCGCTGGACCCCCAGCCTGTTCTCGCTCGGTGCCGGGTTCCAATGGACCACCCACCGTCAGAACCTCCTGGCCGGGCAGCCCAACGTCCTGAACGATCCCAATACCACTATCAACGGCGTGTTCATCGAACCGCGCTACGTCATCCTGGTGGGCAGCAACACCGTCGCCCCGTACATCTCGGGCCGGGTGGCCTTCCTGCGCCAGACCACCAGCGCGGATTTCCAGACCGGGCAGGGGCCGGTGACGTTGAACGCCACCGCCGACGGGGTGGGGGTCAACGGTGGCG
>JBDHIK010000223.1:0-3008 GCA_039587475.1 Gemmatimonadota bacterium | reverse complement strand
TGCACGAAGATCGGGTTCTGGTCCCGATCCTGGCCCGGCACGGCCGACTGACGGCCCTCGAGGTCACCACCGAGGAAAAAGGTCAGCCCCTGGGTGATCGGACCCGAGACGCTGCCGGTGATACGGTTGAGGCCGTAGGAGCTGCTGGTGAAGTCGTTGCTCTCGTAGCCCAACGACCCGGTCCATGCCGGACCGCCCGAACGGGTTTCCAGCGCGATGATGCCGGACTGGGCGTTGCCGAACTCGGCCGCGGCGCCACCAGTGGTGACCGAGGCCTGCTCGAAGGCATTGACCGCCACGGTGTTGACCGTGTTGCCGAATGTCTGCGAGGCACGAGTGGAGGTCTGCGTGGTGTTGACGTTGTTCCGGCTACCTGATTGGGCCGGGACACCATCGATATACAGCGCAGCCTCGTCCGAACGCCCGCCGCGGATGAACAGGGTACCGCCGCTGTTCGAGGAGGTAACACCTGGCTGCAGCGACAGCACCGCCGTGACCCGGTCAACCGGGAGTGGCTTGGAGTAGTCGCCGTCAATCCGCTGCTTGGTGGTCACTTCGTCTCGCGGTACCAGAGGATTGACCGCGGCAACGACCGTGATCTCCTCGACCTCGAACGGAGTGGCCTCGAGCGTAATGTCCTGGGTCAGGGTCTGGTTACTGAGAACCTTGATGCCCTCGACCTGGGTCGCCTTGTAGCCGATGAAGCTGGCCTGCAAGGTGTGCGTCCCGATCGGCACGTTGTTGAGGAAGTAATAGCCGTCGGCATTCGACGTGGCGGCGAATGTCGTCCCCACGATGAATACTTGGGCGTTGGCGATGGGTGCGCCCGCTTGGTCACGCACCGTACCTTCGACTTTACCACTGACCGACTGCGCCAGAGCCGTCCCGGCCCCAAGCCCAGCAATCAGCGTCGCCAGCACGAATGTCCGTGCCGCGCGAGCGAAGGCGCTCACACAACTTTGTGTCATGAGAAACGTCCTCCTACAGGGTGAACAATCAGATCCTGCTCCAACAACAAAAGTCTGTCGCACACGCCTCCCTTCCGGCGAGTTGCCTGTTGACCACGACCAGGTCGGCGAAGGACAGAAGAGCAAGGTGGGAGATGCCCTTCGCCGAGATGTCTTTCAGCCGCAACGACTTACGCCAGATGCTGTTGGCACAGCTCCAGCCGCGTCAGCGGCGTTTCGTGGGGGCACGGACACAATGCTCCGCGCCCAATTGGGGCCAGCGACTGCGTTGAATCGTTCTGCTTGGAACAAGCAGTTTTTGGTGTCGAGCTGATCTTGGAAACGTCGACCGCGGCCCGGCCGACCCGATCAATATGTGCTCCACCCCAAAGGCTGTCAAGCAGCGTCACGTAGAGGTAACGGACTGAAACCCCAAGTGCCTTCGATGTCGCTAAGTGGAACTGCTCTTCATGCTACAGCCCAAGGAGGGTGCGACCTTCAGCCGACCGGCCGCTCGACTCGCGCCCGGCCATGGGCGCTCCCTTTTTCGGGCGGCCGCTATCATACCCTCTGATCGAGAAGTTGGCTAGAGGCCAATTTCATCCCGCCAGGATCAGAGATCCCTGGGGCTCGTCGGGGGTCACCACGGGACCCTCAGCTCCCCAGTACATGTTGATCTCACTGCGCACCCCGAACTCCCCTGGCAGATAGATGCCGGGCTCTATGGAGAACCCCACCCCGGGCATCAGCTCCCGGTCGTCGTGGGTCTCGTAATCGTCGAGATGGGGCCCGGATCCGTGCAGTTCCCGGTCGATGGAGTGGCCGGTCCGGTGTACGAAAAAGTCTCCAAAGCCTGCAGCCTCAATAACTTGCCGTGCTGCCCGATCACCGTGGTACCCCGCTACGGGCCGGCCGGCTTCGATCGCCTCCCGGATGACCTCGACGGCCGCGTCGCGGGCCGCTCGTACCACTCCCCAGACCTGCTCCACCCGCTCCGGAGGGCGCCGACCCGAAAAGGCCATCCACGTCTGGTCGGCGAAGACCGTCTCCCGGGTCCGGCCACCCCAGAGATCCAGCAGGACGACCTGATCCGGTTCCAGCCGGGCGTCGCTGCCGACTCGAGGCTCATAATGGGGATTGGCCGCATTGGCCCCGTAGGCCACGATGGGTGGGGTGTCGAGCTCCAGGCCGCCCTCTTCCATGGCGGCGATGACCCGGGCCTGAACCTCGGCCTCTCCCACCCCTGAGCCCGGCTCGGCCACGACTTCAGCCAGGATGCTCCGAGCTACGCCGGCGATCACTTCGGCGGCGAACCGGTGATCCGCCACCTCCGAGGGCATCCACCCGGCCGAGAACTTCGTCACCAGCGGTGCCGAGGGTATGATGGTCGCCCCCAGCCTGGTCAGCAGTTCCACCACTCCGGCCGGGACCCGGTCCAGGTACGGGACGCCGTCCTCCGGGAAGACCTCCATCGCCAGGGTTTTCCCCTTCACCAGGGGTCCCAGAGCGGCCTCGAGCTCCTGCCATCTGGCGTAAGGCTCCACCCGGCCCGGAAAGCCCTGCAGCGGCTGGAGTTCGATCTTGTGAGCCACGGCCACGGGGTCGCCCTGCCGTGGAATGAGAACGAACAGCCTCCGGGTCGCCATGCCCTCCAGGCCCAGCACCCGGGGGGTGACCGGGTTGATCCCGTGAAAATCGAACAGCAGCCACCCGTCCGCACCCATGGCCTCGAGGGCGCCGGCGAGCGCACTTCGATCCAACCCCGACATGTCCGCCATCGACTCTCCTAGTAAGGATCCTTGATATCGACCGCCTCTGCCTGCCACACACACGACCCATCACCTCGCGACCTGCAGCTCTGGTGTACCATGGCACCCTCGAAGCCCGCCAGGGTCCGCAGCAGTTCACTCATGGCCGCAGCGACGAACTCGCAGGACTCCCCGTTCGCGGCGGGCCGTTCCAACTGAGCCACCGCGGTCAGACGATCCACCCGGAGCCTGGTCCCCAACAGCCAGTCGGCCACCTGACTGGCCTTGCGAGATCCCAGGCGACGGCGCCACC
>JBDHIK010000071.1:0-13931 GCA_039587475.1 Gemmatimonadota bacterium | reverse complement strand
GGTGGGGGAGACCCCGGATCTGACCATCGTGGCGGTGGGGAACGGCCTGTCCTGGACCGTGGGGGCCGGGTTCGACATCTACCTGGGGCAGACGGTCGCCATTACGCCCTACATCAGCTATCTCGGTTCCAACAACACGTCCACGACCGTCAACGACGTCGGCATCGACGTCAATCTCAATCCCAACATGTGGCAGTTCGGCGGGGCGTTGACCATTCCATAAGCCGCACCGAGGGTGATCGGTCGCCGCTACGGAAGGGGCCCTTCGACTGGGAAGGGCCCCGACGCGTTCAGCCCGGCGGTCCATCGGTTATCGGGCGCTGCTATCGCGCGTGCCTCGCGGCCGCCATATTGCGCCACCCTCAACGTGGAGTACTGCATGCGGAGCCTGACCGTGGTGGCGGGAATCGGGATCGCTTTGACCCTCGGTGTCACCCCGGTCGTTGGCCAGGAACGGGAACAGAGCCCGCGGAGCAACCTGTGGTTCACCGTGGGGGCTGCCTACGGATCCGCCGGCATCGAGTGCCCCGACTGCATGGGACTCATCGATGGGCGAGCCACCGGTTTCTCCGGCATGCTGGGGCTCGGCTGGACGCTGACTCCATCGGTAGTCATCGGGGCGGAGACCCAATGGTGGTTCAAGTTCGAAGCCATCTTCCCGCTGGGGATCGTGACCACGAATGCCATCGTGTTGTTCTATCCACTGAAGACCCAGGGCCTGTGGTTGAAGGGAGGCCTCGGCTACATGTGGGCCGGTGTGGATGCGCCCGGGGTCAGCGTGGTCGGTACCGGGATGGATTGGACCCTGGGGGCCGGCTACGACATCTACCTCGGTTCGACGATAGCCTTCACCCCGTACCTGTCGTACGTCGGGTCCGGCGACATCACCACGACGGTCAATGACATCACCGTCGACGTCAGCCTCAATCCCAATTTCTTCCAACTCGGCGTGGCCATCACGGCCCCCTAGCAGGCCGGAGAGCGGGGTGAGGAGCACCCCGCTTGCTACGTCGCTGCCACCACCCGCTTGGACCTGAGCTGTCCGCTCCGCTGCCGGCGCCCTAGCCCCCTTCCAGTACCGTCGCCAGCCAGACGGCGATGCGCTCGGCCATGCCGGGGTGGGCTTCCAGCAGGTTGCTGGCGTGGGCCGAGCCCGGGACCACGACGAGTTCGACCGTGTCGCTTCGGCGGCGCACCTCGGTCGTGATCTCCTGAAGGAAGCGCTCGTCCCGCGACACGACGAACAGCCAGGGAACCCCGCTCGCGTCGATCCCGTCGATGGAGACCTCTTCGAAGGAACCGGGGGACAGGGCCACGTAGGCGGCCGCATAGCCACCCAGCCGTCCCGCCTCGGCCATCTCTTCGCCACTGTAGCTGGCGCCCACGACGGCGATTCGGGTGCCGTCGATGGCCGAGAGGTTCCGCATCCATGTCAGCGCGGCCGTCACATCCTGTTCGGCGTCCCAGATCAGCGGGTCGCGCCGCACCTCTCCCGGTACGAAGGCGCCGAGGTTGACGCTCTCGCCATGGCCCCGGAGATCGAGTCGCAGTGACGCGATGCCACGTGCCGCCAGTTGCCGGGCCAGGGCCCGGTACGCATCCCGGTTGCCGGCCGCCTGGTTGAGCATCAGGACCGCGGGCGCTCGACCGGCCGCAGGCAGGGTCAGGTCGCCGACCAGTTCCCAACCGTCGCTGGGTACGATTACGCGAGATTCGTCGATGGCTTCCTGGGCCGGGCCCCGTGTGGTGAGCAGGGCCAGGGCGGCGGTCAGAAGGATCGGTCGGTGCATCGGCGATGTCCCAGGGTTGGGGAAGGGAACCAGGTACACCGACGGATGATGGCACCTGCAGGTTCCATGGATGGGACGGTGTCAGGCTGCCGGCTTGGTCGCCCTGAGGACGTGCGCAGCCATGTCACCCATCGTGGCGCCGTCCGGGCTCCCGTCCGTGACGCGTTGGCTCAGCGCCCGATGGAACAGGTCGCGTCGTTCCTCCGGCAAGGCCCTCAGGTGGGGTGCGATGGGGGTGGCGTACGCCATGGTGACGGCTTCCTCGATGCCGCCTGGCAACACGAGTGGGGCCGCGCGCCGGGCCAGCAGGACGTCGATGAATCCGGCCTCGACGAACGCGGACGCCAGATCCTCCTGCGGCATGTGATCGAAGGGGAGGCGCAGCAGGGCCTCGATGCCCGGCTCCCCGATTTGGGCCAGGGCCTGGCACACCCAATCCCAGAAGACGCACTCGCCGGTGGGGCACCAGGTGGACACCAGGATGTGTCCTCCGGGTACCAGGACGCGTTCCAACTCGCGCGCGGCCGCGCCTCGATCGGGGAAGAACTGGAACCCCTGCTGGCAGACCGCCACGTCGATCGAGGCGGCAGAGAGTTCCAGCGCGTCCGCCGAGCATTCCACGAATTCGATGGCCGGGGTGACGTCTGTGCTTCGCGCCCGCGCCAGCTTCAGCATCTCTCCGTTGAGATCGGCGCCGATCACTCGTCCACCAGGCCCGACCCGTTCGGCGACTTGCCGGGCCACCACCCCGGTTCCGGTGGCCAGGTCGAGGACGGTTCGCCCGTCCCAGTCATCGAACTCGTCGAGCAGGGCCCCGGCCCACGGTCCGAACATGCGCCGGACCAGGACTTCCTCGTAGGTCCGGGCGACGGAATCACCGCCGAAATCGAATTCGCTCATCGGTTCCTCGTGATACGCTCCACGCACGGACGATGTTCCCGACGTGGATGCGCGGTGGGTGCGCCGCCGACGTCAGGCTGCGTCCACGACCTCCTCATCGTCGTCGTCCGACGCCCCCGACTTCCCGCCCGACGCCAGACCGAATGCGGTGACCATCGCCAGGCCGAAGAAGATCAGGTCCATGGGTGCGAAGCTGCCGAAGAACCCGCCACTGGCCATCGCCTCCCGGATGGCGGGGAGGTTGGCTTCCACGTTGGCGCGGGCCTGTACCTCCTGCGCCAGGCGGAATTCGGCCTGGCCCTCTTCGCCCAGCTCGTCCCAGCGCCGCACGGCCTCGGCCCAGACGTCCGCCGGGTAGTCGCTTGCCTCGGCGGCGCTACCCGGGTCTACGTCTTCCGGCCACTCGACGGCTCGGCCCTCCGACACGAACTCGGACGCGACCTCGTCGGCCAGGTAGGAGATGACGTACTCCTCGTCCTCGAAATCAATGGCGAACATCTCCATGATCTCGGCATCGCTGGGGATCATCATCTGCACGGCCATCGCCTTGCCTGCGACGATGGACACCACCGTGATGATGACGGCCAGCGCTCCCGCAGCGGTCGGGGCGCGTAACCGCTCGGCGTTCCCCAGGGCGACGGCGTAGCCGACGATGCCCCCCACGGCCCAGGCGATCCATCCGATCTCGTACTCCGTCACGAAGGTCACCCCGGCCCACAGCGCTGCGCCCAGCACCCCACCAAGCAGCCCGAACCCGATGTCTTTCATGCTCCGCCTCCGGTTGTGGATGTCCACTGGGTAGGACGGCAATGATCGCCGGCTGACACGATCCTGCCCTACGGTAGGAGCCCGGCCTTGTGGGGGCAAGAGGAGTCGCGCCTGACCCCCCTGGCCCCGGCGGCGTTCCTGTTCTATAGTATGAAGACCCGCATCGGAGCCGTCCCGTGTCAGAAACTCGCGCCATTCTCGACCGCGCGCTGGCCGACCGTTACACCATCGAGGACGAGCTGGGACGCGGCGGTATGGGGACGGTCTTTCTGGCCGAGGACCGCAAACACCACCGCCGGGTCGCCATCAAGGTGCTCCAGCCCGACCTGTCGTCGGCCCTGGGGCCCGAACGCTTCCAACGAGAAATCGAGATCGCCGCCGGGCTCAGCCATCCGGCCATTTTGCCGCTCCACGACTCCGGCGCGGCTGACGGCTTGCTGTATTACGTCATGCCGGTGGTCGACGGTGAATCACTGCGAGATCGCCTCCGTCGTGAGAAGCAGCTCCCCCTGAACGACGCGGTCGCCATCGGCCGGGACGTCGCGGAGGCCCTGGCGTATGCCCACGAGCAGGGGGTCGTGCATCGGGACATCAAGCCGGAAAACATCATGCTCCACGGTGGCCGGGCGGTCGTGGCCGATTTCGGGATCGCGCGCGCCCTGGACCAGGCCGGTGGAGAGCATCTCACGGAAACGGGTATGGCGCTCGGCACGCCGGACTACATGAGCCCGGAACAAGCCGCCGGCGAGGACGTGCTTGACGGACGGTCCGACATCTACAGTCTCGGCTGCGTGCTGTACGAGATGCTGGCCGGCACTCCTCCTTACACCGGGGTCAACTCGCAGGCCATCCTGGCGAAGAAGGCGGTCGAGCCCGTGCCCTCGCTCCGGGTGGTGCGGGACACCATTCCCGTCTCTGTCGAAGCGGTGATCACCAAGTCGCTCGCCAAGGTGGCCGCTGATCGGTTCGCGTCCGCGGACGAGGTGGCCAACGCGCTCGTCGGTGCGGTATCCGGTCAACTGCCCACGGTACAGGCCCCACCGGACACCAACAAGCGGTTCGTTGCCGTGGCGGCGGGAATCGTGGTGGTGGCGCTCGTCGCGCTGTTCTGGTTCGGGAGTCCGCCCACCGCCGCCCCGCGTCTGGCGTCGATCGCCGTTCTCCCGTTCGACAACTCCTCGGGCGATCCGGAACAGGACTACTTCGTCGAGGGGATGCACACGGCACTCATCGGTGAGCTGGCCCAGATCGGCAATATCCGGGTGATTTCGCGGCGTTCGGCCATGCGGTATCGCGACAGCGACAAGTCGATCCCCGAGATCGCGGCCGAGCTCGGTGTCGACGGTGTGGTCGAGGCTTCGGTCCTGCGTCAGGGCGACTCGGTGCACCTCGACGTGCAGTTGATCGAGGCGGTCCCCATCGAGCGCCATCTCTGGAACGAGCTCTTCGGCTGCGACACCGACGAAGTGCTGGAGATGCACAGCAATGTGGCCCGGGCCATCGCCAGGAACCTCGACATCGAATTGACGGAACGTGACGAGGCCCGGCTCGCCAGCCTGCCATCGGTCAGCCGTGAGACCTACGAGGCGTACCTGAAGGGGATGTACTTCCTCAACAAGGGGACGCCGGAGGACTTCCAGCGCGGACTCGCCTACTTCCATGAAGCGGTGGACAACAATCCGGCCGACCCGCTGGCCTACGCCGGTCTGGCGCTGGGTTACGTGACCCTGGGCCACTCGCCGGCCTCGACCCCGGAAGTGTGGTCCCGGGCCCGGGCCGCAGCGCTGCGCGCGGTGACGCTCGACTCCACGCTGGCCGAGGCGTGGGCCGCGCTGGCCGACATGCGGGTCTATCACGAGTGGGACTGGGACGGGGCCAGAGAGGCGTTCGAGAAGGCCAACGCGCTCAACCCCTCGCTGGCGATGAACCACTACCACTGGGCCTGGTTCCACGTCCTGTTCGATCGGATCGACGAAGCCATCGTCCACCACACCGAAGCGCAGCGACTCGACCCGTTGACCCCCATGCACACTTCCTGGCTGGGGGCCCTCTACTACATGAAGGGTGACTACCAGCGGGGCATCGACGAGGCCCTCAGGTCACTCGAGTACACGCCCGACAACATCACCGGGCTCCTGGTCCTCGGGATGGGGTACCAGCATCAAGGGAACATGGATTCCGCGGTGGCGGTGCACGAACGCATGGCCGCGGTCAACCCGGCCTTCACGGGCCTGCTGGCGCGAACCTATGCTGTGGCCGGGCGGGAGGACGAAGCCCGTGCCATCGTGGCCCAGCTGGAGGCCGGGCCCGTCATTCCCTGGACCGCGTTGATCCTGGCGGGGATCTATGCACCGCTGGGGGACAGGGATGCGGCCTTCTACTGGCTCAACCAGCGTCCTGCTCACGCCTGGCTGCCGTGGATCCGGACCAAGTCCTTCTGGTTCGACGACCTGCACGACGATCCGCGGATGGTACAGTTGCTCGAGGAGATGGACTTGCCGATGCCGGTTTCGAGTGGGTTGTGAGTAGTGAGTAGTAAGTAGTAAGTAGTGAGTAGTGAGTAGGATCGGATCCCAACGCGTGAATGGGATTATCGAATTGCGGGCGGACGCTGGAATAGTGGGCCATGCGTTCCTACAAGTCGCTCGTCGCCTGGCAAAAGGCACATGCTGTTGCCGGCTCCGTCCTGAAGCTCACGGCCTCCTCGCGATCTCCCTCCACATGGGTGGTGTTCGACCAGCTTCGGCGGGCAGCGATCTCGATCGAAGCGAACGTCGTGGAGGGCTATGCCCTTGGAACTCCCGGGCTCTTCAAGAGGCATGTACGTATCGCATTCGGTTCCGCGGCAGAACTCGAATGCCTCCTGAGACTGGCTGAGGAAAACGACCTGGTTCCTGATGATGGTGCGGAGGCCGTTCGTCAGGACCTCGACGAACTCCTCAGGGTACTTCATGGGCTCCTTCGGAGTCCGATGAAGTGGAGCGTCGGCGCCACCTAGGGCGGAAAGGTGCCCCAGGAAGGTCCACTTCTCTCTGCGCACTTCTCACTTCTCACTACTCACTACTCACTTCTCACTTCTCACTACTCACTACCCCCCCACCAATGACAACAGATAGGCCGCTCCCAGCGCTCCGTAGATCCCCAGAATGTACCCGGCCACGCCCATGAGCAGACCCACCGAGGCCAGGGCCGGGTTGTAGATCCCTGCCACCACCGGCGCCGAGGCGGCGCCCCCAATGTTGGCCATGGACCCGGTGGCCACGAAGAACAGCGGCGCCCGGATCAGGCGCGCCATCCCGAACAGCAGAATGACGTGAACGGCGATCCACAGCATGCCGGCCAGCAGGAAGACCGGCGTCTCCAGCACGGCCCTGAGGTCGGCCTGGGCACCGATGGCGCCGACCAGCAGATAGAGGGCCCCGTACCCGGTCGTCGAAGCACCGTACTTCTCCAGGTTGCGCATGGGCGTGAACGACAGCAAGAGCCCGACGGTCACCACGATGAGCACGGTCCAGGTGGTGTTGCTGATGATCGTGGGGTTGCCCAGTGCCGGGAGTTGCCGGCCCAGCCACACGCCGACCACCGCGCCGGCGAACGCCAGCCCCACGATCATGGCCAGGTGCGGCAAATCCATCGGGCTGCTCTCGGCCTGGAGCTCTTCCAGATGGGTCTGGGCCGCATCGAGTCCCCTGCGGTCGGCGCGGTTCCACGTGTCGAACCGGGCCTGCCAAGCGCTCAGAAACAGCAGCACGCCCATCCAGCCGTAGCCCACCACCGTGTCGATCACGATGACCGGTCCCATCAGCGAATCGGGTGTGCCGACGCTCTCCGCGATGGCCACCATGTTGGCGGTGCCGCCGATCCAGCTCCCCGACAGAGCGGCAAAACCCTTCCATGCCTCCTCGGGCAGCCAGGCCCCGAACGCCGCCAGGGCGATGGGCCCGCCCAGGATGATGCCCACCGTCCCCGTGACCATCATGATGAGCGCCATCGGGCCCAGGCGCAGGATGGCCTTGAGGTCCACGGTGATCATCAGGAGCAGCAACGCGATGGGCAGCAGATACGCCCGCATCCAGTCGTAGGTCGGCGAGGCGATGGGGAGAATGCCGAACGCCGTCGACAGCGTCGGGATGAAGTAGGCCAGGATGATGGGCGGAATGATGTTGAAGAACTTCTTGAGGGGAGGGAGAGTGCTGAGAAAGAACACCATGCCCAGCATGGCGGCGATCCAGGCGAACACGCCCATGGGGTCGGTGATCAGGGCCGTGGTCTCGCTCATCGAAGCTCCCGGAGATCATGAAAACCAGAAATGACGGATGGGGATGCCCGGGAATGTGGGACCGGGATGGCCCGGCCACAAGACCGGTGCCGGCGACCGATGGCGAACCGACATCCCAAAATGCAGGTGGCGATGCCATATTGCGGGGCATGAAGACACCGATGGGCCGCCGGGCATTTCTCAAGCGCTCCGGGGCCAGCGGCCTGTTCCTCGCACCTTCGCTCGGTGCGCTCAGCGCCCTCGCCGCCAAATCGTCGAGTGAGGCGCCGGGCGCCCCGTCAGACTACGGCGAGTTGGTGGAGAGTCCCGACGTGCCGGGCATCATGTTGCCCCGTGGTTTCGAGTGTCGTCTGATCAGCATGGCCGGCGAGCCGATGGCCGGCGGTCTGGCGGTGCCGAATGCCTTCGACGGGATGGCGGCGTTCCCGCTGTCGGGCAACAGCCTCCGGTTGGTGCGCAACCACGAGTTGCGTCACCGGGCACCCAACGGCGTGGTGCTGGCTCAGCGGGCCTACGATGACGTGGCCGCCGGTGGCTGCACCACCCTGGAAGTGACCGTGTGGCCGGACGGTTCGGTCGAGAAGACCGGCGAATGGGTCAGTCTGGCGGGGACGCTGGTGAACTGTGCCGGGGGGCCGACGCCGTGGGGTTCCTGGTTGAGCTGTGAGGAGACCGTCGTGGCCAAGGCCGATGACGACGGCGAGCCCACCGGCTGGCGGCAGAACCACGGTTACGTGTTCGAGGTGCCCTCGGGCGCCCGGAGCCCGGTCGATCCCGAGCCGCTCCGGGCCATGGGGCGCTTCGTGCACGAGGCCTGCGCCGTCGACCCCGGGACCGGCATCGTCTACCTCACCGAAGACCAGGACCCCTCGGGATTCTACCGCTTCATCCCGACCGAACCCGCCAACCTGAGAGCCGGGGGCCGGCTGCAGATGTTGCTGGTGCGCGGCCAACCGGGGTACGACACCCGGACCAGGCAGACGCCGGGACGACGGCTCCGCACCACCTGGGTCGACATCCCCGATCCCGACCCGGCCGCCGACTTCATCGCCCCCGACGCGGTTTTCAACCAGGGACTGGCCCAGGGCGGGGCCCGCTTTGCCCGGTTGGAGGGATGCTGGGCCGGAGACGGCTTCATCTACTTCGACGCGACCAGCGGTGGCAACGCGGGGTCCGGCCAGATCTGGCAATATGTCCCCGACCGAGGGAACTTCGGCGAATTGGTGCTTGTGTACGAGTCGCCCGGGCCGGACGTCCTCAAGGGTCCTGACAACCTGTGCATCTCTCCCCGCGGGGGGCTGGCCATTTGTGAAGACGGCGGCAGCGACAACTATCTCCGCGGCATCGACGAGGACGGCCATCTGTTCGATTTCATGTGCAACCGTATCAACGACCTGGAGTTCGCCGGTGTGTGCTTCAGTCCCCAGGGCCGGACCCTGTTCGTGAACATCCAGGGGGCCCTGTGGCAGGGCGACGGAACCGAACCGAAGGGCATGACGCTGGCCGTATGGGGACCGTGGGAACGAGGCGCGCTGTGAGCGGGCGTTCGGTCTCGCCATGGCCCATCCTGTGTCTCTGTCTGGTTGCGCTCCCCAATGCGCTCCCGGCCCAGGACGTCTCGTTTCGTGAGCTCCTCGGCTCGGCCACCGCGTCTCTGGCGGCGGGGGACACGGCGGAATACCTGGCGCAGATGATCGAGGCCGAAGGATTGCTGGACGCCGGGCACCTCAACCGGCCCTTTGCCCAGTACCATGTGGCGCGCGGTGCCGCGATGATGGGCGACACCGCCCAGGCGAGGGCGGCGCTGTCCCGCATGCTGGACGAGGACATCGAAGCCCTGATGATCGTCTACTGTGCGTTCGACCCGGCGTTCGATGGGTTCAAGGGCACACCGGCCTTCCAGGACCTGATGCACCGGGCCCGGGCCACCGACATCCGGGTGACCGAATTGCGCGACCGGGTCTGGCTGCTCGAGGGTTCAGGTACCCAGGTGGTTGCTTCCATCGGGCCGGACGGCGTGCTGCTGGTCGACACCGGGTACTCGCTCGCTTCGGCCGGTATCGAGCGTGCTCTCAAGGAGGCCGCGGGCGGGAGTGTCGAGATCCAGTACATCGTCAACACCCATTTTCACGAGGATCACGTCGGCGGTAACGCCAACCTGGGCTTCTACGCCACCATCATCGCCCACCCCAATACCCGTCGGGCTCTGACAGAAGAGCAGGAATTCATGCCGGGGGTGGTGATCCCGCCGCGGGGTGGGATGGCGCTGCCCCGGCTGGTGAGCGCCGAGCCGCTGGACCTCTACTTCAATGGCGACACCGTGTCCGTCATCCCGCTACGAGGCCACACCGACGCCGACGTCATCGTCTACTTCGCCCGGGCCCGGGTACTCCACATGGGCGACCGGTTCTTCCCCGATAACATGGAGTTCGTGTTGCCGTCGGCGGACATCGATCGCTTCCTGACCACCATGGACGCCTTGCTGGAAGGCATTCCCGACGATGGCCTGGTGGTGTCCGGTCATGCCGGCGTGGTGCCCATCGACCGGCTGCGCACCGCCTACCAGGGAACCGCCCAGATGATCGAGTTCGTCCGCACCGGTCGTGAGTCCGGCAAGAGCGTCGGCCAGCTGGCGAACGAGGCCGAAGACCGGGGCTACCCGGCACGCTGGGTCAGGGGCATCTATCAGGCGCTCGGTGATGCCGAGGAGTGAGGAGCGACGAGTGACCACCGTGGGCCGTGGACGGTGGACCGTGGGGCGGGAGGGCGGTGGAGGAGCTATCCAGGGCCGAAGCTGATCCGGCGTGACGTCCCTCATCGAGACCTGCCGAGTGGTGGACGGACGACTTCCGCTGGGACACCTGCATCTGGCTCGGTTGGCGCACAGCTGTCGCGCGCTGCAGGTTCCGTTTCCCGGGGCGCTCGACGTACCGGCGGGCATCGCTGACGGTATCGTCCGGTACCAGATCTCCGACGCCGGCGTCTCGAGTTCGCTCCGCGATCCCACGGAATCCCCGCACCGTCCCCTGTCCCTGATCCTCTCGGGTGTGGTGCACCGTCCCTATCCCCACAAGACTACTGACCGGGGCCGCTTCGACGACGCGCGGGCCCGGGCCCGGGTCGCCGGCGCCGACGATGCCATCCTGCTGACGCTCGAGGGTAGGGTGGCTGAGTGCGCCATCTGGACCGTGTTCTGGTGGGAAGGTGAGCAACTGGCCACACCGGCGCTGGAGCTGGGGATCCTCCCGGGTGTTGCCCGTGTTCGGCTGGGGCAGTTGGTCCCTATAGAGGAAAGGAAGGTCGAGCCCGCGGCCCTGGCGGGCCGGTCGCTGTTCGTGGCCAACGCGGCCCGCGGCGTGGTTTCGGTGGCGACGCTGGAAGGCCGGCCCGTGCCCGACGATGGCAGGACGGCGGAATTGGTGGCCCGGTTCTGGGACTAGCCGGCGAGCGGGAGTTTGCCCTGGACCGCCGTACGCCCGTGTACGATTATCATGATGACAGCGAACCACATGCTCCCCAGTCGGAGTGTGGTCTTGCGGGAGGTCGCCATGAAGGCGCCGTATCTGGTCCTCACCACCGTTGCCGCGCTGGCCTGCTCATCCGGGGGCGCGGCGGATTCGCCTGTCGCCGCGTCCGTCGGCGGGCCCTTCGTCCTGGCGCCGGGCCAGACGGCCACCGTTCCCGGGCACGACCTGACCATCACCTTCCTGGCCGTCCAGGAGGATTCTCGCTGTCCCCGTGACGTCGTCTGCGTCTGGAGCGGCAACGCCAGGGTCCAGCTGGAGGTGGCTCGCGAGGGGGTCGAGTTGCCCGTCGGACTCAACACCGCCGTGGAGCCCAACGCCGCCCCGGTGGGCGACGATCTCCTGGTGGTGCTGGAGGGCCTGGTGCCGGCGCCGACCACCACAGGACCGATCGATCCGGCGGACTATCGGGCGACCCTCGAGGTTCGGGAGGCCGGGCGGTAACGGCCTGGGGTTCAGGGCTCGGGGCGTGGTGCCCCGGAGCCGGGTCCTGCCTCGATGCCCGATGAGCCGCCGGCCGATTCCCGGAGCCCCGCGGCAGGCCCAAACCCGCGTCGTTGCGCCACTTCCGGCCGATGGCGCTCTTGATTTCGCTCGGCCCTATTCCTATCTTCCCCGGTCCTGCCCGACCGTCTCCGGGCGTCCGGCGGGTCATGGTGGCTGTAGCTCAGTTGGTTAGAGCGCCGGATTGTGGTTCCGGAGGTCGCGGGTTCGATTCCCGTCAGCCACCCTGTCAGCGGGGCAGGGACGCCTCATGGGTTGAGGGGAAGGGCCTACGCACCAGGCACTGGAAGGGCGGAGTGGGGTAGGGTCTAGGTCCGTAGCTCAATTGGTAGAGCACCGGTCTCCAAAACCGGGGGTTGCAGGTTCGAGTCCTGCCGGGCCTGTAGATGTGACACGGCGCTATCGTCTAGCGGTTAGGACGCCGCCCTCTCAAGGCGGAAACACGGGTTCGATTCCCGTTAGCGCTATGGGTTTGGCCCCATCGTCTAACGGTTAGGACACCACTCTTTCAAGGTGGTAATAGGGGTTCGATTCCCCTTGGGGCTATGGCCGGGGGACGTGGTTCCCCGGGAGTGAGCAGGGAGAAGTGAGTGGTGAGTGGTGAGTAGTGAGTGGTGCGTAGTGAGTAGTGAGTAGGCTGGAGGAGTGCCGCCCCGCTAGCTCAATTGGCAGAGCAGCTGACTCTTAATCAGTAGGTTCGGGGTTCGAGTCCCTGGCGGGGCACTATCATCCCAACATGTCTGGACGGCGTTGCCTGTGCTCGACCCTCCGTTCGGCGTTCAAGAACGGCCGCTAGGACAGCGGCCGTTTTGCGCTGCGCCTCGGGTCGCCCGCTGGCGCGGGCTCGCTCGTCTCCGCGTCGAGTCCCTGGCGGGGCACTATCATCATAATGAGGGCGAGTTCCCAGGCTGTGCTCGACCAGACGGATCGGGGTTGCCACGCCGCTTTCGCTGGCGTGGCTTGCTCGCCGCGATCCTTCGCCTGCGGCTTCGGGTCGCGGCATCGCATCGCGTCAGGGGTCGCTGGCGCTTCCCCTAGTCCTCGCCGCCGGATGACCCGGCGGCATCACAGTACGCCGTCACGGCATCCATGTCCTTCGCCATGAACTTCCGCACCATCCCCTTGATGAGGGGGACCATGATCTTGGCCTTCAGCTTGTGCGGCCGGGCCTCCATCACCACCTCCATCCGCGTCCCGCCCCGCTCGGCCTTCACGCTGTAGACCGTGTCCCAGATCGCGCCGCCGGCGTCGCTCACGAACCGGACGCGGTCGTTCTCGACCCATTCGGTGATCTCGAGATCGGTCGTCGCCTCACGCTTCCCCATCCGCCGGCTCTCCCGAAAGCGTGTGCCCACGCCGCTGGTGTTGTCCGACAGCATCTCGATCCCCACGACGTCGTCGGAGACCTTCGAGAAACTGTGGGGGTTGGAAATCGTGGCAAAGACGAACTCGATGGGCGCGGTCGTCGTCCTGGTGAAGCGAAACTCCGTCATGGCGGGGGCCTCCAGTCTGATGCGCGGCGGCTGGGAATGGTGGGGCACCCGGATGCCCCGTCCAATACTACACATCCCGGAAGCCTGTGCGTCCACGCCTGGCGGCCCCGAGATAAGGAACAGGCAAGCCTTCGTTTCTTGATAAAGTCCAAAATACAGAGTAGAATCGTGGTCGACTGCCGGCGCCTCAAGGGCCGCCCGCGTTCTTTCATTCGGCTTTCATTATCCGTTCGACCGGCAGGACTGATATTTCGCCACTACGTCCCGGCGTTCCTCACGGGACCGGGGCCCGACCCACTCAGCCCAGCATCACCCTCGCAGGAGGACCGCGTGTCAGACGGCAGCAAATGTCCCTTCTCGGGCGCCAACACCTCGCTCGGCAGTTCCGCCACCGAACAGTGGTGGCCCGATCAGCTCAACCTCCGGATCCTCCACCAGCACCCGCCCGCAGCCGACCCGATGGGTGACGACTTCGACTACGCCGAGGCGTTCAACTCCCTCGATCTGGTCGCCGTGAAGAAGGACATCGTCGACGTCTTGACCACGTCGCAGGACTGGTGGCCGGCCGACTACGGCCACTACGGCCCCCTGATGATCCGCATGGCCTGGCACAGCGCCGGCACCTACCGGGTCGGCGACGGCCGCGGCGGAGCCGGCTCGGGAACGCTGCGCT
>JBDHIK010000070.1:0-14007 GCA_039587475.1 Gemmatimonadota bacterium | reverse complement strand
ATCGTCGCCCGCATCGATTACCACATCTGGCAACGATGGGCCTGGCCTCTCCTCGTGGTCACCATCGGGTTCCTGGTGATCCCCCTTCTGCCGTTCACGCACGGGATCGCCCCCGCCGTCAACGGGGCCAGGCGCTGGGTCGACATCGGTCCGGTCAACTTCCAGCCGTCTGAAGTCGCCAAGCTGTCGGTGGTCATGTGGTGCGCCATGCTGGCGGTGAAGAAGGGGGATCGGATCCGGTCGTTCCGGGATGGCGTCCTGCCGTTTCTGGTCGTCCTGGGCAGCGTGTCAGGCCTGATCCTGCTGGAGCCCAATCTCTCCATGGCGGCGTTGGTGGCGCTCCTGGGCGGCGTCGTACTGTTCACGGCGGGGGCCCGCCTGGGGCATTTCGTCCTCGTGGCCCTGGCCGGTGTCCTCCTGGTGATCCAGCAGATCGGGACCGCGGACTACCGTCTGGCCCGCGCCCTGGCGTTCCTGAACCCGGCGGAGGCGGCCGCCAGCTCGACCCATCAGATCAATCAGTCGCTGATGGGAATGGGGGCCGGCGGAATACTCGGCGTCGGTTTCGGCCAGGGTCACCAGAAGCTGGGCTACCTCCCCTTCGCCTACTCGGACTTTCTCTTCAGCGCCATCGGTGAGGAGTGGGGCTTCGTGGGTGTCCTGGTGGTGGTCACCCTGTTCGGGATCTTCCTGTGGCTCGGATTCCGGATTGCCCGAACGGCGCGCGACGCCTTCGGGACGTTCCTGGCGGCGGGCCTGACTGCCGGGATAGGCATCACCGCCATTCTCCACATGGGGGTGACACTGAGCCTGCTGCCTACCACCGGTCTGCCCCTGCCGTTCATGTCCTACGGGCGCACCTCACTGGTGATCGCCCTGGTGGCAACCGGCATGTTGATCAACGTCGGCCGCCAGCGGGCGCCGGCCTCGAGGTCCAAGCGGCGGTGACACGGACGGTCCTCGTTGCCGGCGGTGGGACGGGAGGACATCTGACGCCCGCGCTGGCGATTGCCGAGGCCATCCGGCGATCGGGCACGGACCTAGAACCGGTCATCGTAGGAAGCGACCGCGGCGTGGAGCGCCAGGTTCTCCCGAATCGTGATTTCCGGTACCAGCTCCTCCCCAGTGAGCCCGTGTACCGGCGCCAGTGGTGGCGAAACGCCCGCTGGCCTCTGATCCTCCCCAGGCTGCGCGCCAGCCTGCGTTCGCTGTTCGAGCGAGAGCGGCCCATCGTGGTGGTCGGGACCGGTGGGTATGGCTCCGCTCCGGTCGTGTGGTATGCCGGCCGCAGGGGGGTGCCTACAGGCATTCAGGAGCAGAACGCCTACCCGGGCATGGCCACGCGCTGGCTGAGCCGCCACGCAGGACATGTGTATCTGGGTATCCCGGAGGCCCGGACGCACCTCAGGCTGGGCGGTGACACACAGGTGTTCGAAACCGGAAACCCCATCACCCCGCCCGATTTCGGACTCAGGGACGCGGCGCGGGCCAGTTTTGGCCTGTCGACGGACGTTCCCACGGTCCTGATCACCGGCGGCAGCCAGGGGGCCTTGGCCATCAATCGCACCGTGGCGGCATGGCTGCAGGAGGGAGGGGCTCAGGGGCTCCAGGTCCTCTGGGTGACGGGACGATACAGCCACCAGGAATTCGCCAGGTTCGACGATCCACCCGCGGTCCGGGTCATCGACTACCTCGATCCGATGGCGGACGCCTATGCCGTCGCCCACGCCGTGGTGTCCCGGGCCGGCGCCATGACCGTCGCAGAGCTTTGTGCCTGGGGCCTTCCCAGCATTCTCATTCCTCTTCCCGGGGCGGCGGCGGACCACCAGACCATGAACGCGGAGGCCATGGCTCGGGCCGGCGCGGCCTGGTTTCTGCCGCAATCGGAGCTCACGGCCGGCCGCTTGAGTCAGCGCCTGGCCGCGCTGGTAGGTGATCCCGAGGTGCGGATCGAGATGTCCGTGGCGGCCAACGATCGAGGGAAGCCGCACGCCGCCGAGGAGATCGTGCGGCACATCCGGGGTCTGGCAGGCTGAGTCAGGCTTGGTCAACTTCTGTAGTCATATTACATTAGCGCATCTCCACCGACCAAAAAAACATGCGACTGTTCGACCCCTCGGACTCCAGGCACGTGCACTTCATGGGGGTTGCCGGAGCCGGGATGAGCGCCTTGGCGTCGGTAGCCCGACACCATGGGGTCTCAGTGAGTGGCTGTGACCTCGACGTATCCGGCGCCGCCGACGTCGCCGCCCTCGGAGTCACGGTCTACGATGGCCATGACGTCTCTCACCTCGAGGGCGCCCGTGCCGTCGTCGTTTCCGCCGCGGTGCCGGAGACCGCCCCGGAACTGGCCAGCGCAGCCGCAATGGGGCTCCCGATCGTGCCTAGGAAGCGGGCACTGGCCCAGCTGGTGGCAGGCGGTTCTGTCGTGGCCATCGGCGGAACCCACGGCAAGACCACGACCACGGTCATGACGTGTGAACTCCTCGCGGCAGGTGGTCTGGATCCGACAGGCATCGCCGGCGGTAGGGTAGAGGGATGGGGCGGCAATGCCAGGGTCGGTGGCAATGCACTGTTCGTCGTCGAGGCGGACGAATACGATCGGGCCTTTCTCGAGTTGTCGCCGGACATCGCCGTCGTCACCAACGTCGAACCGGAACACCTCGAATGTTACGGCAGCGAGGCGGGCCTGGAAGAGGCGTTCAGGCAGTTTCTCAGGGCCGCGACTCGTGCGGTGGTGTCAGCGGAAGACGTTGGTGTTCAGCGTGTTATGGCTGACAACCTCAACCATGTTGTCAGCTATGGCGTCGATGTGGGAGACCTCAGGGCCACAAACGTAGTGTTGTCTCCTGAGGGGGCAGTGTGCACTGTGTTACTCCCCTCTGGGCGCAAGGGAACGATGCGGCTCAGGGTGCCGGGTCTCCACAATGTGCGGAACGCTCTCGCGGCGCTGGCGGTCGGGCATGTGCTGGACCTCGACTTGGACAGCGGCCTCGACGCTTTGGCCTCTTACGCTGGTGTCGGCAGGCGCTTCGAGCGTCTCGGGGTTGAGCAGGGGGTCGCTTTCGTCGACGACTATGCTCATCACCCGACGGAGGTGGAGGCGGTATTGAGCGCCGCCCGGCAGGCGTTCCCCGAGAGAAGGCTGATAGTGGTGTTCCAACCGCATCTGTATTCGAGAACGGCACGCGAGGGCGGGGCCATGGGTGAGGCCCTGGCGGCGGCGGACCTGGTGGTGGTCACGGACGTCTATGCCGCCAGAGAGCAGCCGGTACCCGGTGTGACCGGGGCGCGCGTAGCCGATGCGGCTCGGGCGGCTGGGGTGGCCACCGAGTACCACCCCGATCGCGATTCACTGGTCGGGCATGTCAGAGGTTTGATGCAGGACGGGGATCTGGTGCTCACGCTTGGCGCGGGGGACGTGACCCGGGTGGGACGGGAACTGGTGGCGGGGCTCCGAGCGGCATGAAACGGCGAGTTCTGGCGGCGGCGGCGGTCCTGCTCGGGGTGGTGGTTCTATGGTTTACCGTTCCGCTGGGCCTGCGGCGCCTGGATTTCTTTCAGCTGCGCCGCATCGAGATCGAGGGGCTTCGCTACCTGCCGCCCTCCGAGATCCTGTCCGCGTTTGCGGCGCCCGATACTGCGAGCCTGTTCGAGCGATGGTCCGATCATCGGGATCGGGTCCTGGGGCTCCCGGGGGTCGTGGCAGTCGACGTAGATCGCCGCGTGCCGGGCACCCTGGTGCTGTGGATAGAGGAGACAGCGCCGGTGGCGGTCAGTCCAGGACCTGAGGGGATGGCCCTGGTGGCCCCGGACGGGGCGGTCCTGCCATACGAACCACGTCGTCCGGCGCCCGATCTGCCGGTGCTGTTCGATGCCGACTCGGCGGGAGCGGGCCTGCTGGGTCGCATTCGTGAGGTGGCTCCGGCCCTGTACGGCCGCATTTCCACCATCCGACGTTCCGGAGGGGACCTCATCATTCTGATCGATCGCGGGCGCTTGCTGCTCCAATCCGACGCCTCCGTCCAGACCATCTTGTCGGTCGAGGCGGTGGAGCGGGACCTCCTCGACCGCGGCCGGGGCTACCGTGAGCTCGACGGCCGCTACGCCGACCAGGTCGTGGTGCGGGGGGGGCCGGCATGAGTTCGATCCCTGCCGGTCTGGTTGCCGGCCTCGATCTGGGGTCGACCAAGGTCGTGGCGGTGATCGCCGACACCGAGGGCGACGCTCAGGACTGTTCGGCCCGGATCCTGGGTGTGGGCATGGCCCGGAACAGCGGGTTGCGCCGCGGAGTCGTCCGGGACATCGAGGCCACCACGAGAGCCATTCAAAAGGCCATGGCCGACGCTGAACAGATGGCGGGGGTGGAAGTCGACCGGGTCTACGCCGGAGTGGCAGGGGAGCACGTGGCCGGGCGCACGTCGCACGGTGTGGTCTCGGTGACGGGCGACGAGATCCGGACCGGAGACGTCGCACGCGTCAACGACGTGGCGTCCAACATCTCGTTCGGCCAGGACCACGAACTGCTGCACGCCATCCCCCTCGACTATCTGGTGGACCAGCAGGCCGGGATCAGCGATCCCATCGGCATGACCGGGACGCGACTGGAAGCCGAGGTCTATCTGGTCACCGTGCTGTCGAGTGTCCTGCACAATCTCGGCAAGTGCGTCGAACGGGCCGGATACCAGGTCGGCCAATTCGTCCTGGAACCGTTGGCCGCATCTCGCGCGGTCCTGACTGACGACGAGCGGGACCTTGGGTGCGCTCTGGTCGACCTAGGCGGCGGATCGACGAACGTGTCGATCTTCTCGGGCGGCAAGATCCGACACACCGGGTCGCTCTTGTGCGCCGGTGGACACGTGACCGGGGACATCGTCCATGGTCTCCAGGTCACCCAACTCGATGCCGAACGTCTGAAGCAGCGCCATGGGGCGGCGTACGAGGGCGTTCTGACCGAAGACGACACAATCGAACTCCCCGGAACGCCGGGGCAGGGGGCGCGGACCGCGGACCGGCGTGTGCTCGCGCACATCATGCAGGCCCGGCTGCAGGAGATTCTGGAGTTTGCGGTGAACGAAATCGCCAGGGCGGGATACCAGAACCGGCTGCCGGCCGGAGTGATCCTGACGGGAGGCGGTGCTCAGGCGCCGGGGATCATGGAACTGGGCCGGGAGGTGTTCGCCATGCCGGTGCATGTCGGTATTCCCGGGGCCCGCTTGTCCGGTTTGGCCGACAGCGTCGAGTCACCCCGGATGACCATGGCGGCGGGGCTTGTTTTGCACGGCGCGTACCAAGTAGCGTTGAGCGGATTCTCCGGGGTCGGCGGCCTCCGATCTCCGGCAGTGGAAAAGTGGTTGGGACCGGTCAAACGATGGCTCCAGGATTTCTTCTGATGGTACCGGCGAGAGAGGACACGCAATGACGTTCGAGTTGGAGGTAGATCAGAGCGCACAGGCTGCCCGGATGAAGGTCGTCGGCGTCGGAGGCGGCGGCGGAAACGCCGTCAACCGGATGATCGACGAGCGACTGAGCGGCGTCGAGTTCATTTCGGTCAACACCGATTCCCAGGCGCTGAGCCACTCCAAGTCCGACCGGCGAGTGCAGATCGGCAGGAAGCTGACCCGCGGCCTTGGCGCCGGTGCCCGTCCGGAGATTGGACGTCAGGCCATCGACGAGAACAAGGACGAGGTCCTCAACACGATCCAGAACTCCGACCTGGTGTTCGTGACCTGCGGTATGGGCGGCGGGACGGGCACCGGAGCGGCCCCAATCGTGGCGCAACTGGCCCGGGACATTGGGGCCCTGACGGTCGGGATCGTCACCAAGCCGTTCCTGTTCGAGGGCCGCAAGCGGATGCGCCAGGCGGAAATGGGCATCGCGGAAATGCGCAAGCACGTCGATACCATGATCGTGGTCCCCAACGAGCGACTGCTGGCCGTGGTCGGCAAGGGGATTCCCTTCCAGGACGCCCTCAAGAAGGCCGACGAGGTGCTCCTCCACGCCACGCAGGGAATTGCGGCGCTCATCACGTCGACCGGCATCATCAACGTCGATTTCGCAGACGTGCGCACCATCATGCAGAACGGCGGCGCGGCCCTGATGGGCACCGGCGTCGGACGCGGCGAAAATCGCTCGCTGGAAGCGGCCCAGCAGGCCATCGCCAGTCCGCTGCTGGACAACGTCTCGATTTCCGGGGCCACCGGGGTGCTCATCAACATCACCGGCGGAGAGGATCTCACCCTGGGTGAAGCCACCCAGATCAACGAGATCATCCACGACGCCGCCGGCGAGGAAGCCGAGATCATCTTCGGATCAGCCAGTGACCCCGCCATGGAGGGCGAGGTCCGGGTGACCGTCATCGCGACCGGATTCGACAAGGAAATCACCTCCGAAGCGGCAACCCGGAGCGCCGGCATTCTGAGTTTTCCCGCTCAACGCCGATCCCCGGTCACGCCACCGACCGTCAAGCCAGAAACACCGAGGGTCGCCTCGTCGTCGGATAGGGACGGGGATGTTCCCGAGATGGAGATTCCAACGTTCATTCGGCGGCAGATGGACTGATGGCGCGACGTGCTTTCACCGTGGTGGGCCTCACCAGCCTGGTCCTGGGCCTGGGCCTGGTCGTGGCGGTGCGCCGTCCGGCGCCCTTGCCGGTGGCGCCGACCATCGTGGTGGACAAGGCCTACCATACGGTCTCGGATACCTTGCGTTGGGGCGAGACCATTTCGGAACTCTTTGATAGACAAGGGGTTGCGGGCCTCGCCCTCAACGGGTTCTCACCCGAAACAGACCTCGATCCACGACGGCTCCGGGCCGGGATGGTGTTCACGATCGTCCGTGAACTTCCCACCGACACCCCGACCGAAGTCCGTATCCGCCCGGACATCTCCCGCATCGTGCGGTACGTCCGTGGCGATCAGGGGTGGGACGTGGTGGTCGACCGCGTTCGCTGGACCCCGGAGGTCATTCGCATCGAAGGGCCCATCGATCACTCCCTGTACCTGACCCTCGATGAGTTGGTGCCCGATTCGGTGCTCGACGTCGGTGAACGCACCCGCTTGGCCTGGGATCTGGCCGAGATCTATGCCTGGACCATCGATTTCACTCGTGACATCCGGGCCGGGGACCACGTGCAGGTTGTCTTGGAGCGGGACGTCTCCAGCGAAGGAGAGATCCGGTTCGGACGGGTGCTGGCCAGTGATCTCCAGGTGCTGGGATCCAACCTCCCGGCGTATCGCTTCACCCACGCGGACAATTCGCTGGCCTATTACGACGACGAGGGCCTGTCGCTGCGACGGGCCTTTCTGCGCTATCCCGTGCGGTTTCGGCGCATCAGCTCGAGATTCTCCACGTCGCGGCGCCACCCGGTCCTCGGCATCACCAGAAAGCACCCCGGCATCGACTATGCCGCCGATGCGGGCACTGCGGTCATGGCCACTGCCGATGGCGTGGTCCGGCGGGCCGAGTGGGCCGGTAGCTACGGCCGCCTCGTGGAGATCCGGCACAAGAACGGGATCAACACACGGTACGCCCACCTGAGCGGCTTCGCCTCCGGGATCCGGGCCGGGACGCGGGTGACCCAGGGCCAGACCATCGGGTATGTCGGCATGACCGGGTTGGCCAACGGGCCGCACCTGCACTACGAATTCCGGGAGCATGGCCAGCCGCGCAACCCACTTTCGGTCGACTACGGCAATGGCGATCCCATCAGCGATGTGGAGCGTGCTGCCTTCGAATCCGAACGCGGTCGGCTGGAGGAGCATCTCTACCCGGTTCAGAGCCAGTCCCTGGCCCACGTCGGCGAGTAGCGCGGTCAGGGACCAGGTAGACCGATGATCCTGGCGATCGTCCTCGTCGCCATCGTCCTGGCCTCGGGCACTTATGTGATTCTCGAGCGGGTCGGCACTCGCGCCCTGGTGCCCATGGCGCTCCGGGCGATTGCCTGGGCTGGCCTCGGCGTCCTGCTCTTCAATATCGGCTGTCCTTCGGCAGGATCGCCTCCTCCCCCCATCATCCTGGTAGACGGCTCCCTCAGCATGCGGGCGGATACCGCTGCCTTTCGGCGCCTGCTGGATTCCGCCGCGAGCAGAGGTGACGTCCGGTTCTTCGGAGACGCGCGGCCGGCCTCCGACCAGTCGCCCCGGGGACGGTCTCTCATCGGTCCGGCCCTCCGCGGCGTGGGCGTCTCCGGCCGGCCGGTCGAGGTGTGGACGGATGGAGAGGTGGAAGACGGACACGTCATCGGCGAGGACCTGTTCGAAGGCATCACGGTTCGTCGGTTCCCTCGACCGGACACCCCTTGGGTGGCGTTGACCGGGCTGCGCGGCCGGTCGCGTGTTTCGGTAGACGACTCCTTGGTCATTCAGGGCGACGTCAGGTCGTTGGCGCCCTGGCCGAATGATGCTCTGACCGTGGAACTCCGGCTGGGCGACCGGGTGCTGGCCGGCCGAGCGGTGCCTGAGGCCCCGGGCCAGCGCAGCACGTTCCGCCTCGTGGTGCCGGCGGCGCGACTGGGGCCCGGTGTCCACCTGCTCGACGCGGTACTCGTCGGGCCCGACGTGCCGGCCCGTACGACCCACCGGGTGCACCATGTGACCGTCGTAGCGACGCCGGGAGTGGTCCTGGTGGCCGACCCGGGAGACTGGGATGCCCGTTTCTTCTATCGGGCACTGCGAGATATTGCCGACACTCCGGTTCAGGGCTTCGTCAGGTTGGCAGCGGACGAGTGGCGTGTCATGGAGTCGCTCGACCGGATCCCCCAAGCCGCCGTGCGCAGGGCCGCACGTTCCGCGGATCTGGTCGTCTTGAAGGGCCGTGCCGGGAACGAGTTGTTGGGGCCTGGTACCCGGGCCGTCGTCCGTTGGTCCAGCGGAGAAGGAAACGGGGCCACACTGGAAGGGGATTGGTTTCTCTCGACGGCGGGAGCCTCGCCGTTGACGTCCGCGCTCATCGGCATGGCCCTCGACTCCTTCCCACCTGTAGTGGCCATCACGCCGCTGGACCAGGCCGACGACGAGTGGGTGGGATTGTCCGCCCAACAGGGCCGCCGGGGCGCGGTACGTCCCATCGTCCTGGGTGGCGAACGGAACGGACGACGGTACGTCACCATCGGCGCACTGGGGTTGTGGCGCTGGGCCTTTCCCGGCGGCAGCGCTGAACAGGGCTACCGGGCCCTGGTGGCGAGCATGACGAGCTGGCTGCTCGCGGGAGAGGACTCGGTTGCGGGAGTGGCTGCGCCCGTGGCCCACGTGGTTCACAACGGCCGTCCTGTGGTGTTCCGCTGGCGTGGGGCCGGGACGCCGGAGCCTACCGCCGTTACGCACGATGATGGAACGTCGGTCGTGACCGACACGCTCGTGTTCGACGGCAGTGGGGTGGCCCGGCTCTGGTTGCCGGCCGGGTCCTACCGGTTTACGGTCGACGGAGCGGCGCCGGGTGCCATGGCCGTCGAAAGGTACTCCGAGGAATGGCTGCCTCGGCTGGCTACATTGGAAGATCGTGAGGGGGCGCCGGTCGCTTCGGCTGGCCGGTCGTCGGCGCGCGAGGCCCTGTGGCTGTTTGGCCTGGTCGTGCTGGCACTGGCCGGGGAGTGGATGATGCGGCGACGTATGGGATTGCGATGAACGGAAGGCCATGACCGGGGACACGCTGCGCGGCAAGTTGGGACTGTGGGGTCGTATCAAGCGCTTGGCGTTGACCGACGTCGGCGCTCTGGTGCGGGGTCTCAAGGCTGAGGATCTCGAAGCCCTCGAGCGGGTGCTCATCGAGGCTGATTTCGGGGTTCCCGCGACCATGGACCTGATCGATACCCTCGAGACGGAAGTACGGGCCGGGCGCCTCAAGACGTCGGAGGACCTGCGCCAGGCGTTGCGAGAACGGCTGGCGGAGCTCCTCGCGGATAGTGACGGTGCGGTCGCGGGAGAGTGGCGCCGGGCAGCGACCGGGCCGACGGTCATCCTCGTCGTAGGCGTGAATGGCGTCGGCAAGACGACTACGACGGCCAAGCTGGCCCGGCGAGCCCAGGTGGCTGGAGAGACCGTGGTGCTGGCGGCGGCCGATACCTACCGGGCCGGAGCCATCGCCCAGCTCGAGACCTGGGCAGGACGCCTCGACGTCCCGTGTGTCAGCGGCGCCCCCGGGGGCGACCCGGCAGCGGTGGCCTTCGACGCCATCGACGCGGCGGAAGCGCGGGGGGCTGACCTCGTGATCATCGACACGGCCGGCCGACTGCACACGCAGGACGGCCTGATGGACGAGCTCCGAAAGGTGTATCGCGTCGTGGCCCGTCGCATCCCGGGAGCCCCGCACGAGACGTTCCTGGTGTTGGACGGCACCGTAGGGCAGAACGCGGTGCAACAGGGGAAGCAGTTTGCCAATGCGGTCACACCGACCGGCGTGATCGTGACCAAGCTGGACGGGAGTGCCCGGGGAGGGGCAGTGGTGGCGCTGCGACGGGAACTCGACCTCCCCATCCGCTTCGTCGGACTCGGCGAAGGCCTCGACGATCTCCAGCCGTTCGAGCCGCGGAGCTACGCGGAGCAACTCCTCAGCGACGACGTCTGACGGGCGGGACCGCATGACTGCCCTCCGGCCGGATACCAAGGTCCAGTTTCTCAAAGGCATCTGAGCGTGGCGGGGAGAAGCGCTCGCCCTCCTCTGGGTCTTTACCGCTTAGGTTCTTCTCTGGCACCTGCCGCACCGTTACATCGACGCTTCCCAGGTCACCCCACTGGCCCAAGCCCGGGTCGGTGACGAGGTCGCGTGTGTCGGTACGGTCGTCGATACCGGGATCCAGCCGACGCGGCGTGGTCTCAAGATCTTCCGGGCGGTTCTGCGCGACGCGTCGGGTCTGCTCGAGTGCGCCTGGCCAGGTCAGCCGTTTCTGGAACGGACCATCCACCCGGGACAGACGTTGCTGGTGGCCGGCACGGTCCGGTTCTATCACGGACGGCAATTGTCTCCTCGCGAGTTCGTCGTGCTTGACGAGGTGGGTGACGATGCCGAGGCGCCGGGGGAGAGCGGCACGGTCCTCCCCGTCTATCCTGCGACGGAGGGGTTGAGCCACAAGCAGATCCGCGGCCTGGTCCAGCGACATCTCGATGCCCTGATCCGGCTGCAGGACGATCCGATGCCGCCCGGTATCCGCCAGGAACTCGATCTGCCCGAGTTGCCGGAGGCCCTGCTGGCCGTGCACCGGCCGGTGTCAGTGGAGCAGGCCGAACGGGGACGGCGCCGCCTGGCGTTCGACGAGTTGTTCGACCTGCAGTTGATGATGGCACGGGCCCGGATGTTGGCCAAGCGAGAACGGGTTGGCGTGTCCTTCGAGGTCCGTCGTGATCTCACCACCCGATTGAAGGAAACCCTGCCGTTCGTGCTGACGGATGACCAGAAGCGCGCGGTCCGTGAGATAACGGCGGACATGACGGCCCCGACCCGGATGCACCGGCTCCTCATGGGCGACGTCGGTACTGGGAAGACGGTCGTGGCGTTGTTCGCGATGCTCCTCGCCGTGGAAAACGACTACCAGGCAGCCCTCATGGCTCCGACGGAGCTGCTGGCGGAACAACATGCCGCGACGTTGCGCGCCATGTTGGCTCCACTCGATATCGAACCCGATCTCCTGATCGGGCGACTCTCGCCGTCCGCCAAGGACGCCGTGCGTACCCGTCTGGCCGAGGGGCGGACGCGTGTCGTGATCGGGACCCACGCCCTGATGCAGGATCGGGTGCGCTTCGAGCGCCTGGGGCTGGTCGTCATCGACGAGCAGCACCGCTTTGGGGTCGAACAACGGGCCGCGCTGATCGGCAAGGGCACCAGCCCGGATGTCCTGTTGCTCTCAGCAACTCCCATTCCCAGGTCGCTGGCGTTGACCATCTATGGGGATCTCGACATTTCGATCCTGCGCAGCCGGCCGCCCGGGCGTGGCACGGTCCGCACCATCATTCCCAAGGGACGTGAGCGCAGCCGGGTGGGGGACATGCTGCGACAACAGGCCTCCGCCGGCCAGCAGGCCTATGTCGTCCTGCCGGTCATCGAAGAGTCGGAACGGGCCGATCTCCGGGCGGCCACGACGATGGCCGAAACGTTATCTGCAGAGATGCCCGACGTGTCGGTGGCGTTGGTGCACGGACGCATGAAGGCGGAAGAGCGCGACGATGTGATGCGGCGTTTTCGAACCGGGGACGTGGATGTCCTGGTGGCCACGACGGTCATCGAGGTGGGCATCGATGTGCCCAACGCCACGCTGATGGTCATTCACCACCCGGAACGCTTTGGTCTGGCGCAGTTGCACCAGTTGCGTGGGCGCATTGGTCGTGGCGGGCAGGACAGCGTGTGTGTTCTGGTGGCGGAGAAAGGGGTGCCGTCGAGGCTGGAAGCGTTCGCCGCCACCACGGACGGATTCCGCATTGCCGAGTTGGACCTGCAGGAACGCGGCATGGGGGATCTGATCGGGGCACGGCAATCGGGCGGGATCGTCCTGCGGCATGCCCGTCTTCCGGACGATGCGGCGTTGGTCCCTCGCGCCCGCGAGGAAGCGCGCGCCATCATCGAGGCCGATCCGACCCTGGGGGCGAGGGCACACCGAGCGGTCCGGGCTCGTGCCGTTGCCCGCTATCCGCGTGCCGCCGAGCTCTTCAGGGTCGGCTAGTCAGAAGCGGACCTCGAATCCCACGCCGACGCCGTCGCGCATCTCCTGGACCAGCGGAGCGAACGGCACGTTGTCGTCCGGTTCTCCTTCTGGTCGCGTAAACTCGTAGATGAACATGGCCGCAGCCCCGATCAGCGCCACTTGCCCGGCGACGAGGAAGCGCCGGGACGCCGTGTCGAGTCGCAGGGTTTCCTGGTAGAGGTCCTCGCTGATCGGGTCGGAATAATTGCCTCCGTCGTCGACCGTGCACAGCTGTGGGTCCGAGAAGCAGCGCCGGGTCAGCTCATCGAACGTGCCGTTGGCCTGTTCGTTGGCCTCGGAGGCCGCTAGGTTGAACCCCAGCGTCACGGCCAGCAGGCCCCACTTGCCGTACTTGATCCAGGGGGACTCCTGGCCCTGAAGCGCGTGGAGCGGCACGGCGGTTGCCAGGATGAGCACCAGGGCTGCGAGGCGTTTCATGGGCCGACCATGCGGTGGATGTCGCCGACGCCGCCGAAGGCCACGAAGCCATCGTCCAGCACGATCGGAGGCACGGCAATCGGCGGCCAGAGAGCCAGCTTCCAGTCTTCCGCGCCGTCACGCCCGATGGCCCTCAGGACACCGTCGGCTCCGCCGACCATCAGCCACCGATCGAAGCGCCACAGCGGCGCCAACACCGGAAGCTCCAGGCTGGCCACCAGGACCGCCGTCGGCGGTGGGACGGGGTCGATGCGATACACATCGCCGGGGCGGGTGATGATGAAGATGGTGTCGCCAACAACCGTGGGCGAGACCAGCACCTCGGAGTCCACCTGAACTTCCCACCGGATGGTCAGCTCGCGCGGATCCAACCGGAACACAGTGCCATTCGAGGTCCCCGCGACGACATGCGGTCCAATCTGGGCCCAGTGGGACGTCACGGACCCGGGGGCCTGCATCCGTTGCACGATACGGCCGTCGCCCACGGAGAGACGGAACACGGAATCCAGGGTGGTCGCCAGGAGGTGGCCATCACCAAGATCAATCGGCGCGGTCATGCTGATGCCGAGTTCCTGGTTCCATTCCATTTCTCCATCCCACGAACGGAATGCGTACATGATTCCGTCGTTGGCGTGGGCGATGACCAACCCGTCCACCAACAACAGCGGGATGGACAGCCGTGGAGTCCTGCGGTCCCAGATGGTCTTGCCGTCCCTGAGGTGGAGTGCCCGAAGATGCCCGCTGGGCCGGTCGGTGCCCACGTAGACCGTGTCGCCCGACAGCGCCACCCCCCCGATGATGGCGCCGGGCAGGCGCTTGTCCCAAACCTGGTCGCCGGTCGTGAGGTCGATGGCGTAGACCCTCCGATCCATGGCGCCAGCATAGAGAATCGAATCGCG
>JBDHIK010000222.1:0-3031 GCA_039587475.1 Gemmatimonadota bacterium | reverse complement strand
TTGTCGAGGGGGGCGCCGGGCCGCCGTAGGAACAGCGTGAGCTTCTCCCAATGCTTCAGCAGGTACGAGATGGCTTGTCCGAGAGCGGAATTGGGCTCGACGAGCCGGTCGTCGAATTGCTTACGAAGCCACGTTTGAAGTTCCTCCATGACCGGACCGCTTTCGGCTTGGTGGAGGTCCAGGCGTGCCTCCGGCGAGAGCTTCCGCTTTCGGGCCAGAGCGTCGTTGCGGTAGACCTTGCCCAGCATCTTGAGCACGTAGCGGCACTCGGTAGGGAACCGTTGGGCCGCGTCGACGAAGCCACGCCGGCCGTGGGCCAGGCAGTTGGCGACAATGGTCTTGAGTTCCGCGGGCATGTTCCGGGACAAGGCGTCGCACATCTGGATCGGCGGACCCAGTTCCTCCGTCCGCCGACCCAATACATCGACGAGGTTCTCTCCGGCGTGCCGGCGTCCGCTGAAGAACAGGGCGATCCTGTGACCTTGGCGCACGGAGACGATGCCTGAGGTGAACAGGCCGCGACGCCTGGATAGGTCCTCGGACGTGGTCCGTCGCTCGGCGCGTTTTCCCATCGCTTCGAGAATCTTGACCGTCGTGTCGTCGTTGTGGAGGACTTCGCCGTGGGCGGCTTGCCGGATCAATTCGTCATAGATCGGTTGGATGGCTCTGGCGATGGGTTGGACAATGTCCCATTGGGTGGAGGCCGGCAGCGGAATCCCGAGATTCCCCTGCAGGCCCTGCAATCGATTGAAGGGCAACCCGCTCCCGTACTTCAGCAGGGCGACCATGCTACCGGCCTTGGCGTCGTACTTCTCGGTCTCCACCCCCTCGGGTATCGGCGCCGTGAACACCTTGCCGCAGAGACCGCACCGCAACTTCTGGAGTTCATAGACCGTGGCCTGGAGCGGGACTTGGCCCGTGATCCGAACCAACACTCCGGGTGCGACCGTCTCGTAGACCGTTCCCTCCCCGCAGTCCGGGCAAGGATCACCCGGTTTGAGGGATGGATGAGAGACCCGGACCCGTTCGGCCCCGGTGTAGGCGTCGGCGCCGTTGCGGCCGTGGCCTTTGGGCCGGGTCGCCTGTTCTTCCTGCTGGTCGGGTTGATCGGTCTCATCGACGGCGTCTTGTGTCTCGACGTCATCTTCCGGCAGGAACACGTCACACGTCTTCTCGCTGCCCGGGCCGAACAGCAGCTTTCGCAGGCGGTCGATCGTCGTGCCTTTCTCGTCGAGCAGCCGGCCGATGTAGGTGTAGGATTCGACCAGCGCCCGGACCAACTCGTAGTCCGCCCCATCGAGACCCGCCTCCGCGCGGCGCAAGAGAGCTTCGAGTTGCTCGGGCGTCAGTGCGACGATCTTCGAAGGCTGCTTCTTCTTCATGGGACCCGCGACAGCAAAGAACGGAAGTTACGACACAACGGATAGCCCAGCACTTCCTTGATCGACCGATTGGGCCGGCCGGTCTGGTCGTCCTTGCCGCGGCCCGTGGTACGGCCCATCACGATCCAGTTGGCGGCCCGGTAGCATGTGCCTCGATGTCGCTGGGGGTCCACGAAGGTTTCGGCGAAGTGGACCGGGTGGTCGTACACTCGTTCCCAGTCGCGAGCCAGCACCCGGACCATGCGGCCCAGAAGATGGGAGGCCAAGTGGGGGACTTGTACCCACGGCGGAACCAGGAAACGCACGTTGTAGGCGACGAAGCGAATGTTCTTCCGACGGGCGTCCGCGGACCAGCCGATGAAGCGGTCCCGACAGCCCAGGTGGCGGGGCGCCGAGGACCAGGCGAAACAGGCGACCGGCCGGTCTTGCGCGTACACCAGATACTTGAGATGCTCGCCGACCGGCTGGGTGTAGCCGAGTTCGTGGTGCTCTTCGAGCAGGCTGTTGAACAGCGGTTCGGCAGGCGTCCGACGCACCTGCTGAACGGTCAGCGGGCGAACCGCGTCCAGGGGGCCGTGCAACGGGGTGCGATTGATTTCCACGGCCCCGGGCCGGCCCCGCCGGGCCAGAGGATTGGGAGGAAGACGCCGTTGCTTCGGCAGCTCAATGTGGCCCGCCCGGTGCAGCGCCAGCATCAGCCCGCGGCAGACCATGTCCCGCAACGCCCCGTTGGGCTGCACCCAGTTCCAGGCCCGGCACAGCTTCTTGGACAGCTCGCGCCGACTCGCCGTCGGATGAGCGGCGATCAGGCGACGGATGAAGGTTACGTCCGCCTCGGTCACCTCGCGGGCCCGGTACCGCAGCTTCACGTCCATGGGTTACAACGTATCAGCGACGACCATGGAACGCAAGAGGCGGGTCCGGATTTTTTCTTTTTTCAACTCTCGGGGCGTACCGGCCGCCACGCCGGCGCCGCTTGGGCCGTGTCAGGATTGCCCGCCGAGAGAAGAACCTGCAGTTGGTGTGCCTCCAGCGTCTTGGTTGATGCCCCTTTCCCGGCCGGCCACCAGCGAAAACGCCCCTTCGAAAGGCGCTTGTGACACAGCCAGAAGCCCTGGCCGTCATACACCAATGCCTTCACCGCGGTGGCCCGTCGGTTGCGAAACACGAAGATCGCCCCGCAGAACGGGTCCTGCCGGAGTACCGCCTGGCACAGTTGAGCCAACCCGTCGATTCCCTTGCGGAAATCGGCCGGCTCCACCGCGACCAGGATCCGCATCTGAGGTGTGATCTGGATCAAGCCTCGGCGCTCCAGAAGCAGCGGCTCAGCGCCGCCAAGTCCGGGACCTCGGCCCCCTTGAGGTGAACCCGCATCTTGTCCCCGGCTGGATTCTCCAGTTCCACGATGCATTCGCAGACGCTACTGGATGCGGGAGGCGTCAACTCGAGAAACGCCGCCAGGGCCTGTCCGTTGGCGGAGACGGCCGGCCGGTCAGCAGCGTCGGGCGGCGACTCCGGCGGAAGATCGGCTCCGGAAGCAGCCAGTGCCACTCGCTTCTTCAGCGTGTAGTAGTTCACCCGAAGCGCCTTCGCCGTCCGATGCACCCCGTGGGCGCCCGCGGCCTCTACCGCCGACTCCCACAACGCAT
>JBDHIK010000069.1:0-14122 GCA_039587475.1 Gemmatimonadota bacterium | reverse complement strand
CGCCAGGCCCATGCTCGGACCGAGCTCCCCGTCGTCGGGCAGGACGATTTCGGCGCCGCCCAGCTCAACCTGTTGTTCCAGATACCGTCGCTTGAGTGACACGTACTTGCTCCACGACATCGAGGATGGCGTCGGCCACGGCCGCTTTCGACTGCAGGGGACACTCGGTCACGGTGCCGTCGCGCTCGACGATCGTGACCCGGTTGGTGTCGACATCGAACCCGGCGCCCGGTTCCAGGGCATCGTTCACGACGATGAGGTCCAGGTCCTTCCGCGTCAGTTTGGCTCGGCCCTTGGCGACCGCGTCGCCGGTTTCGAGAGCGAACCCGACGATGGTGCTCCCCGGGCGCCGCTCCGCATGGGTCGTCTTCAGGATGTCCTCGGTCGCCTCGAGCGCGACGGTGACGTCCCCTTCGGCGCGCGGCCGCTTGGTGTCCGACGCGTCCCGGGGACGATAGTCCGCCGGCGCAGCCGCCATGACCAGTACATCGGCCGCAGGGAGCAGGCGGGCCACGGTCGCACCCATCTCCGCCGTGGATTCCACCCGGTGCACGTCGACGCCATGGGGAACGGGAAGTGAGGTGGGGCCGGCGACGAGGGTCACCTTGGCGCCGCGGACCCAGGCGGCTTCCGCCACCCTGAATCCCATGCGGCCGCTCGATCGGTTACTGATGAAACGGACCGGGTCGATCGACTCCCGGGTGGGCCCGGCGCTCACCAGGACCGAAGCGCCATCGAGCGGGCCGCCGCGCCGAAGCCGGCGAACCGCATGGCGCAGGATCACTTCCGGCTCGGCCATCCGGCCCGGTCTGATCGAAGGTCCCTCGGCCAGGTCACCCACGTCCGGCCCGACGACCTCGGCCCCGCCTTCCACCAGCGACCGCAGCGCCTGACGCACGGCGGCATGCTGGTACATGTCGTCGTTCATGGCAGGCGCAATCAGGAGGGGCGCCGTTCGTGCGACCAGCATGGTGGTGAGGAGGTCGTCCGCCAGCCCCTGGGCGGCTCGGGACAGCAGGTGCGCGGTGGCCGGGGCCAGCACGACCAGATCCATCTGTTGGGGCGCCCGCACGTGCGTCAGGGCATCGCCGGCCTGCCACAACGACGTCAGTACGGGACGCCCGGTCAACGCTTCGAACGTCACCGGACCCACGAACCGGGTGGCGCTTTCGGTCATGGCCACCGTGACCTCGGCGCCGGCCTGGGTCAGTAACCTCGCAAGATGGCAGCTCTTGTAGCAGGCGATCCCTCCCGATACGCCGAGAAGGACCCGCCGGCCCGCCAGCATGCCTTACGCCTCGGAGCGGCGGCGGCGGACCAGTTTGTAGGACAGCGTCTCCGTGGCCAGAGCCTCGAGGGACGTCGTCGTCAACTTCTCCTCCTGGGTCGGCAGCCGGTCGCGCGGGAAGTCGTTCAGGTAGCGGGCAAATCTGGCCGCCACCAGCACCCCGAGGTACTTGTTCCCAGCAACCGAAGCCGCTTCGTCAGGCGTATAGATCTTCATTGGTCTTTCTCCTTGTCCGACGGCTGCGACGCAAGCGTCGACTGGGCCTCGGTCAATCCTCGTTGCAGGTTCGCCACCAGCTGCTCGACATCGGCCCGGCGGGCAACCTTCAGTGATTCCGACTCGATGATCGAGGCTACCTGCCCCACGGCCTGCACCAGATCATCATTGACGACCACGTAATCATACTCAGATGCCGCCTCGAGTTCCTCCTGGGCCCTGGTCAGCCGGACAGCGACCTCCGCCGGCGTCTCGGTGTCGCGGCCCCGGAGCCGCGCTGCCAGGGCCTCGGCGGAGGGCGGCAATACGAACACCATCACGGCCTCGGGGACCCGGGCCCTGACCTGCCGGGCCCCGTCGATTTCGATGTCCAGGACCGGGTGTTTGCCCAGGGCCTGGATTCGGTCGACCTCGGCGGCCAACGTCCCATAGCGGTGCGGCCCGTAGTGGGCGTGCTCCAGGAAATCGCCATCCGCGACCCGGCGGGCGAATTCCTCCTCGGTCAGGAAGTGGTAATCCGTCCCGTCCGTTTCGCCTGGCCGCATGTGCCGGGTGGTCGCCGACACCGAAAAGGCCAGGTCGTCACGAGCCTGCATCAACTGGCGCGCGATGGTCGACTTGCCGC
Source organism: Gemmatimonadota bacterium (assembly GCA_039587475.1). Lineage (GTDB taxonomy): Bacteria > Gemmatimonadota > Gemmatimonadetes > Gemmatimonadales > GWC2-71-9 > N074bin45. The sequence continues at coordinate 11,993 of JBDHIK010000069.1, read as the reverse complement.
CGCCCGAAGGCGACGACAGCACCAGTGGGAACCTGTTCATTCGATGTTCTCGAGCTGTTCCCGAATGATCTCCAAGTCTCCCTTCATGGCGATCACCTCTGTGGTGATGGCACCGTCGTTGGCCTTGGCGCCGATGGTGTTGACCTCTCGTCCCATTTCCTGGGCCAGGAAGCCCAGCCGTTTGCCGACCGGCCCCTCGCCTGAGAGCGCAGCCCGAGCCGCGTCAATGTGGGCCTGAAGCCGGACCAGTTCCTCGGTAATGTCGAGTTTCTCGGCCAGGTAAGCGATCTCCTGCTCCAGCCGTCCCTCATCGACCGGCCGCTGCTCCATCAGTTCCGCCACCGCCGCTCGCAGTCGATCGCGCTCGGCGACCACGCGCGCGGGGGCGCGTTCGGCGACCACGGCGAGGGCCTGCTCCATCCGTGACAGGCGATGCAGCATCTCGCCCATCAGCACCTCGCCCTCGTGACGCCGCATCGCCTTGCATTCGGTGACCGCCGTCCGGAGAATCGGTTCGATCTCGTCCCAGGTGATTGGCTGGGATTCGCTGGCCCCGGCCACGAGCACTTCGGGTTGGCTCGCCACCATGGCCAGGTCGGGCTCGCCGGCCACGCCCAGGGTCGTCTGCAGTTCTCGCAATCGGGCGACGATGTCCCGGGCTCTCTCCAAGTCGAGGTTCACGGAGCCGACCGTCCGTTCCGGCACTTCCAGCCACCGTACCGAGGCGGTGACGTGCCCCCGATCGAAGTCGCGGCGCAGCCTGTCGCGCATCGCGGTCTCCATACCCGCGAACGCAGGTGGATTCTTCAGGGACAAATGGAAGAACCGATGGTTGACGGTGCGGATCTCCACCGACAACCGACCACCAGCGACCGGCCCGTCCCCGGCCCCAAACCCCGTCATGCTGAAAACCACATCATCCTCGTTTTCGGGTCGAGCCACGAAAGCTACGCCCTGGACCCGACGGATGGTAGGCGCTAGTTGAGGAAATCCCAGCGGACGCCAAACAGCGAGCCGATGGCGGGGATCGAGAAGCCCGGAACGTACTCGGTCTGGTTGCCGAGCAGGTTCCGAACCTCATAGAACGCCCGGAAGCGGCCAATCTCGAGCTGGAGGAAACTGACCCACACCTGAGCCGCCGGGAGCGGAATCACGGTCCCCGAGGCGTCGACTCCCATGGTGCCCTCGCCCCAAGCCTCCATCGTGATCTGCAGTTTGAGATCGAAGATGCCACTGGGGAACTGCCTGATGAACTTCGACCGAAATGCCACGCGGGCCCATGCTTGTGACCCCGGTTGACCGTCAGGGGGCGTTCCCAGGGCGTGGCTGTACCACCCCTCGAGGGTCAACCAGGACACCAATCGCAACCGACCGGTCATGGAAGCCCATTCGGTCGCATCCGTCGGCCGCAGAGCATCGACGACCCGATAGGGCTCGAAGGACGCCGGGGTGAATGCCGGAGTCCTGGACAGGCTGCCGGACAGTTCCACCGCATCCCGACGCAGCGCCAGGGTGACGTCGCCGGCGGCGATGTCCTGGGCCTGGTCGGAGGCAATCGACGGCGCCACCACTTCCTGGCCGTATCTGCCGGACGCGGTCAGTTGAAGACCGAGTGGCAGGCCCACACCGGCCCGAAAGGCCAGCCAGCCGCTGGAGCGGTCGCCGTCGTGCCTCTGGTAGACACCCTCGAGGCTGGCTGAGAGGCTCCTGGCGGGCACCCACCCCACCTCACCCCGGACCACCACGGGTGTCCAGAGGCTGGAGCCGCCGGCTTCGGCAGTCCAGTAGGACCGGGCCTGACGGGACCCGAGCCGAGCCAGGTAGTTGAAAGCGGACTGATTGACCCCGCTCCCCTTCCACTGGGTCTGCCCGACCAGCAGGTCGGTACGAATTCCGGTGCTTCCGTCACGCTGCTTGAAAAACAGCCTGAGTTGCTGGTCGGTGCGGCGTCCGTCGAGCGGTGGGCTGATGGTGTCTCCCACCGACTGCCGGATGGGATCGCGATCGATGTCCGTCTGGAAGAACTGGTACTGGACCCCGATCCTGGTGCTGGGGACGTAGTTGACCTGCCCCCAGAACTGGGTTTGAAGCCGGTCTCCCGCCTGAAGTGATCCGGTGGGGAAATTCAGGAAGTCCCCACCAAGTCCCATGCCGAACCCCGACTTCCAGCGCTTCTCGAAGGTGGCCTGGTAGCGTGCGGCGCTTTGATCGCCGGTACCGATGGCCAGGCGCGATGCCGGCGCCACCCGCTCATGATTGCGGGTGTACATCAACACCAGAAGCTTGTCGGGCCAGCGTTCCACTTCGACCCGGTCCAGCATACCGAGGACGATTTGGGCTGGATCGACCCCAACACTGTCGGTGCCGATCGGGATGAAGGGCATGCCGTCGAGCACGTACTCGACGGAAGTGGCCCCGCGACCCCTGTAGCTGGCCATTTCGGGCTGCATCAGCCACCCGCCCCGCCACACGAATACACCGGGGACCTGCGACAGCAGGTCGGCCAGCGTCCCGGCCCCACTCCATTCCATGGAGTCCCGGGTGAAGACCTCACGTGTGAGCGGCGGCTGGGGGCTACCGGGCAGCAGCCGCGGCATTCCCGGCACGATCTCGTGCTGTTGTGCCGTGGCTGCCAGGAACTCGGCCGTGTAGTCGATGGAGGGGGCGGTACTATCGATGCGGGCCGAGTCGGCCCCGGCGGAGTCCACTTGGGCCATGACCCGTGACGCCGGGAACGACGACAGGACCAGCAGGATGACAGCGGAAGCCCGCGTCATCCTTCCGGACACGCTAGGGTTGCCGGGCGAGAACAAACTCGGTAAAGAGACGCACCCCGAACCCGGTCGGCCCCTTACCCATGATGGCGGACCGGTCCGTGTAGGCCGTCCCGGCGATGTCGACATGGGCCCAGGGGTAACCGTTGGTGAATTCCCTGAGAAACCAACCGGCGGTGATCGTCCCGGCCGGCCGGCCGCCGGAGTTCTTGATGTCGGCGACTTCCGACTTGATGAGGTCACGATACTCGTCCCACAACGGTAGTGTCCAGACCCGCTCACCCGATCGGTCGCCAGCGGCCTGTACCTCTTCCAGCAGGGCCTCGTCCGTTCCCATGAGGCCTGCGGCCCCGCTCCCAAGGGCGATGACGGCGGCACCGGTCAAGGTGGCGGCATCGAGCACGCACGCCGGTTTGAAGCGTTTGGCATACGACAGCGCGTCCGCCAGGATCAGGCGACCCTCGGCATCCGTGTTGACCACTTCGATCGTCTTGCCAAGGTGGCTGCGGATGACATCACCCGGCTTGAAGGCATTGCCACTGGGCATGTTGTCCGTCGTCGGCACCAGCCCGATGACGTGGGCCGCAGGCTGTATCCGGCCGACGGCCTCGAAGGCCCCCAATACCGCCGCGGCCCCTGACATGTCGTACTTCATCTCTTCCATGTTGGGCGGCGGCTTGAGCGAAATGCCGCCGGTGTCGAACGTCACTCCCTTCCCCACCAACACGACGGGAGGTCCGTCGGCACCCTTGTGCTCCAGGATGATGAACCGCGGTTCCTCTTTCGAGCCCTGACTCACCGCCTCGAGTCCGCCCATCCCTTCCTTGATGATCGCTTTGCGGTCGAGGACCGTCACCTCGAAGCCGTGGCGCTCGGCCATGGCCATCGCCGCCTCGCCCAGAAAGGTGGGCGTGCAGGAGTTCCCCGGCCGCTGCTGCAGGTCCCTGGCAAACTCCTGGCCGGCACCGATGGCGTCTCCACGGGCATAACCGGCGTCGATCTCGTCGCTCTCTTCGGCCAGGAGCTCGACGGTCTCCAAAGTGGCCTTTGCTTCCCGCGGGGGTTCCTTGAACTCGTCGAAGCGCCAGGCCCCGAACCTGACGCCTTCGACGACCACCTGCGCCACGTCCGCGGCGGCGACCCCTTCCGAGGCCTCGGCACAGCAGAAGATCGAGGCGCGAGCCACCCCGCCATCCGCAGCCAGCCGAGCAGCCGCGGCGGCGGCACGCCGCAGCGCCGCGACGTCGGCGTCGGCGCTGGTCTTTCCGGTGCCACTCAGCATGACGCGCTCCGCCGACCCGGATGGGAACAGCGTTACGGTCTGGTCGCGCTTGCCGGCGAAGGCCTCGGCCTGATAGAGTCGCGCTATCGCCCCGCCCGTGGCCTTGTCCAGCGGGGCCAGAGAACTCGGCTGGCCGCCCTGAGGCACGATGACGATGAGGAGGGGGGTGGTGTGGGCGGCCGGGTCGGCGTGGACGACGGCGGTCTCGAGCGTCATAGGTCCTGGCGTTCGGCTAATGAGGAGAACTGAGGGCCTGGGTGATCGTGGCCTTCAAGCTAACGCCCCTTCCAGTGAAGCGAAACGGTATTGGAGGCAGTTCGTGTCATGGAAACCCGCCACTGAGCGTCACATCCGGGTCGTCAGGCCACGCTCCTCCAGCATCGCCGCCAGCCCGACGATCCGGCTCGACTCGGCCCAGAGGGCCTGGTGCCCCGCCCGGGTCATGGCGTAGCGCTTGCGGCCGGCTCCCCGCGATGGCAGCACCCGCACCAGGCCTCGATCCACGAGGCGCGCAAGGCTGCCGTAGACGGTACTGGGGCCCATGGGAGGCTCTACACGGGCCGTTTCGGCGATGGCCTTCATGACGGCGTAGCCGTGAGCCGGACCGTCACTCAGGGCCACCAGTATGTGAAAAACTACTGGCGATAAAGGCTCTAACTTGTTATCCACAGTACCTTTGTGCCATGAACATAAACTTCCACATGAAGTCAAGGCGTAGTACCGTAGCGGTACTACCGTCACAGGACAATGCCGTGCCATCTCCAGTTCCGCAAGCGCCCCCTTGCACCGGCCCCTTCCCTGGCCATACTTGAGGGCCCTCCGCACCGGTATGTCGACCCCTTTTCTCAACTGAGATCAATGAACTTCCCCACGCCCAAGACGCTGATCATCACGCTCCTCTTCGCCGGCGCCGCAAGCCAGGTCGCCGCCGCTCAGGGCCTCCCCTTCCCCGAGGGATACCGGCCGGCCGGAGTGACCTACCAGGCCTCGGTTCCAACGCCGGCCGAGGTCCTCGGACATCGTGTTGGGGAGCGCCACACCAGGCCACACCAGATCGTCGAGTACTTCGAGGCCGTGGACCGGGCCAGCAACCGGGTGGTCCTGGGCCGCCACGCCCTCAGCTACGAGGGACGGCCCCTGATCCACGCCATCGTCACATCGCCGGCCAACCAGAATCGTCTCGAGGAGATCCGGACCTCGAATGCGCGGTTGTCCGATCAGCCTGACCAGGTCTCGGACGCTGACCTGGAGACCCTCCCGGCCGTGGTCTACATGGGCTACAGCGTCCACGGCAATGAGGCCTCAGGGTCGGAGGCCGCCCTGCTGCTGCTCTACCACCTGGCAGCCGGCACCGGCCCGGAAGTGGAATCGCTGCTGGACAGTGCCATCGTCATCGTGGACCCCTCGCTGAACCCCGATGGGCGTGACCGCTTCACGGACTGGGTCAACGGTCAGCGTGGGGCCGCCCCCACCAGTGACAGCCAGGACCGTGAACACAACGAGCCCTGGCCCGGGGGCCGCACCAATCACTACTGGTTCGACCTCAATCGTGACTGGCTCCCGGTCCAGCACCCCGAATCCCAAGGCCGCGTGACCCTGTTCCACACCTGGCGCCCCCAGCTGCTGACCGATTTCCACGAAATGAGCGGCAACGCCACGTATTTCTTCCAGCCCGGCATCCCCTCACGGAACAACCCCAACTCGCCCGAGGCGGTATTCGATCTGACGCGGCGACTGGCAGGCTTCCACGCCGCAGGATTGGACGAGGTCGGAACGCTGTACTATGCCGAGGAGAGCTTCGACGACTTCTACTATGGCAAGGGTTCGACCTACCCGGACGTGAACGGAGCCGTGGGCATTCTCTTCGAGCAGGCCTCGTCCCGGGCGCTGAAAGCCAGCACCGTGGAGGGTGCGCTCAGCTACGAGCGGTCGGTCCTCAACCAGTTCGTGGCCTCGCTCACGACCCTGGCTGGCGTGCGGGACATGCGGGTCGACTTCCTGCGGCTGCAACGGGACTTCTATCTGGATGCCCCTGCCGTGGCCGGGGACCTCGATATCTCTGCTTACCTGGTGAGCCTCGAGCGCCGCAACCAGGCACAGGCCATGGTCGCCGCGCTCCAGGCCCATCGCATCCAGATCCATGCCCTCGACCGTACCGTGAGCATCGATGGCATGGAGTTCAGGCCCGGTGAGGCCTACGTCATCCCGACAGACCAGCCCCAGGTACGCCTCCTGACGGCCGCCATGGAACGGGTCACCACGTTCGGGGACTCGCTGTTCTACGACGTGTCGACCTGGTCCTTTCCGCTGGCCTTCGGGGTGGAAGTGGCCGAACATCGCGGGGACGCGGGAGGCCTGGTGGGCGACCTGCTCCCGCCGGTGTCCTTCGACGGCGGCGAGGTGGTTGGCGGACCGGCGGGGTACGCGTACCTGATGCCCTGGGACCGCTTCTTCGCGCCGCGGGCCCTGTACCGCCTGCTGGAGGCCGGCGTGTACCCGCGAGTGGCGCGACTGCCCTTCACGGCGCAGGTCGCGGGTCGCGACACGCCCTTTCCCCGCGGCACCATCATCGTCCCCGTCACGGGCCGTGATGGAGCCAACGGCCCCGCCCCCGATGAGATCCATGCCCTGGCCCAGTCAATGGCGGCCGAGGATCATGTGGTCCTGTACGGTGTCGCCAGCGGCGCCACGCCCTCCGGACCGGATCTCGGGGGTGCGTCCACGAGGGTCATCGCCAGTCCTCGGGTAGCTCTCCTGACAGGACCTGGGCAATCGGCATACGAAGTTGGTGAGATCTGGCACCTCCTCTCGGAGCGGATGCAGATCCCGGTGTCACTCATCGACGCGGGCCGTCTCGACGACATCGACCTGTCCCGCTACAACCGTCTCATCGCGGTGAACGGCTTCTCCCCGGACAGTGCGGCCGTGGCCGAGCTCCTGGGCGACTGGATCCGTGACGGAGGCGTCTTCATCGCGCAGCGGGGCGCCGTCCGGAGCGCCATCGACCTCGGCCTGGTCGCCGAAGACCTGCGCGAGGCCGAAACGGATTCGGCGGCCGCGGTGTCCTATGGAGACGTCGGCCGGCACCGTGGGGCCCAGTCCATCGGCGGCGCCGCCATCACCGTCGCCGTCGACACGACCCATCCATTGGGGTTCGGCATCGGTGCCAGCGCCACGGTCTTTCGCCGGGGCACCCTGTTCCTGGAGCCCTCCGACACCCACGGCGCAACGGTGGCGCGCTACCTCGACGCTCCTCTGGCCAGCGGCTACGTCTCGGCCCGCAACCTGGAAACCGCCTCCGGCTCGGCCTCGGTCGTGGCAAGACGCTCCGGGCGCGGCGCCGTGATCCTGCTGGCGGACGTGATGAGCTTCAGGGCCTTCTGGTGGGGCAGCGCCAGGTTCGTCACCAACGCGGTGTTCCTTGGGGGGGCGTTCTAGACCCGGACGCGGTCGCCGTCAGCGAGTCAGTCGAACCACCGGCGCCACTCCTCCTCCGCCAGGCCGATGGTCAGCTGGTGTTGCTTGCGCACCAGCGGCACGGTGAGCAGTGACGGCTCGTCCTCCAGGGTCCCGAGCCACCAGTCGTCCGGGCGGTGGGCATGGGCCAGCCCCAACGACCGGTAGCGCTTGGCGTCGGTGTTGACCAGCGCGGCCACCCCGAACTTCTGGGCGAAGCGACGCAACTCTCCCCTGGAGGCGGCGCGACGTTTGAGATCCACGAAGTGCACCTTGGCCCTTCGTTCGGCAAAGAAGCGGAGGGCCTTGCGGGTTGCGGCGTCGTTCTTGACGCCGAATACCTGGACCTCGATCGGACCCGCAGCCATCAGGACGCAGCGGGGTCCGGGCCGTCGCCCCGGTTCAGGGCCCGGAGCTTGGTGTACTTGGCGAAATTCGCCACCGCCGAGAAGGCACACACCACCAGACCGTAGTAGCCGTCCAGAAACCCCAGCCGCAGCACGTACTTGTTGAAGAAGGTGTACAGCGGGTTGAGGATCACGTGGACGAGCACCCCCGCGCGACGGCCCTTGGCGTGCGCGTCGGCGGCGGCCATCTCGGAATAGCGTGACAGGGTGTCGATGTGGCTCTGGATGGTCGGGAACGAGTAGTGCAACAGATCGCCGTCGAGGCGTTCCACCCTGGCCCCGGGCGCCATGGCCACACGTTCGTGCACGGCGCCGCTCCACTGGCCGCGGCGCCGGTCCCAGAGCCGCAGCTGCCGGTCGGGGTACCACCCGCCGTGGCGAATCCAGGTGCCACAGTAGTTGGTCAGCCGGTTCATGACATAGCCGTCAGCCTGCCAGGACACCTTGACGCCGGCGACGGCTTGGCGCAGCCGCTCCGACAGGACCTCGTCAGCGTCGAGCGACAACACGATGTCGTGTAGCGCCTGCTCCGCGGCGAAAGCCTTCTGCGAGCCGTAACTATCGAAGGGCCGCTGCAGGACACGGGCGCCTTTCTCTTCACAGATTGCCGCGGTCCGATCGCTCGAATACGAGTCCACGACGACGACCTCGTCGACGACGCCGGTCATGGAGTCGATACAGCGAGCGATGTTGGCTTCTTCGTTGAAGGCGATGACGACGCCGGAGATGGCGGGACTCGTCATGCGGCGCCCTGGAACGGCGACGAAGGCCGTCTCCTCTGGACCACCCGTCAGCCCTGGTTCGGGCCGAAGCGATCGACCAACTCGACGGCCTTGGCCTCGAATCGGTCGATGAACCCGGCCAGCGAAAAGTGCTGTTCGGCCCGCAGCCGAGCGGCCCGACTCATGGACTCCAACCGGGGAAGGTCGTCGTACAGGTCCACGATGGCCTTGGCAATCGCTTCCGGGTCGCTCTCGTCCACCAGGACGCCCGTTTCCCCGTCCGCAACCACCTCGGCCGGACCACCGATATGCGCGGCGACCACGGGGGTGCCGTGCAGCATGGCTTCCACCGGGACCAGGCCGAACGGCTCCGCCCAGGGGACGAAGAGACACAGACGGGCCGAAGCGAGGAGCCGGTGCTTCTCTTCCTCCGACACGAACCCGACGAGTCGGATCAGATCGGCAATGCCATGCTCGTGGACGAAGGACTGCTGTTCGGCGTCGATGATACGACCCGACACCGTGAAGCGAATGTCCTGACGACCCATGCTCTTGAGTTGCAGGGCGGCCCCCAGGATCGCCTCGGGGTTCTTGGCGCGGTGCCACCCCATGAGGACCAGGACGCCTTCTCGACCCTCCATCGAAGGAGGCCCACCCTCGGTGTGTGGATCGGGAGCGCCCAGCAGGAGGGCTTCGACCGGACGCTGGAACGCCTTGCTGGCGTTGCGACTGCTGAACTCACTGTTGGCCAGGATGTGGTCGACGTGCTTGAGACGGCGCCGGTCGTACCAGCGCGCCAGAGGCCGCTTGCCGAACCGGTGCTTCCCCTCCCGGTAACGCACGTGCCGGGCGAGGACGTCGTGAAACGGCAGCGTCTTGCGCCCCGAGTTCACGTAGTCGATCGTGGGCCAGTCGGTTTCCACGTAGTAGTGGTTGCGATAGGGCTCCTGGCAGAACATGAGCGTGGCGGGCCGGGGTGACAGTCCGGGAAGCGCGTCCGCCAACCAGAGATAGGATGGGTAGTTGCCGGCCATGAGGAGGTCCAGCTGCGGCGCCTTGGCGGCAATGATCCGACCGTGCTTCCGGCTCCGCCGAGGCTGGTGCCAGAACTTCGTGCTGTGGTCCGGCAGGTCGACGAAGTCGATGCCTGACAGATCCAGTTCCGGCCATTGCCGGGTATCGAGTCCCGCAGCGAACACCGTGACCTGATGTCCGCGACCTTGCAGCCCGGCCGCCAGCCACAAGGTGAGGTTTTCCGCCCCACCGCGAAACCGAATCTCGGGATGGATGATCCCTATCCGCACGTGCCGACTCCTCTACCTGAAACGCCTGGCCGTTCGCCGTCGCGCCAACGACCGCTGGCCTGACAATCTATCGCCTTGGGACGGGCACCCCAATGGCACGACCCGATGGGGTTCGCTCGGGTCGGCCCGCCCTGCGTTCGGATTCCCGGCGGGCCACGAAATGGCCGCATATGGGGTCTGGAGGCCCATGATTTGCTGTTGGAGAGCGGACCCCGGAGCTTCCGCGGCGCCGCGCCCGTTGGCGAGCCCCAGAGAGGCAGAATGCCTGCGCGCATGCGGTGTCCGGGGCTCCGACAGGTCGATTCGCCGTCCACGAGGAGGTGTCATGTCGATCCACATTGCAGGACGTTGGCTGGCGTCGTTCGCCCTGGTGGCCCTGATGGGCTGGGCCGGTCCCCGGGCCGCCGAGGGCCAACGCTACTACAGTGGGGTCTGGGCGGAGGGAACCGATGGCTACGCCATGTGGGTCGGACAGTCGTGGGACAGCTTCGAAGCCAAATGGAAGGAACTCAACGGCAAGAACCGTCGCCTGGTGGACATCGAGGTCACGTCGGTCGACGGCAAGGTTCGCTACACCGGCGTCTGGCGCGAGGGCAGCGACGGTCACTACCTGTACGTCAACAAGCCCTGGCGGGATTTGGTCCTCAAGTGGCAGGAGCTGAACGACCGTGGCCTCCGGCTCATCGACATCGAGACGTTCACCGTGAACGGTGAGCGCCGCTGGGCCGGCGTGTGGCGCGAGGGCTCCGGCGGGTACTACCTCTGGGCGGGCCAGACCTGGGGCGCCTTCGAAGACAAGTGGAACGAACTCAAGGGCCAGGGACTGCGGCTCATCGACATCGAGGTCTATCACACCAGCAAGGGGTGGCGCTACGCAGGCGTCTGGCGCGCCGGCAAGGACAAGCACTACCTGTGGGTCAACAAGAGCTGGCAGGCCTTCACCGACAAGTGGAACGATCTCAAGGGCAAGGACCTGCGCCTCATCGACCTGGAGACCTATACGGTCGACGGCAAGCGTCGCTACACCGGCGTCTGGCGCGAAGGCGAAGACGAGTTCGGTCTGTGGTCGGGCGTCGACTACGAGAACTTCCGGACCAAGTGGTACGACTGGGCCCAGACCGGACGCCGGCTCATCGACCTCGAGAGCTACGGCGTGAGTTGCTCCGCCACGTGTCTCAACAAGATCAGTGGCGGACGCGGATACAACCGCAAGGTCGAAACGACCAACCTCCATTGCGCCGACAAGCCGGACGACTGCGGCAAGCCGCTCCGTGCCGGGGCCACGCGCGACTCGACGGTCGGCTACCGCCGCCCGGTCACGACGGTGGGTGACCGCGAATACCCGATGCTGTCCATGCTGTACCCGCGCGACCAGATCTTCACCCTGCCCTTCACCGACGGCAGCGTAGGGTTCGGCGCCAGCTGGATCTACGGCGGCGGCAGCCATCACTACGCCGTGGACTACTCGAAGGACGGCGGCGACAAGACGTTCGACATCAAGGCGGCGGCGCCCGGCCGGGTGATCTACGTCGGGTGGCAGTGGAATTCCGGCAACACCGTGGTGGTGAGCCACGACGTGGGAAACCGCAAGGATGCCTACCGCACCATCTACATGCACCTCAGGAACGGCAAGGGCACCGATTGCGATGCGTCGTGGGCGGTCTCGGTCGCCAAGATGCGGAAGGACGGCGACAGCCGCCTGAGCGACTACACCGACTACCTGGATGACGCCGGCTGCCCCGAGAGCGGCGACCGCAAACCTGACGAGGACTTCTGGGGCAAGAGCAACCAGACCATCCCCAACATCCTGGGCAAGAAGGTGAGTCGGGGCGACAAGCTGGGGAAGGCCGGCAACACCGGGCCGGGCGGCAAGCTCGGGGGCAGCGGCCGCAACCACCATCTGCACATCAAGTTCGCGCGGCGCAACGCGGAGAACGGCCGCTGGTACCTGTTCGATCCCTACGGCATCTACGCCACCCCGGGGTGCTACCCGGATGACGTGGACGGCAAGCTGGGAGCGTGCTCCAGGTACCCGACGGTGTGGCGCA
>JBDHIK010000068.1:0-14623 GCA_039587475.1 Gemmatimonadota bacterium | reverse complement strand
TGCTGTGGCCCGAGGCCGCCGAGCGCTTGGCCAACGCGGCTCTGGTGACGCGGGAGCGCAAGGGCAACGGTCAGGTCATCCTGTTCGCCGCCAGCCCGACCTTCCGGGCCACCACTAGGGGGACGGAGCGGCTCCTGCTCAACGCCATGGTTTACGGGCCAGGGTTGGGAGCGAGGCCCGTCATCGTGCCGTGACCTCACGGACGTTCTCGGGGACTTGGAGTGCGTCTGTGCTGGGGTGGTGAACCCTGCGCCGGGCACGCGACGGGATCGACCCACTTGATGTTGGGGTGGTAGTGAGCCCGACAGGATGGAGGTGCCCCTTGGCTTCGCCAAGCGGCCCCTCATTCTCGCGGCGCTCGAGGCGCGCCGCATCGAATCGAACCGGAAGGTGCCGTTCCGGAGAGTTGGGGTGCGAGCGCGAGTGGTGAGGTGACCCGCGCCTGGCACGCGACGGGTTCGACCCACTTGATGTTGGGGTGTGGTAGTGAGCCCGACAGGATTCGAACCTGTGACCTCTTGCTCCGGAGGCAAGCGCTCTATCCAGCTGAGCTACGGGCCCGAGTCGTGGTCGGGGCGCCGGGATTTGATCGGACAGCCACGAGCCGTGAGGCGAGTGGCGCCGACTAGATCCCGGCGCCCCTGCGGCCAAGGGCCAAAGGCCCTTGGCCAGTCGGGGCGCCGGGATTTGAACCCGGGACCTCCTGCTCCCGAAGCAGGCGCGCTACCGGGCTGCGCTACGCCCCGAAACCAGCGTCCTGCTGGCCGCTCCCCCGGCGGGAACGGAGTCCGAAACTAACGGCACCGCGGTTCCGGCGGTAGGGCAAGATCCAAGCAATTGTCCTGCTTGGGGATGCGCCGTTTCGCCTGTGGGCCCGGGGCGACACTGTGGGGGAGGCGCAGCAGACCTTACCCAGGGTCGGACGCCGCGGAAGCCCTCACCGAATGTCGGGGGGAGCCTGGCCGGGACCCGCCGAGAGTCCCCCGGCCAGGAGCCGGCCCATCACCTTGCCGAACACGGCATTGCCGTATGTCTCGAAGTGCCCGTCGTGACGCCAGAACATGTCGCGGTAGCCGCGGCCGTCCTCCCGCAGGACCCTCTCGATGCCCGGGATCGGGTCGATCATCCGGAGCCTGCCCTGGACCGAATCGGTGACGTTGTCCGCGAAGGCAGTCCGGCTGGCGGCCGGCACCTCGCGAGTGGGTACCGGCACCACCAGGAGTTCGAATGCTTCGGCGCGGGACAACCGATCCAGCGCAAGCATGAGGCTGTCCAGGCTCCTGCCGGGCACCGAGGAGCTATCCACCTCCATGCCGATCTGGCTGGGGCTGATGAAGTTCGTTCGCAGCAACAGCGGGCGGTAGCCGACGAAGGTGCCCGCCCGGTACAGCAGCGAGTGCTCGAACAGCCACTCCGTGGCCGGGGATGGCTTGTGCTCGTCGACGTAGCTCCGGAGCGCGTCGCTCTGGGCCGCCGTCTCGTAGACCAGGATCACGTCGTCATGCTCGTCCCGATACCGTACCGGGCGGGCCAGATCGGCGATGTCGTTCTGGTAGAAGGCCAGCACCACCACCGTGGGCCGGAAGCGTTCCAGCTGTTCCCGGAGGAGAGCCAGGTGCACGTCGGTCCCGGTGCCGTCCAACCCCAGGTTGGCGACCCGTGCCTTCGGGAACCCCGATTGGCGCAGCGTCGCCTCCATGACCCGGGTCCACACGGCGTCGACCGGCACGTGCAGTGCGGCGGTGAACGAGTCGCCGATGACCACGACGCGCGGGCTGGCCTCCCTTGGCCAGGGGCCGTGCTCGATGTCGTGATAGCCGAGCGAGTTGATGACCACGCGGTTGTCGATCTCGAAGTTCCGGGTCAGGCGCCCCGAGGCTCCCGGTCGGTAGCGGTAGCCGATCTCGTCGTCATGCTGGTAGACCAGGGGCATGCGATCGAAACGGTAGCTGAGGGGCCGGGCCAGTCGCAGCGCGACCTCTGCCAGCACCAGCGCCACGATGCCGCCGAGGGCCAGGAGGACCAGGGTGCCGGTCAGGCGCCTGAGGCGATTCATGGTCCCGGGGCCTCCTTGGGTGCGGTGGGAGCACGCTGGGCGCCCCGCTTGCCTCTGAGTGCTGGGGATGTAACCTCTTGCCCAGGGGCTGGCACGGAACATGCCAGTTTCTTCGGGGTCTCATCCTTACACGTTTCGGAACGCCCAGGCGCCGGATGGCGCCTGGGTCGCACCGTCAACGGGGGTCTCCATGCCGGTGTTCAACGGGCTCGCCTTGAGTGCACTGTGGTACCTCGATCCCGGGATCGGGAGCCTGATCCTGCAGGGGCTCATCGCCGCCGCGGTCGCGGCCACCTTTACCATCAAGATCCAGTGGCGCAGGGTCAAGTCGCTGTGGCACCGGATGCTCGGCAAGGCGGAAGAAGACACACCCAGCCGGCATGACTGACGGAGCTCTTCCGAGTTCGTTCAGGGACCCTGACGGGTTCCTCTTCGCCCGAGAGGGCACCCTCTATCGACAAATCAACGCCGGTGCGCGCCAGGACTACGACCGGCTCATGACCTCGGGTCTGTACCAGACGCTGGTCCAGGACGGCTCGCTCATCCCTCATGACGAAGTCGACGTTCCTCTGGAACGTCCCGACCCGTCCGCCATCGTCATCCGGCCGGAACGCGTTCCCTTCGTGTCGTACCCCTACGAGTGGTGCTTCAGCCAACTGCAGGACGCGGCACTGCTGACGCTGTCGGTGCAACGGCGCGCCGTCGAGCACGGCCTGTCCCTCAAGGATGCCAGCGCCTACAACGTGCAGTTCCGGCGCGGGGCGCCGGTCTTCATCGACACCGGGTCGTTCGAGGCCTACGTCGAAGGTGAGCCGTGGGTCGCCTACCGCCAATTCTGCCAGCACTTCCTGGCGCCGCTGGCGCTGATGAGTCACACCGACATCCGGTTGAGTCAGCTCCTCAAGGTCCACATCGACGGGGTACCCCTGGATCTGGCGTCACGGCTGCTGCCCTTCGGGACCCGTTTCCGGCCCGGCCTGGCGGCGCATCTCCACCTCCACGCCAAGCTGCAGACCAAGCACGGAGGTGACGCGACGGCCGCGGCCAAGCCCGCCGCGCGGCGCCGGCTGTCCCGTCAGGCCATGCTGGGGATCGTCGACAACCTCGAGTCGGTGACGCGAAAGCTGCGCTACCAGCCCGCCGGCACCGAGTGGGCCGCCTACTACGATGCCACCAATTACTCCGAGGGCGCCCTGGGCCACAAGGCGGAGTGCGTGACGGAGTTCGCCCGCACGCTCGAGCCCGCCACCGTCTGGGACCTCGGCGCCAACACCGGCCACTTCAGCCGCCTGGCAGCCGCCACGGGGGCCATTACCATGGCCTTCGACATCGACCCCGCGGCCGTCGAGAAGAACTATCGCGAGTGCCGGGCCTCCGAGGAAGACACGATCCTGCCACTGGTGCTGGACCTCACCAACCCGACGCCCGGCATCGGCTGGGCCGGAACCGAACGCATGTCGCTCGCCGAGCGCGGCCCCGCCGACCTGGTGCTGGCGCTGGCGCTGGTTCATCATCTGGCCATCAGCAACAACGTGCCGTTGCCGATCATCGCATCGTACCTGGCACGACTGGGCCGTGCGCTGGTCATCGAGTTCGTGCCCAAATCCGATTCGCAGGTGGCCCGTCTCCTCGCGTCCCGGGAGGACGTCTTTCCGTCCTACACCCGGGAAGGCTTCGAGGAGGCGTTCGGCGCCTGCTTCCGTATCGAGAGCACCATCCCGGTCCGTGAGTCCGATCGAACACTCTACCTGATGACGGCACTGACGCCGGCGTGACCGCGCCTCGCCCCGCCTATCCGTTCCTGTACGGGGCCTTCATGGTCCTGTCGCTCTATGCCAGCAACATCACCGAGTATCCGCTCGGCGTGGTGCTGCAGCCGCTGGCGGTGGTGTTGGGCGGAACGCTGGTCGCGCTGGTCGTCGCCGCCCTGTTCTACCGGGACACCGGCAAGGCGGCGTTGCTGGTCGCCGTGGCGCTGTTCTTCTTCCTGTCGTTCAGCTTTCTGCGGACGGTGCTGCCGGATGTGTCGATGCCGGTGGGCAGCCGGCGCATCCACAGCGGCCACGCGCTCGTCGTCCTGGCGCTGGGCCTCATCGGATTGACGGCGTGGCGCCTGCGCCGGGCCGTCCAGGTGTCGGTCGCGGTCACCAAGACCCTCAACGTCTTCACGTTGGTCCTCCTGCTCATGCCGGTAGGTCGCATCTCCTGGTACCGCTTCGCGAACCGAGGCGTGACGGTGGACCGGCCCGCGGCGACCCAGGCGGCAGCGACGGAGGGCACAGCCGAGCGCCGCCACGTCTTTCACATCGTGCTGGACGGCTACGGCCGGGCCGACCAGCTCCGCGCGGTCTATGGCTACGACAACGGCCCGTTCCTCGACGCGTTGCGTCGCCGGGGCTTCCACGTCGCCCAGGCGAGCCGGACCAACTACTCCCATACCGTGTTCTCGCTGGGCTCGACGTTGAACATGGAATACCTCGACTGGATGACGGAAGAATTCCCCGCCGGATTCCGCGACCTGCAACCGGCCGCCGCCTATCTGCGACAGAGTGCCGTGCGAGGCTTCCTGGCGGCGCGCGGCTATCGGTTTGGCAGCGTCTGGAGCGGGTATGCGATCACGGAGATGGTCGACGCCGACGTTTACGTCGACGCCTTCCGCCAGCAGGATGAATTCCGCCGCGGCTTCTGGAACCTGACGCCGCTCCAGAGCGACCGGGAGAAGGCCGAGCTGGAGCGGCAGCGTATTCTGCAGGGCTTCGACGCGCTTCCGGAGTTGGCGGCGTCTGACGACCCGATGTTCGTCGTCGCCCACATCATTGCGCCCCATCCACCCTTCGTGTTCGACGGCGCCGGGGCGCCGGTGGCGTTGCCGGAATACATCGGCATGACCAGCGCCAACGGCCTCACCAACGAAGACCAGTTGTCCCGGGTCGAGTACATGGCGCAGTACATAGAGCAACTGCGCTTCGTCAACCAGCGGCTGCTGCAGACCATCGACGGGATTCTGGAGCAATCCGCCATCGATCCCGTGATCATCGTGCAGGGCGACCACGGCCCGGGCAGCTTCCTGTGCCACTATCGGACCGACCACACCTACCTGCAGGACCGGATGGCGATCCTCTACGCCCTGCGGCTCCCTGGGGACGAACCGGCAGAGCTGGCCGACGACATGACGCCGGTGAACACCTACCGGGTGGTGTTCAATCGCTACTTCGAGCAATCGCTGCCGCTGCTGGAGAATCGCAGCTTCTTCTCGTCGGTCATGGCGCCGTACGCGTTCAACGATGTCACCGATGATATCGGCAGCGCCGCCGACTCGGCGCGCTACGCCCTGCTGTTGGCCAGGGAGAATTCGGGGATGCGGACCCGGTCGACGGGTCCGGACGCGGTCTGTCCGGTGGAGCGCTGAGGGACGGTTCGCGGCAGGACTAGAAGCGGTACTCGGTCCCGAGGCCCAGCAGCAGAATGGCACCGTCACCCACGGGCTCTCCGGTCGTGCTGACGTTGATCTCGGCGCCGAGCGAGGCGCCGACGTCGATGACCCAGCCGTCGCCCGCATCGAACGTGTAGCCGCCCTGCGCCGTCGGTTGCAGCACGACGATGTCGGTCGTGCCGAACGCGCCGGGGTCCTGCCAGTCGATCTTCAGAGCGTACACATCCGTCCGGACACCGAAGTACCAGCCGCCGTGGTCCTCTCCCAGGAAGTGACGCCACGCGATACCCACGCCGGGGCCCTCGCCCGTTTCGCTCCCGTGCACGCCGTTGTTGCCGCGCTCGGCCACGTTGAAGCCGAGGAACCCGAAGAAGGCGTCCCGGTCACCGGTCCGAATCGAACCGCGCACCGAGAAGATGCCGCCCGAGGGATAGAGCTGGGCTTCGAACCCGGCACCGATCACGCCTTCGCCCTGGGCGATCGCGATGGTGGGGACGGCGCAGAGGAGCGCGAGCGTAGTCACGAAGCGGGGCATCATCATGGGGCGTGTCCGGTGTGGAGTCGCGTCGAGGGAGCAGAGGCCGGGAGGGGAGGAGTCGTGCCGAAGGGCTGACGGGCAGCGTGGTACCATCCTCGAGTGCGCCCTGGAGGAGTCGACCCGAAGGGCTGACGGGCAGCGTGGTACCATCCTCGAGTGCGCCCTGGAGGAGTCGACCCGGAGGGCTGACGGGCAGCATTGTACCATCCTCGAGTGCGCCCTGGAGGAGTCGAACCCCCAACCTCCTGATCCGTAGTCAGACGCTCTATCCAGTTGAGCTAAGGGCGCTTAGCCAACATCGGGCGGGGCCCGGTGCTGGCGGGACGGAAACATAAGAGGGGGGAGGCGAGGAGGGAAGCCCGGTAGGACGCCGCGACGGCAAGCCGCTGCGGCGGTGCACTTCCCTCGGAAGGATCTCTTTGGCCTCGTCGGGGCCGAGCCGGGACACTACCCGTGCTCGCCCTGTTCCATCCAACGCGACCCCACGACCGGAAGTTCCCGCCGCCTGATAGCGGCCACCACGCCGCAGGCCAGCAGCACCACCCAGGCCATCGCGAACAGCCCACCGCCGTCGCCCTGGACGGAGACGCCCAGGACCGTCAGATGGCTACCGATGGCTCCGATCATGAGGCCGACGCCGATGGCCGCGCCGATGGCCGCGGTGTTTGGAACGAGCAGGAGCACCACCGTCACCAACTCCACCACCCCCAACCCGATCCGGCCCCAGGGCTCGACGCCGAGCGCCGTGAAGATGTGCACCGCCTCGGGGGCGCCGCTGAACTTGAAGAACAACGACTGGCCCAGGATGACGACCGCTATGATCTGACCAATCCAGCTGATGGTCCTGGTGCGTTTCGACATCGATATCCTCGCGTTGGCGTTCCGTGGCGATTCAGTCTGACAACGCCGCCGGGTCGAGCCGGGTTCCCGTCCTGGTGACCGGTGCCTCGCGCCGGCCCCGTGTCACATGACGCCAGGTCAGCGTGACGAAGCTCCATACCGGCAAGGGCCTGACCCCGCGGCGCCGGTTGGCCGCCGCGATGGCGAACGTGGTGCGCCACTGGCGAAACAGCGTGGCGTATGCCTGACGCAGCGTGTTGGCGGGATCGTAGATGTTGGTCGCCTCGGAACTCACCCCGTTCAATTCAATCACGGTCAGCTGGCGACCGGCCATGAGGTCGGCTTCCGACGGGGCGCGAATGTCGTAGCGTCCGATGGCGAACCCATCATAGGCCCGGCTGATCCGGTCGATCTCGGCGCCGAGCTCCGGGGTGTCGAATCTGTGCCCGTCCAGGAACACCGCTCCCCGGCAGTGATTGCCCAACCGGCCCAGGGCGACTTCCTGCCCCGCGGCCGGTACGTCGAGCAACGTGGTGCAGTGCAGGTCGAAGAACAGCCGGGCCTGGCGCATGGCCCGCTCGTCCTTCAGGATCAGCGTCTCCAGCGTGCTGCTGCCGTCGCCCCGAACCGATTGCAGACGCTTTTCGGTGATCCCGAAGATGTGGCCCGTTGCCTCGTCGGGGTGGCGGAAGTAGAACACACCCAGTTCCACACCGGGGACGTAGGCCTGGACCAGGACATCGGTAGCGGCCTGATGCAGATACTCCGTGAAGGTGTCCCTGTCGTCGGCGATGACGACGCCGGCGCCGCGCTCGCCGACATCCGGCTTGAGCACCACCGGGAACGACAGCCCCTCGCGTTCCAGAAACGCCGTGGCCCGAGCGACACGGGCCGCGGGGTCGAGCGATGCCGGGACCAGCGCAAAGCGCGCGACCGCTTCACGGGGGAGTCCCTCCAGCATGGCGGCCTTCGACTCTCCGGCGAAGCCGCCGTCTGGGAGGGCCGGGTTGGCCGCGGTGAACAGCGTCAGGGAGCGGTGCCGGACGCCCTGGGCCAGGATGTATCCCACCACGGGAAGGTAGAACAGCCACACCGGCCAGAATTCCCACTCGGTGATTCGCCGCCAGGTGGACAGCAACAGGCGGCGCCCTCGCCAGGTAGCCAGCCGCAGCACCAGGCGAATCAGGACCACGAACGCCAGGACGCCGAGGAGCCAGGGCCAGACCGGAGGGGCGTCCGGTCCCAGGAGGCGGTTCAGTTCCGTCCCGAAGGCCACGCTCAAGGCCACCAGGGTCGGTGTCCAGACGATCGAAGCCAGCAGGAACCAGAAGGCGAACACCGGAAAGGGCATCCGCAACGCCCCGGCGGCCACGTAGGTCGGGAGGCGGCTGCCGGGGACGAAACGGCTTACGAGAACCAGGAGCGGGCCCTTGTGCCGGAACCAGACACGGCTCCGCTCCACTTCCGCGGGGCGGATGAACCAGCGGAGCGGTGCTCGCGCCAAGGCCGGCGCCCCCAGGTAGCGGCCGGCCAGGAAAAGCAGCAGGTCGCCGATGAAGATGCCCACCAGGGCCGCGCCGGTACCCTGGAGGAAGGTGATGCTGCCGCGCGCCACCATGAGTCCGGCCGAAATGGTGGCGACGTCCTCGCTGACCAGCGTGGCGACACTGATGAGCACCAGCACGATCGCCAGGGCGAACCCTTCCCTCGGCGGGACGGACGACGGATCGAATGGGGCGGTGGCGGCGGCAACGCGTTCGGCGCTCGCCGTGGCTTGTGTCGGGGCGGCGCCGGCCTCGACCCGATCGATGAACGCACGCAGCGGCGTGGCTACGATGCCGGGCCGCATGAACGTCATGAAGTGATCTTCGTCCAACATCAGCAACTCGGCCTGGGGCACGATACGAGCGTGTTCGCGCGCGGCATCGGCGGGCACGAGAGGATCCTCTACCCCGTGGATGATGAGCATGGGGCCGGCGTAGCGTCGCAGGATATCCCTGAGGGGGCGCTGGTCGGTGTCGTAGAAGTTCCGGGCGTACGGGACGTTCAGGAATCCGCCCCGGAGCGTGCCGAAGTGGGGCACGGCTTCGTGCAGCAGCCACAGTCCGGCCAGCTGGACACCATGAATGGCATGGTTGAGGTGATAGTCACCCAGCAGTTCCAGTTCCTGCACGCCGATGGCCGACAGCATGGTCAGAGAGCGAACCCGCTCCGGCGCTTCGTCAGCCAATTCGAGCGCTACACCGCCGCCCATGCTGAACCCCACCAGGTGTGCCCGTTCGATGCCGAGAGAGTCCAGCAGTTGCTGCAGGTAGGAGGCATGAGCCACGATGCTGTAGTCGGGAATACGGAGGGTCGAGGACCCGAACCCGGGAAGGTCCGGAGCAATCACGTGGTAGCCGTCGGCCAGGAGATCGCCGACCCCCGCCATGACCCCGGCCGCGCCCGGACTGCCGTGTAACAGGATCACGGTGGGCGCGCGCGGATCGCCCCACGCCAGGTAGGTGATGCGCACCGTCCCGTCGACCTCGGCCCGGTCCTGCACGGCGCTGACGTGAACGCGCTCCAGGTGCGCCGGGATGGGGGCCGGGGCTCTGAGGCGCTCCACCAGATGGGACGCGACGAGGAGCGTGACATACAGCAGGAGCAGCCAGCGGCCCCAGCGGCGCACCCGGCGGGTTCCGGCCGGCCGCCCTTCGGGTTTCGCGGCCACTACGAGCGGGCCAGGCGGTCCGCGCGGTCGAGGTGGCGCGCCGGCTCTTCGGTGGTCAGGCACGGCGGTCCGGGAGTGTAGCGAAAGGCGATGCCGGCATTCGAGGTCACGCTGATGTGGCAGGAGCTGACGGTACTCGCCTCGGGCCGGTGCATGCACACCGACAGGGGCCCGCGCTCCGGGAGGTGGCTTCGGTGCACGGCGGCCAGCGTTTCGGCCGACCAGCCTCCGCGCGCCACGGCCTCGGCGAACACGGTCCGCCGGATGGCCTCCAGGCCCGGCGGCGAGGCTCCCGAACTGGTCAGGACGAAACCGTCCTCAGGGCTGCGTTCGACCCCGAGTGTCCGGCCGTCCCACCGGAGGATGAGCGGCGGTGCGGTGGGGGCGAACGCGGCGATGGCGAAAGGACGAAACCGCGTCAGGTCCAACCGATGAGCCCGGTCTTCTACCACGGCGGGCGAGCGCGCGTCCACCAGGGACTGGAGCAGCAGTCCGCGACTCACCGGATCCCGGGGTGCCGGCGGCACCGGGTCGGGATACTGGTTGGTCATGCTGACGGTGACACCGAACTCGTTGACGGCAATCCAGGTTCCGCCGGCCTCCGCATCGTGCGGCGCCAGGTAGCGCACGGCCCCGGTGCGGAGCAGCTCAGGGCCGCGTGCCGGTCGATCCCGGCGCTCGTCCCGGTTGAAGAACAGCTCGTAGCCGTCAGGCCGGCTCAACCAGCTGACGGTGCACATGTCTCGAGGAGACTCCGGTGAGCCAGGGTCGAGGGCGCCACGCCGAAATCGCGGTGCAACTCGACGCCGGCGGAAGACGCCAGAAGACGGATGATGGCGTAGTGATGCACGGTGTGACTGAGCAGGTACATCAGTTCCCGTTGTACCGTCGACGGGGTCCAGTCGACCACCGAGCGGCCGCCCATGACGACGTTGGCGCTCACCTGCAGTGGGTCGGCCAGGTGTTTGGCATCGATGGCGGCGATCAGGTCCACCAGGGCGGTCGCCTTGGCGGTGGCCGCGTCGGCTTCCTGCTCCAGGCGCACGTCCCGGGTCCGGTCGTCGTAGTTGATCCGTCCGCCGGAGCGGCCGTCCAGGAACGCCTGATAGTGGTCGAAGACGTGCCGGAAATGGGCGCCCGGCGGCGACACCTCGCTCGCTCCGTCTCCGCGCCGGTACACATCGGCCCCCAGTTGCCGGATTGCGTCGACGCCCTGTCGGAGCAGCTCCGCGTTGTCAGTGAGATAGGTTGTGCTGGTCATGATGGATGGGCAACCACGGGGATGAAGTCACGAGTCACGGCGCGATGCAGCGCCTCTGCTAACTCTTTACGGCCGGCCGGCCCCACGGGTTCCCGTCCGAAACGCACGTGGGCCTCGATCCGGTCCAGGCCGCACAGGACCCGGAAATGCGGCAGGAACTCCATGTCGCCCCACCAACATACCGCCAGATGGGCCGGCGGGTCATCACGGCCGGTGCGGTAACTCAGACTGGCATAGTGCACCGGCAAGGCGGCCCGGGTGGCCGCCGCCAGCAGGCTGGAGCGGAACGGGGCCACGGTGCTTCCCATGGTGCTGGTGCCTTCGGGGAAGATCACCACGCCATCGTTCTGGTTCAGGGTGCCGTGGATGACGTCCGCCACCCGGAGCGTGTCCCGGGCTCGGTCGCGGTCGACGAAGATGGTACCTACGGCCCGCGCCAGGATGCCCCAGACCGGCCACGATCGCACCTCTCGCTTTGCCACGAACGTTGCCCTGACCCGACTGGCCAGCACCATGATGTCGAGATAGCTCAGGTGATTGGCGACCAGGACGAAGGGGCCCTGTGACGGCGGATATCCCTCCGTCACCACCCGCACACGAAGAATGGCCAGAATGCCCGCGGCCCACCTCTGGAAGCACCAGGTCCGCCAGGGACCGCGCCGGCCCGGGATGGCCAGCGTGACGAGCGCGCCTGGTCCCCAGATCGCGCACCATGAGGCCGTCCACACCGCCACCAGAGACATGCGCCCCGCCCGCCGGAGCGCATGCGGGTGGTCATCCGAAGAAGCGGCGATAGACTCTGGCATTCAGCTTGGTCTTGTCGAACAGCACCAGGAAGTCGATGGTCTTGAACAACCGGTCGATGGCCGGTGGTCCGCAGACCTTGGCGCCGAGGTTCAGGTAGCTCTGGAACAGCGGGGGGATGTGCACCGGGTCGACCGGCTCCGCCAATGCCCCGGGAGGCGCAGAACACTCCAGGCCGGGCAGGGGCGTGACGGCTTCGGTCGTGTCGACATGTCCCTCGCGCCGCAGTCCCTGGTATACCTGGGCGCCCAGGGTACGGTCCTGGCTGGTGAGTGAGCAGCATCCGAAAAGGAAGCGCTTGCGGTTCCACGTCAGGTAGGCGGCCAGGCCCTGCCACAGCAGATGCAGCACCTTGCCGTTGCGATGGTCCCGGGACACGCAGGCCCGCCCGATCTCGACGCCTTCGTCGAGCACCCGTGCCGGCAGCCCTCCCAGGTCGAACTCTCCCGAGGAGTAGAAGCCACCGTGTCGGCTGGCCATGCTCCGCGTCTGCATGCGGTACGTCCCCACGACCTCCCCGCTCCGGCCCGACCGGATCAATAGGTGGTGGAACACGCGGTCGAGTTCGTCTTCGTCGCGTCCGGTCACGAACGACTCGTTCAGTCCCTCGCCCAGCTCGAGGTTGAAGACGGCAAACCGGAGCCGCAGAATCTCATCCAGTTCTTCCGGGGAACGGGCGAATCCGAGTGTGTATGCGCCCGAGTCTATGGAGATGTCCGGCAGCCCCCCGGTGTGAACGGGGTACGGCAGGGGGGACACTCCGGCCGGCGCGCGGCGGTCGGCAACGGATGGGGAGACGTCTTTCGGCACGGCCACGGTCAGCGCACTCGGGTCAGGGTCGAAAGGTCAGGGACCATGACCAAATGATTCTCGTACGCCACGAGTTCCCCCGTAAGGGAGATCGGCTCGGCCACGTGAGCCAGAAGATTCTCACTGACTGGCGCTCCCTGGGGCGTGGCCAGCCAGACCATGGTTCGTCCCAGGGTGTCCGCCAGAGCCAGGATCGGCGGGATGCCGCCGCTCAGGCACCGAATGGCGCAGGCCCGATGCACCACTGAGCTGCCGGGGTTCATGACCCCAAGGTAGCACTTGGCGTCCACGATCTCGCCACGGAGGGTGACCGTTCCGAGGGACTCCGGTCGACCGGGCTCGACCTCGGGAACGGTGTCGAGGTGCCGGACCGATCCGGGCACCAGTTCCAGCATCACTTCGGCGTTGCGGTAGACCAGGGCCCCCTCCAACTCGACCTGGTGATCCCCATGGTGGGCCACGTCCTCGAAGGCGCCGCGCTTCCCCTGGCCCACCAAGGCGATGCGCGTGGCGCCGGAACCGACCGGGTGACCGCCGGGGAGTCTCAGCCGCAGGGCCGGGATGGGGTCGGTCGTGATCGTTCCGGTATAGCGTCTGGGGTGGCCGAATTCGAAGGTGACCACGTCGAGTTGCGACTGGGCCATGGCGACCACCACTGCCAGTGCCACCGCAGCGATGGCGGCAGGGCCGACGACTCGTCGCACGAACGCCGCCAGGCCCCGGGGCGCCTGGGGCAGATACCCGACGTAGAAATCGTCGTCACGCCGTGGCATCGATTGCTCGCGCGTTGAGGTGTTCCGGGATGATCGCAGGTGCCACGGGCGTGCCCGGTGGGTGTGGGGTGGTACCGACCAGGACCGTGGTCCCTTCGAGACGGACGTCGAACGTCGGTATCCGATCGGTGAACGGATCCGGCGCCTGGCCGGTATCGGGCCGATACTGAAAACCGTGCCAGGGGCATGTGATGCAGCCGTCGATGATACGCCCTTCGCCGAGCGGACCGTTCTGATGCTGGCAGACGTTCGAGACGGCCGAGAGCTTTCCCTCATAGCGGAACACGGCGACGCGCTCGCCGGCCACGGTCGCGATACGGGCCCGGCCTTCGCGGATGTCGTCGATGAGACAAACCGCGACGAAGTCACTGCCCTCGTCGGCCGGCAATCGGTCCAGCGCCGCCCCACGCCTTCCCGCCGCCAGGTGCAGGCCGCCCACCGTCACGATGCCCACGCCGAGGAGCACGGGATAGAGCGGCGACGATTCCGCCTGCAGGATACCGAAGGCCACGTGGACCACCAATAGGCCGTAGGCGACGTAGACCAGCATGTGCAGCGTCTTCCAGACCGGCGGCGTGAGGTTGGCGAGCCAGAAGTCGTGGCTGGTGGCCGCCATCACGAGGATGATGGCCAGCGCCACCAGGCCGAACGGCTGAAACGGGAATCGGCTGACCGCGAGGTAGCTGCCGTCGCCCACGAGCACCGAGACAAGCGGGTTGAGGTCGCCCAGTGCGTGGAACTGCACCACGGCGAAGGTCCCGTGGGTGAGGGCGAAGAGGCTCATGGCGACGCCAAGGTGCGACGCCGAGGTGACGGCGATTGTACAGCAAAGGCAGGAACCGTCGGTCGAGACGCGCCAACGGGCCGATGGCCAGGATCAGGTGCAGCTGGAGGAACGCCAGGGTGCCGAACGCCCGGATGACCGCCGTCTCGATCGTCATCCCCGGCTGGGTCGCCAGGCTGGTGCCGGCCAGTGCCAGCAGGAACAGCACGCTCCCCACGGCGATGACCCCGTCGTAGATCTTCTTCTGCCGATTCCAGCCCACCGCCTGGTAGGCCACGCTCATGGCGTGCGCTCCGGCACGGGCTCGAGCGCGATCGGCCCGCCATCGACCACCGAATCGTGACCCGGGCTGAAGATGACCAGCGACCCCTCGCCGGCAGCCGCCGGCAGGGCGTACCTGGCCCACGCGGAGCCGGTAACCGGTCCAAGGTGTACAGCGGAGGAGTCCAGTGTGTGCCACCGGTTGCCCGCCTGCCAGTAGAGGTGGCCTTGCGGGTAGGGCAGGGGGGCGGTGGCCCGCACGCCCAGCACCAGCACCTTATCGTCGGTCGCCAGGCGGCGGACTTCGACTTCGAGGCCTGAGCCCTGAGACAGTGGCCGCGGGTTCATGA
>JBDHIK010000067.1:0-14261 GCA_039587475.1 Gemmatimonadota bacterium | reverse complement strand
GAACAGCCGAACGACTTGCTGGGTTCGTTGTTCTCGGTGCGCGATGACGCGGACCGGCCGCTGCCGCACCGGGCCATCGTCCACGAGATCCACAACCAGCTCTTCGCGGGGCACGACACCACGGTGACCGTGATGGCCAACCTCATGAAGCAACTGGCCGAGCACCCCGATCGTTTGGCCGAGGCACGACACGAGGTCACCACCGCAGATCTCACCGACCCTCTCGACCTGGACCGTCTGAAGGGGCTGCCACATCTCAACGCCGTCCTCGACGAGAGCATGCGTTCCATCACACCCGTGCAGGTCACCTTTCGCACCATGCTGCGCGATATGGACTACGCGGGATGGCACATTCCGAAAGCCTGGACGGTGTGCCTGGCCATCGCCGGCACCCACCACAAGCCGGAGGTGTGGACCGAGCCCGACCGGTTCGACCCGGAGCGCTGGTGCCCGGCCCGGAACGAACAGGCCGGCGAGCAACACGCCTACATCCCCTTCGGCGGGGGCCCCCGGCTCTGCCTGGGCGCAAACTTCGCCTACGCCGAGATGCGGATCATGCTGGCCGTGCTGCTGCGGGACTACCGCTGGGAACTGGTGGCGGGGCAGGATCTGTCGTACCGGACGCTGCCCTTCCCACGACCTCGCAGCGGCATCCGGGTGCGCTTCTCGCGCATGGCCGACTGAATGCTCGTGTCACACCGAACCGCGACCGGAAGGTCGTCCTGCCTGGAGGAATCCTCCGTGCCGATTCAACGGAGCACGCGCGTGACCGGATGTTGCCGCTGGATCCTCGCCGCCGCCCTGGCCGCCCCCCTGTCGGCGGTCGCCCAGGAGGTCCCCGAGGAACTGGGCCAGGCCGGGGCGGTCTTCGCCGGCTACGTCGGCTCGTGGGACGTCACCGTCAAACAGCCGGGCGACGACGGCGAGCTGGTCGACGTCGGGTCCGGCAGCGCCGTGGCACGGGCCCGACTCGGTGGCCGGTTCCTGGAGATCGAGACCATGCTGGCCGAGGGACCACTCGAGCACCTGCTGTACGTCCTGGGGTTCGACACCCGCCATCGGCGCTACACCATCCTGGCCATGGACAACAGTGGGACCTACTGGGTGACGGCCGCGGCCGACTCGACCGTGGCGCCACCCCACATCGTTATGTACGGCACCGACGACGATCCCCGGATGACCGCCATGGGGTTCGAGAAGGCGTTCGCTTTCGTGTGGCACCTGGCGTCGCTGGACCGTTTCTGGCTCGAGACCCGATGGATCGACACTAGGACGGAGGCGCGAGAGGAGATAGTGTTCATGGCGTTGGAGTTCGTTAGAGAAGAACCGTGACGTCAGTCGAACTGTGGGCCATCGTCCATGGCATTGTGCTGGGAATGTCGCGTGGATGGCGCCCATCCTCGCCACCGCGGTCGCGGCCATCGCCGTTCGCTACCGACACCAACTCGACGAGGAGCCACGTCTCTGCCGGTTCCTCTTGGCGCTGACATCGTTGGCGAAAGAAGTCACCAACCAGCTGTGTCAACGAGCCAGGGTGGCAGACGGGAGCTCACCGAACTGCCGGCGGTACATGCTGGCAAAGCGGCTCAGGTGGGTGAAGCCGTTCTTGAACGCCACCCGAATGACGGTGTTCGAGTCGGGATCGCTGCCGAGGAGCGTTCGATGCGCCGCCTCCATTCTCAGCTGGCGGAGATAGGTGACCGGCCCGACGCCGAGCCTGCGGCGAAAGGCACGGCAGAGGGTGTCGCCTCGCATGCCGGCAATGGCGGCAAGGTCGGTCAGTCCGGTTGGGGTGGTCAAGTGCGCCTCGATGTACTCCTGCACTAGCCGGATGCGACGGCGGGCGTGTGGTGGTGGCGTGCTCCCGTTCTTGGACGAGAGGGTGGTAGCCGCCGTGAGAAACGCTACAGTAGCCGCTTGCTCATCTTCGAGTATGCTCGTTGGCGAACGGTCTCGGCCCCGCTCGGCACACCTCCACAACCCGATCAACCGGCGATAGAAATCCGACCCTTCCGGAGTACTCAGGGAGAAGGACTGCGCAATCTCGGCCGTGGAGTCTCGGCCGGTGCCCTCGAGGGGTCCTCGGATACCGTCGAGGTAATCCGCCGGTATGTTGAAGACCAACACCCGCCCGGTGTGCGTGCTGGTCTCCAGTTTGAAAGGCAAACCGGGAGGGTGCACGTAAGCGCTCCCCACACCAAACGACTTCGACTTCCCAGCAACGGTTGCCGCGAAGGCGTCGACTAACGGGACGGTGACGCTTATGTAAGGTAGATGGGGATGAACCACCCTCGACCGATGGAGGCTCGTCATGAAGATGCCCGAGTGCGGCAGCGAGACGATTTCGACCCGGCTGTGAAAGCATCGCCCTAGCGGCACGATGGTCACGTCGGGCGCCACCGGCCCGATCAGCTCCTCGAACTGATCGGGCGAGTCGGCTTCCCATGACACGGGATGTTCCTGCTGGTCCGCCACGAATCCTCCGACACGAGTCATCATAGGACATAGGGGCTGGCTTCACGCGACTGCACCCGAGTCTCGATCAGTCCGACGCGCACAAGGAGTCACCAGAAAGGACACTTTGAGAATAGCGTAGATGCCAATAAACGGCTAGCAGATTCGCGTGGGAGCGCCGAGATTTTGAGAGTAATGGAGGAGACCGGTGACGGAGGTTCGGCTCATGCGCTTGTACGGCTCGGTATTCGTTCTGGTATTGCTGGCATTGGTCGCGAGCCCGCTCGCGGCTCAGGAGCATGAGGAGCAAGAGCGGTTCAAGCGCCACCAGCTCGCGCTGTTCACTGGCTACACCTGGGTACCGAAAGGCGAGCCTGAGGGAGACCCTGGGGGCACGGTCATTACCCCGACCATCGGAATCGACTACAGCTTCTGGATCAGTCACAAGTTCGGGATCGGTCTGTACAACGACTTCGAACTCAGCACCTATGTGGTGCAGACGAGTGCCGACACGACCATCCCGCGGGAGTACGCCTACGTCGGCGCCCTCGTCGGCATCTACGAGGCGGTCCGCGGACTGGAGCTGTTTGCGGGCCCGGGGGTGGAGCTCGAGAAGCATGAGAACTTCTTCGTGATCAAGCTGGGGGGGGAGTACGCCTTCGCGGTCGCGAACGACTGGATGACCGGTGTCGCGTTCGGCTACGACGTCAGGTTCGGCCACGGCTTCACCGAGGAGTTCAACTCCTGGTCGCTGGGGATCTCGGTGGCGAGAAGATTCTGACCGTCGAGGAGGACGGCGTCGTGCCGGACACCGGCTAGGAATGGCAAGAGTACCTGTACAGGCCGGAAGCGATCGAGCAACGCGTTTGAATGAACATCCCAAGGAGCACACCATGAAGCGTACCTTCACCATCTACGCCATCCTCGCGGTCCTCGGAGTTGTTGCGCTGGGGAGCTACGCTCTGGGCCGAGCCGATCGGGCCTCTGGAACCAAGCGCACCCTGACCCCATCAGTCTACGCAGCCGACAGCAGGACATTCGTCGGCCTCGAGCCCGGGACCGCCCTGCCGCAGGACCAGGACGTCATCTCGCCCACCGGCGTGGTGGCGGATCGGGACGTCTACTACCCCGGCACCGAGGCGCTCGACTCGGACGAGATGCGGGTCATCGCCTGCGGCACGGGGATGCCCAACGCTCGCCCCAAGCAGGCCGCCGCCTGCTGGCTGGTGGAGCTGGGCAACGGCGACAAGTTCATCTTCGACATCGGCACCGGCTCGGCCGAGCGTCTTTCGGCACTCAAGATCCCGCAAAACTTCCTCAACAAGGTGTTCATCGGCCACCTCCACTCCGATCACTTCGGCGACCTGGACGCCCTCTGGGTGGGCGGCGTCGTGGGCAACCGGGTTGTGCCCCTCCGCGTATGGGGACCGAGCAGCGAGAGCCCCGAATACGGCACCGCCTACGCGCTGGAGCACCTGGAGCAGTCACTCAAGTGGGACGTCGATACCCGGATAGGCAACACCGACACCCGGGGCCTGTTCATGGAGGTGACGGAATTCGACTATCGGGCCGTGGGCGACATCATCTACGACGAGAACGGCGTCACCATTCGGACCATCCCGGCGATCCACATCTACGACGGCCCGGTGAGCTTCATCCTGGAGTGGAACGGCCTCAAGTTCGCCTACTCCAGCGACACCTACCCCAACAAGTGGTGGATGGAATGGGCTGCCGGTTCGGACATGGCCATCCACGAGGCGTTCATCACACCCGAGTCGTTGGTGGAAAAGCAGAGTTTCACGCCGGCAGCGGCGCTCAACGTCGGTACCCAGATCCACACTTCGCCGGCCCAGTTCGGCAAGGTCATGGCCACCACCCAGCCACGCCTGGCCGTGGCCTACCACTTCTTCAACGACTTCGACACCCAACCACAGGTCTTGCACGACATTCGCCGGAGTTATGACGGCCTGTTGGCCCTGGCGGTCGACTACATGGTGTTCAACATCACCAAGGACGACATCAAGGTGCGCATGGCGGCCATCGACGAGGACATCTGGCCCATGCCGTCGACCATCCCCCTGGTCCCGCCCGATCCGTCCATCCGCCGAACGGAATTCTCCGAATTCATCCTGGGGGGTCGGGTAGTGCACGACACCATCTTGCGGGAGATCTACCAGGAGGTAAATGACATGTACGGGACCGACATCCCGTTCCCGGACGCCAACTAGGCGAGGGCAGCGAGGGCAGCGAGGGCAGCGCGGCTCTATGCCCGACACACAACAGTGGAGGACATGCAATGCGAGCGTCGCGTTTCGTCATACCGGCACTACTGGGACTCATGCTCGGGACGCCATCCGTCGGCCACGGCCAGGTGTTGCTGGGGATCCTGTTCGGCGACAAGCTGGTGTCCGAGCGGTTTCACATCGGGCTCAACGTGGGGGCCAACGTCTCCAACCTCGGCGGGGTGTCGGGGACCGAGGTCAAGACCGGCCTGATGTTGGGGTTGGTGGCCGAGTGGCGCATCGGCGGCAGCTTCTACCTGCAGCCCGAATTGCTGCCGTTCTATAAGGTGGGGGCAGGGAACATCCCCCCGCGTCAGGGCCTTCCGCCTCTGGTCGACACTCTGGTCACCGACAGGAGCAGCCAGCGGAGTGTCAGCTACTTCGCCATTCCGGTCATCCTCAAGTACGCAGTCCTCGACCACCGCTTATTCCTCGGAGCCGGCCCCCAGGTCAACTTCCTGACGAGCGCTTGGGACACGTACTCCGGAGTCATCAACAAAGAGATCGACATCACCGACGACGTTCAAGACCGACTCGAATCCACCGATGCCGGTGTTGCGTTCCAGGTCGAGTACAAGCTCAGCCGACAAGTCACGGCGGCGAGTATCAACGTCCGTTATTACCTCGGATTGACCGACACCATCAAGGACAACACCGGTTCCGCCGTCACCAATCAGGTCCTCAGCATCTTCGGTTCGGTCCCCATCGGCGGCGACCCCGCCGCAGACGACGAGTAACCCGTCACCCGTCACCGACACGAGAAAGCCCTCGATCCATGACCATGGAAGCCCTGCGAACGTTCCTCGGCTGGTGCACCGTCATCAACGTGACGGCACTGATCCTGGCCTCGTTCTTTCTCGGGCCCATGCGCGGCCTGGTCATGGCCGTCCACGGCCGCTTCATGCCGCTCAGCCGCGAGGATCTCCTGCGCGCCTATTTCGACTACCTGTCCCACTACAAGATCGCCGTCATCGTGTTCAACCTGGTGCCGTACCTGGCCCTGGTGCTGATGGCATGACCGATTCCACAGCCATGGCCCGCTCGGCGTCACGTCTCGCCGTGGTGGTCCCGATGCTGCTCTCTCTGGCGATGGCCGGACCCGCCGCTGCCCAGGAGCATGAACAGAGGGACGAGCACCAGACCGCGCACGCCTGGCACACCAACCACTTCGGCGGGATGGTCGGCGTGTCGATGCGTGAGGGCCAGAGCGCAGCGCTCACTCTGGGGCTCGAATACACCCGCCAACTCTCGCGGCACTGGGGGCTCACCGGATACGTCGAACTGGTGAGCAGCCAGCTCGAACGTGACGTCATCGTCACCGTCGGTGCGGTGTACTACCCCACTCGGCGCTTGGGCCTCATTCTGGCTGTCGGGGGCGAGCAGGCCGACGTGAGCGTGGTACACCAGGGAGTGCCGACCACGGAGACCGAGTTGGCACTCGTCGTCAGGACGGGGGCCGCGTACGGTTTTGCCATCACCCCCGAGGCCTCGCTGGGACCGACGGTCCTCGTGGACTTCGTGGGAGACACGGTCACGTACGTGGCCGGGCTGGCCTTCGTCGTCGGGTTCTAGCCGACCTGAACCCGGCGCCCCCTGTCTTGTGAAGGGTCCAGGGGCCGGTTACCGTTTCGCTCCTTGGAACTTGTCTATTCTGGACGTGTGGCCGCGTCACGCCTCGCTCGGGGCTCCAGTGACCCGGACGCGGCCTATCCCATCACACACTCCCCAACGAGAAGGACGACATGAAGCAGATCCTCGGCACCCTGTGCCTCCTGGCCGCGGTCACGGGCACCCTCCAAGGCCAGGTCCCGGACATCCAGGAGCCCTCCAGCGAAGCCGACATCCGGGCGGCCCTCACGGGCGGAGTCCCCATGGGCCGTTGGAACGAGGGGCTCCTGTTCGAGGGTATCCGGCCCTCGCCGTGGATGAAGAGCGCCTCCAACTGGTTCCCTCGGACCGAAGACGTCCAACCCGAGGAGATGCGCATCACCTTCATGGGGTCGGCGCCGTTCATCCGCCCGGGGCAGATGAACACCTCGATCTACGTGGAATTGGGGAACGGTGACAACTTCGTCTTCGACATCGGGGAGGGTTCCCCCGCCAACTACGTCGCCGCCGGCGTGGCACTCAACCAGCTCAAGCATGTCTTCATCACCCACTTGCACGTGGATCACTTCGGCGGGCTGCCCTACCTGTGGATGTTCGGCACCTGGGCCGGCGGCTGGCACCAGCCCCTCACGGTGCACGGCCCTTCGGGGCGCACGCCGGAATACGGCACGGCCACGATGGTCGAGGGCATGAAGATGATGTTGGGGTGGCACCGCGACGCCTTCAGTGTCTTCCCGGTCGGCCAAGGCTGGGACATCCAGGTCAACGAATTCGACTTCCGCGACAACGGTGGCGTGGTCTACGAACAGGACGGGGTCCGGGTCATCCACTGGCAACGATCCCACGCCAAGGACGGGGCATCCGGCTACCGACTCGACTGGAACGGCCTCTGCTTCGTCTGGACCGGTGACGGCCGCCCCAACCACAACGACGTCGAGTACGCCAAGGGCTGCGACGTCTACGTCACCGAGATGCAACCGGAACTGGTCGAGATCAGCTCCGGCGTCCAGGGCGTACCACCCTTCCTGGGGCGCTACACCATCGACACCCATCACACCCCGAGCTACGCCGCGGGGTACGTCGCCAACCTGGTGCAACCGCGGCTCTTCATGACCACGCACATGCCGTTCGACCCCTACCTCAACGAAGAGGCGGTCGCCGAAGTCCGGGAGCACTGGAAGGGTCCCTTCCACTTCGGGGCGCCCGACGGCGTGGTGGTCAACGTCACCAAGGATCAGATCTGGGCGCGCGAGGGCATCCTCCCCGACTACCCCAACTCCAGGGCCCCCCAGTTCGACTTCACCAACGGGCAACTGGTGGTCCCGCACCCACCCACTTCCCGGGCCGAGATCCAGGAACCCTTCGTGCGGGAACAGGAGATCGACCCGGGCGCCTACTACCCCGAGGGGTACCATCCCGAGTTGCTGACGGAATGGCCGGTCGCAGGCGACCTGATCGTCCCCCTCGAGCTCCTGCCGGACAACCTGCTCCAGAGCATGGGCGAGGCCTGGCGCCTCCGGGTCAGGAACCGGCAAGTACTGGAGAGCCTCAAGAACTGATCACCGGCTCTCCGTCCGCCAGAGTTGGACATCCCGCCCGGGCGACGCCTCGGGCGGGATTCTTCATTCTGGAGGGCAGGTTGCGTTCTGAAACCTGTTAATTACTCTTTGCGTATATATGTTTCCGGAGCATTCCTGCCCGAGAGAGGATCCATGACCGACCATAACGGCGCCGGCCTCAGCACCCTCGAATTCCACGTCCTCCTGGCCCTGGCCGAGGGACCGGTCTATGGCTACGCCATCAAGGACGCCGTGGAATCCGAGTCCGGCGGGACCCTGACCCCGAGGGCCGGTACCCTGTACCGGGTGCTGGCCCGGCTCATGGCCCGCGATCTCGTCGAGGAGACCGAGCCACCGAACCAGTCGGAGCCCCACCCGGGCCTGGCCCGAAAGTACTACGGCCTCACCGCCGTGGGCCGCGAGATACTCGCCAACGAGGCCCGCCGGCAGCGGGCCGCCGCCGCTCTGGCCGAGGAACGCCTTGAAGCCACCGAGGGAAGCGGCCGGTGAAGTCTTTCCTCATCCGCCTGGTCGGGTGGTTTCCGGCCGGATTCCGCTCCCAGTTCGGGCCGGACATGGTTCGGCTCATCGACACCGACTACCACCGTGCCAGATCGCGGGGCCTGGCGGCCACCGCACTCTACTCCGCCGGCATGACCGCCAACCTGGCCTGGTCGGCGCTGGCGGAACACTGGCATCCAACCTGGATGCCGAGCGGTGCGCCACTACCCCGAGGGGAACGCATGCGAATGATTTTCCAGAACGTCATGAAAGATCTCCGGTACGCCGCGCGCGGGCTCAGGCGCTCACCCGGCTTCGCGTCCACGGCCGTGGTGACCCTGGCCCTGGCCATCGGCGCCGTGGCCGGGATGTTCAGCGTCGTCGACACGGTGCTGCTCAATCCCCTCCCCTACCAGGAGCCCGACCGCCTGGTCTACATCGCCGGCACCGCCCCCGGGTCCGACCTGCCGGACGAGTTCGGCATCTCGGCCGAGTTCTACGTCCACTATCTGGAACAGTCGGACCTCCTGGAAGACGGCTCCATCTACTTCGACTTCACCAACACGCTCCGGGTCGACGACCGGGTCGAACGGCCACGGATGTCGGTGGTGACCACGTCCACCTTCAGCATGCTCGGCGCCACACCGATTCTGGGACGGCTCCCTGTCGAGGACGACGAGAGCCGGGTCCTCGTCATCAGCCACGCCCTGTGGCAGACCTGGTTCGGCTCCGACCCCGAGGTCATCGGGCGCACGGTATTCGCCGGCGGCGACGACCGCACCATCATCGGCGTCATGGGCCCGGACTTCTGGTTCCCCAACGACGAGGTCCTGCTGTGGATTCCGCGAGTCGTCAACCCTGAGCGCATCGTGCCCGGCCGGTTCGGCAACCCGTTCATGGCCCGGCTCGCGCCGGGCGTGACGACGGAACAGCTGGCGACGGAACTCCACATGCTGGCCCGGCAGCTGCCGGACCGCTTCGGCGGCTCGGCGCGTTACGCCGAAATCATCGGACAGCACAGCCCGGTCATTCGCTCGCTCCAGCAGGAGCTCCTCGGTGACGTTTCGGCGCCGCTCTGGATCCTGCTGGGCGCCGTCGGGCTGGTCCTGCTCATCGCCTGCGCCAACGTGGCGAATCTGTTCATGGTGCGCTTCGAGCATCGCCATCGCGAGTTGGCGGTCCGGCGCGCCCTGGGTGCGGGCCGCAGCCAGTTGATCCGGTCGCAGATGGCCGAGACGGTGGTGATCGCGGGAGTGGCGGCGGTCGTGGCGGTGGCGCTGGCCTGGGCCACCGTGCCGCTCCTGCTCCGGGCCGCACCCGACACCATCCCCCGGCTGAACCAGGTCGGCATCGCCATGCCGACCCTGGCGTTCACCTTCGCGGTTACCCTCTTCTCCGCGCTGGTCTGCGGCATGGTGCCGGCGCTCCGCGCCTCGGCCCCGAACCTGGGACGGCTGCACGACGGCGGCCGCGGCTCGACCCATGGCCGGCAGTGGGGACGCGATGCACTGGTCGTCGGTCAGACGGCCCTGGCCCTGGTGCTGCTGATCGGCTCCGGGCTCCTCATTCGGAGCTTCGTCGAGCTGCGCCAGGTGGACCCGGGCTACGCCATCGCCGACATCTTCACCTTCCAGATCGCGCCCGACAACCTCCCTGACGCGCCGTCCTACGCCAGCTTCCACATGGACTTCATGGAACGCATCCGGACGTTACCGGGGGTCGAGAGCGTGGGCATCGTGGAGAACGTGCCTCTCAACGAGGGTACCCGCGGCGTGCGGTTCGAGACACCGGAGATGGACGCCGACCCCGATGCCGGCGCTCTTCTGCGCCTGACGTGGGCGGCCGGCGACTACTACGAGACCATGGACATCGCCGTGCTCCAGGGTCGCGTCTTTCGCGATGCCGACCATACCACCGACCTCGGCAACGTGGTCATCAGCCGGGCGGCGGCCGAGGCGTTGTGGCCCGACCAGAACCCCCTGGGCAAGCAACTCCGGGCCCAGGGCGATGAGGAGTGGCAGACGGTGATCGGTGTGGTGGAGGACGTCATGCAGTACGGCTTCCGCGAGGACCCGGAGCCCCTGGTGTACTACTCCCTCGTGGGCCCGGGCGAGGACCCGCGGCGGATTTCCTCCCCGGCCTACGTCGTGAAGACGCCGCGCGCCGACCAGATCGGTCCCGACATCCTGGCCTTGGTGCGCGACGTGGCCCCGATGGCGCCGATGTACCGGGTCTTCACCATGGAAGGCCTGGCGGCCGACTCCATGGTCCGGCTGTCCTTCACCATGCTCACCCTGGCGATCGCGGCCGGCCTGGCCCTGACCCTGGGGGCCATTGGACTGTTCGGCGTCCTGTCATACGTGGTGGCCCAACGTACCGCGGAGATCGGCGTTCGCATGGCGCTCGGCGCCGACGCCCGTCAGGTGCGCGGCATGGTCATGGCGCAGGGCGCCAAGGTGGTCGGCATCGGTATCGCCGTCGGCCTGGCGGTGGCGGCCGTGTCGACCAGGGTGCTCGACACCCTGTTGTTCGGGGTGGCCCCGGCCGACGTCGGCACCTTCGCGGGCATGTCGCTGGCGATGGTGCTCGTGGGGCTCCTGGCCAGCTACCTGCCGGCGGCACGAGCATCCCGAGTGGACCCGATCGAGTCGCTCAGGAACGACTGACCAGAGACACCGGCGCTGAAGGAGAGCGCTATCATTACATTACGGCCGGGCACCTCGCTTCCGGGGGGTGCTCGGCCTGTTATCTTTGGTGCAAACGTCCGGCAGCGTTCGTCCCCGTAGCATGGAATTCCCCCCGACCAAAGGCCCCACCATGCGTGTCACTGCAAGACCACGAACCGCGTTCGTGCTCCTCTTGTGTGCGGCCGCCCTGACGGCTCGAGCCGGCGCCCAATCGAACAGCGCCTCCGACCTGGCCAAGGTGTCCCAGAATCCGATCGGCAACATGGTGAGCCTACCGTTGCAGAACAACACCAGCTTCGGCATCGGGCCCCAGAACGCCAAGTCCAACGTGCTGAACATCCAGCCCGTGTACCCCATGTCGCTGTCCAAGAAGTGGAACCTGATCAACCGCGCCATCGTGCCGGTCATCTACCGCCAGGAACTCATCCCCGGCACCGGGAGCGCGTTCGGGTTGGGCGACATCAGCTACAGCGGCTTCATCTCCCCCGCCCAGCCGGGCGCGATAATCTGGGGGGTGGGCCCCTCGTTCCTGTTCCCCACCTCCACCGAGGACCGCTGGGCCAGTAACAAGTGGTCGGCCGGGGTCGCCGTGATCGCCCTGGGTATGCCGGGTAACTTCGTGGTGGGCGGGTTGGTGCAGAACGTGTGGTCGTTTGCGGGCGACAGTGCCGCGGCGGACGTCAACACCATGTTGGCGCAGGTCATCTTCAACTACAACCTGGCCGACGGCTGGTACATCACCTCGACCCCGACGATCGTAGCCAACTGGGAGGCGCCGGCCGACAACCGCTGGACCGTGCCCGTGGGTGGGGGCGCTGGAAAGGTCATGCAGTGGGGCTCGCAGCCGGTGGACCTCCAGGCCCAGGCGTTCTACAACGTGGTCGCGCCGAACCCCCTCGTGGGTCAGGGCCCCAACATCGACAATGAGGGAAGTACCTGGACCCTCCGGATCCAGCTCAAATTCCTCTTTCCCAAAGGCCCCTGACCTGGCGATGGGGTCACCAACATCCTGCCGTCACAGGACGGCGACCTGTACTGAGAGCTGGAGCACCGACAGGTAGATGCAGCCCAGTGAGATACCCACTCGAGCCTCTATGCCCGGACGGACGAGCCCTTCCCGGGCCTCCGAGTATCGGGTTAAGATGGAGACCGAACCACACACTAGGGGGATGGCGACTATGACCAGGCGCAGCATACTGCTGGCGGCAGCAGCCGTCTTTGCGGCAGGACTGATCTACCAGTGGGGCCATTCGGACGGGCGCGATGGTCGGGCCGCCGCCTTGATCGGCGACATGTTCGCCGCCCAGGGGCAAGAGTCCGAGTTCTCCCCGGTCAAGGCGAGCGACCGCGACTTCTACGCCCCCAACAGCGAGGACCTCGGGCCGGATGAAATGCGGCTGATCGCCTGCGGCACGGGCATGCCCACGGCGCGTCCCAAGCAGGCCGCGTCCTGCTGGCTCCTGGAACTGGGCAACGGCGACAAGTTCTTGTTCGACGTCGGGACCGGATCCGCCGAGCGCATCGCGGCCCTGCAGATCCCCTACAACTACCTCGACAAGGTCTTCCTGAGCCACCTCCATACCGATCACTTCGGCGACCTGGACGCGTTGTTCGTGGGCGGGGCGCTGGCTGGCCGGCAGAAGGCCCTCCGCGTCTGGGGACCGAGCGGTGAAACCCCCGAGCGTGGCACCAAGTACGCCATCGAGAATCTGCGACGAGCGCTCACCTGGGACCTCGAGGGCCGCCAGGGTCTGACCGATCCTCGGGGTTACCACATCGAGGCCAACGAGTTCGACTACCGGGCCGTGAATGAAATCGTCTACCAGGAAAACGGAGTGACCATCCGCTCCATTCCCGCCATTCACTCCCTCGACGGGCCGGTCAGCTTTATCCTCGAATGGAACGATCTCAAGTTCGTGTTCGGAGGGGATACTTATCCCAACAAGTGGTATGCGGAATACGCCACGGGCGCCGACCTGGCGATCCACGAGTGCTTCATCGCCGTGCCGGACATGATCACCAAGTTCAAGTTCACCCCCGCCAGTGCCCTCGCGGTCGGAACGCAGATCCACACTGCGCCGGAGGCATTCGGCAAGATGATGTCGATCATCAAGCCGCGCCTGGCCGTGGCGTACCATTTCTTCAACGACTTCGACACGCAACCCCAGATCGCAGAGCGCATCCGGAAGACGTACGACGGACCCCTGAGCCTCTCGACAGACTACATGGTGTGGAACATCACCAAGGACTCGATCCGCGTGCGGATGGCGGCGATCGATGACGCCGTCTGGCCACCGCCGGCCACCGACACGCCGCAGCTGCCGGACCCCAACCTCCGGATTCCCTACTCGGAGCTGATTGCCGGTGGACGGTACGATATGCATGACGTGATTCAGCCCACGTATGACGAGATCAACGCCCAGTACGGGACGGACGAGCAACAGGAGCAGTAAGGAGGGTCGGAGTAGCCCGATCCCTCGACGCTGCGGGTGCGACCAGAAATCCCGCCGGGCGTGTTCACGCCGGCGGGATTTCTGGTATCAACCCTTCCCCGAGATGGCATAGAAGGCGTCGACACGCACCGGCGCAAGACCAGCCCCCGCGATGGTCCCGATTCCGACCGTCCCCGTTCCCAGGAAGACCTGGTGCGCCATCGTCCTGGCGTCCGTCGTGGCCGGTATGCCTCGGTTCAGGTGGCTCATGAAGGGCGCCCCGCAACGATGATGCATGCCTGTTCCCTTCATGCCTCCCTCATACTCTCTTTACGACCGATTTCCTACTATTGAAAATGGAGTAGATCGCCTCACCATCGCTCCATCAGCCAGGACGGGTACTGCGATGCGGCTGTTGGACGTACGGCACCTGCGCACTGGCCCCGAAGGCTCGCTCGCCGAGAAGGGACGGCCGGACGGGTTGCCCGACGACCTCCTGCAGAAGGCCGCCGGCCGCCTGCGAGTGGTGGCGCTGATCTTCGCTCTGGGCTTCTTCCTGGGCAACTTCATTCCGCCGCTGTTCGACCCCACCACGCGTGACGTGTATCAGTCGATCCATGGCTGGGGGCCCGGCGCCGCCTCGATCATCCTCGGCCTCATGGTTGCCTGGCTCGCCTCCCGGCCCAACATCCCGCCACAAACGCTGATGAACATCGGGCTGGTGTTCGGCGTGCTGGG
>JBDHIK010000221.1:0-3088 GCA_039587475.1 Gemmatimonadota bacterium | reverse complement strand
GAGGTCCCGTGCCCGGAAAGCCGCACCGGTCGACCACCGGGCGCCGAGGACGTGACGAAGATCTCACGAAAGCCTGTTCTGAGGGAATAGAACGCCACCTCCCGGCCATCGGGCGCCCATGAAGGGGCGTAGTCGTCAGCCGCGTCCGTAGTCAGTTGAACGGGATTGGCATCGCCCCGACCGCTCTTGAAGATGTCCATGTTGCCGCTTCGGCCACTGTCGAACAGCAGAGAATCCCCGGATGCGTTGACGTCGAAGAGCTCGATCTTCTGGCGCCCAATAGTCTCCTGGGTCCACTCGGCTCGAGACACCACGCCCGGGCCCGGCATGGGAACCGACCAGACGTTGGAAACCTGGTTGAAACGCGAATAGGCCAACCGGGTTCCATCGGAAGCAATCGCAATCGAGTGCGGGTCGACGATACCCGGGATCAAGCGCGGCTCACCCACGGCACCGGATGGTCCGACCTCGAGGACATACACACCCCGGGTGCCGTCTCGGTCCGACACGAACAGCAGATGGCGTGAATCCGGCAGCCACGCGGGGCTCACATTGAGATGCTCGGCCGTGGTGATCTGTACCGGTTCGCCCACATCGAGGTCGACCAGCCAGATGGCCGACGGAGCATCGTTACCATCCCAACGCCACCGGATGTTCCTGTCGACAAACGCCAGTCGTCGTCCATCGGGCGACCACACCTGCGAGTGCCCGACCCCGCGCCAGCGCGTGAGGTCGATGGGAGCATCCAACTCGGGCGACACGATGGTGATCCCGGAGTCACGGGACGCGATGGTCGCGGAGCCACCGTTGGACTCAAAGGAATCGGGCGCCATGGTAATGACGGCTCCACCCAGCTTTGGGACTTGGTAGGCACTACACGGCTGGTTTGGCGGGCAACCCCTGAACTCGATCGCCTGCCCGTCCTGAGCCCATTGTGCGTAGTGAAGATTACCTGGAAAATCCGGTGCCACCTCGAAAGCGTCTCCCCCCGCCACGGAGCGGAAAAGGATCCCATCGGGGTAATAATTCACCCCACGCGTCACCAGGTAGACGACCTCGTTGCCGTCAGGCGACAGGCGGGGTTGCAGTTCGAGTCCCGGGTCGAACGTCAGTTGACGCATGTTGGACGTGGTGATGGTGAGGGGTGAGTCCCTCAGCATGGTGGCGCCGAACACACCGATCACCACCACCGCGGCCGCGGCGCCGGCTGCCATCCACCATACACGTCGGCGCGGCGGCACCACTCCCTGGATCGGGCGGGTGGACGTGGGCGTCAGGCCGCCGCTGGTGGCAGCCATGGCCTCCAGGTGCGGCAACATCTCGTCGGCGCTCTGCCACCGATCGGCAGGCCTCTTGGCCAGACACTTCATCACCAGGGCTTCCAGGTCGTCGGACACGTGGTCGCGGTGTTTGGACACCGGCTCGGCTTGCTCGGTGACGTGGGCGGCCAACACGGCCTGGGGCGAGGCACCATGGAACGGCGTGCGGCCGGCCAACAACTCGTAGGCCATGACGCCAACGGCGTAGATATCGGCCCGGTGGTCCACGTTGGGGTCGGCGGTGGCCTGTTCCGGTGCCATGTAGGTTGGAGTGCCGAGTGCCACGCCGGCGGTGGTGAGCGTGCTGCGGCCGGTAGCTTCGCTCACCGCCTTGGCCACGCCGAAATCCATCACCATGGCGTGCCGGCCCGAGAGCATGATGTTGTCGGGCTTGATGTCCCGGTGGACCACACCTTCAGAATGGGCGAACGCCAGCGCGTCGGTCACTTCGCGGATGATGCGTACCGCCTCCGCCACCGGCAGCTCGACTTCTTTCTCGATGCGCTGCCGCAGTGTGTCGCCCTTGATGTAGGGCATGACGTAGTAGAGGAAGCCGTCGGCCTCGCCCGAGTCGTGCAGCGGCAGGATGTGGGGGTGGGTCAGGTTGGCGGCGATCTTGATTTCGCGGAGAAACCGCTCGGCGCCCAACGCGGCGGCCAGGTCGGGACGCAACACCTTGACGGCTACCTGGCGCTCGTGGCGCAGGTCGTTGGCCAGATACACCGTGGCCATCCCACCCTGACCGAGTTCCTGCTCGATCTGGTAGCGGTCCACGAGTGCTGCTCGGAGGGCATCCTGGCGGTCGGACATGGCACGCAATATGGCTTCGGGAGGGAGTAGCCAACAGGGCGGCGTTCGACAGTCAAGGTAGGAGGGCGCTAAGCCTACGCCCCCAACGTGGCGGACGATAGAGCATGGCTGGACCTTCCGGCAGCCTCACGAGGATGACCCAGGTAGCAAGGGCGGTGGAAAACCGGTACGTTCGCGTTGTACTCGCCTCGGGGATCGGAACGGTATCGCTCCCCACGACAGCCGATAGTGCTCCTGAAGACCCAGGAGGTCGAATCATGCTCCGCATCCTGTCCGTGTCCGTTCTGGCCGTCGCCATTGCCACCCCGGCAA
The DNA here is from genome assembly GCA_039587475.1 of Gemmatimonadota bacterium. GTDB lineage: Bacteria > Gemmatimonadota > Gemmatimonadetes > Gemmatimonadales > GWC2-71-9 > N074bin45. The sequence goes on along the minus strand of JBDHIK010000221.1, from coordinate 647 downwards.
AGGCCCAGAATGCCCAGGAGATCCTCGCGACCGCTCAGGCTCGACAGGCAGAACGCTGGGCCACCGTCGACAACTACAGCGTGGTCCAGTCGATCATGGGAATGGAAGTGGTCCAGTACTACGAGAAGTTCCTGGCCGACGGGCAGCCCGCGTTCCGCCTGGTTCCGGCCGTTGAGTATTCGGAAGGCATGACGAACGAGGACGGTGAGCCCTTGAGCGCCGAGGAGCTCCGGGAGATTGCCGCGACAGAGGATTCCATCGCCGCCGAACTGAAGAAGAACCGAGGTGAGGGGGGCGTCGAATCGCCGGACGGGATGAGCCCGGATGAACTGTTGACCAACCACGCGATGTTGCTCAACGCGGCCGCCACGGCTCAGGAAGAGGCGGAAGTGGGCGAGGGTGGGCGCGTCGATGCGTCGGCCACCGTCCGGGCCATGACGGCGTTCGGCCGTCGAGCCCAGGTCGTGGGGACAGAAGCGGTGAATGGCCGTGAGGCATTCGTGCTTCGTGCCGATGGGCTACAGGACATCGACCTCACCGAGCCCGATGCGGAAACCCGGTTCACCCTGCACACCATGAGCGTCTGGGTCGACACCGACCAGTATGTGTTGTTGCGCACGAAGATGGACGGAGACATGGAGGCGGAG
>JBDHIK010000066.1:0-14309 GCA_039587475.1 Gemmatimonadota bacterium | reverse complement strand
CGCGTGTCGAAGCCGCGGCCGCGGCCCTCACGGCGGCCGGGCTCCGTGTCTCCATCGAGCAGTACGACGGCGGACACGAGATCGACGGGGCCACCTTGCTACGGCTCGGCGAGGCCCGGGTCGAGGACTGAACGACCGCCGGTATAGAAGCCCAGAATCAGCTTCCAGCGGCGCCAGGAGACGTCCACCGGGGACGGCGGGATGATGCCCGGAATGGGGTCGTCCAGTGGGACCTGCTCGGATCCGAACGAGAGACCGAGTCCGAGCGCGACCTTGATTCCGGCCACGCGAAAGGTGGCGCCCCCCCGGACATGATTGATGTCCCACGACGAGAACGCATGACGGGTCGAGGTCGAATCGGGCAGCGTGGACCGGTCGATAGCGTAGGAGACGAAGGCGGCCACGTCGCTGTTGAATTCGTGCTCCACGCCGACTCCCCAATTGACGACGCTCTTGGCTTCGGCCTCGATGCTGGGGGTAATCGGGCTGCCATCACTCTGTGCCTGGAAGGTGGCGCCTTGGAGCACGGTATACTCGGAGATGGCCTCAAACCACTCCGCAGTACCGTGAAGCCTGGTTCGGCCAAGTTGCACGGACGCACCGCCCGCCACCGACAGCGGCGACTTGTAGGTCGGGGCCAGCTTGTCCTGGAAGTTGCTGGCCAGCACGGCATCCGCCGAGCCGTCGCCGGTGAGGTCCTGGCCCACGGACGAGAGGTTGATCCCCAGGTCGCCACGCCCGGCCAGGTGGAGGGACGGCGTCGTGACCGTGATGCCGAAGCGCCAGGGATCATGGCCCAGGGTGGCACCGATCTTCATGAGGGCCCGAAAATCCAGGTAGCTGAATTCCTGGAAGGCCAAGGCAGTGGCTCCTGAGTCCGCATTGGGCACCGTGAACTGGTCGATGAGCAACTGAGACCCACGGGTGCTCCGGGTCGCGAGGTACCCGGTGGCCCCGATTCCGAAATGGCGCCCCGGTGTGTACGACCATGTCGCTCCGGCCCAGATGTCGGTCACCTTGGCGTCGAGTTGCACAATGTCGGCAAACAGCGGTGTGGCCCCTGGGGCATAGGGATCGGCATCGCGTTTCCGGAGGACCACGTCGAGATCCTGCCGGGTGAGAAGGGAATAGCCTACGCGATGACCCCGACCGAACCAGCTTTCGGGGAGGGTCCCCGCCAGGATGCCGGGTCCCGTGGCCAGCCTGGTCTGGCGGATGTCCTTGTCCTTGTCGGGGATGGTGATCCGGGTCAACTCCAGAGACTCGAAGGTGAGCATGAAGCCCGGTTGTTCTGCGAGGGCCAGGGCCCCGGGGTTGTAGTAGGTGGCGCTGGGGTCGCGCACGCTGCCGACCACCAGCCCGCTGAGCAGTTCGGAGGCGGTCCCGTACTGGCGAACCCAGTAGTGCGTGTCTTGGGCGACGAGGCTGCCCGGTCCGCTGATACAGAGCACGACGACGGGCAGAAGACGGAATGCAGGTCGAAGCATCAAGGTCCGGGATGTTTCTCTGGTGATGGGCAGGGCGGTTGAACCGCCGGGCCACGGGGCATTCGCTTGCCCACGGATGCGCGAGGGTCCTATTTTGCCCTACAGTAACCATTTTCGGATTCCTCCGCACATCGCCAGCAATCCTGCCCGATTCGAGGCTGCATGACCGCTGAGGGGCCACAGCACACCGAGTCGCGTCCTAGCGCTGAACAGCGGGTCCTGGTGCGCCGGACCCTTCCCAGTCAGCGGACGATGATTTCGTGGTTGTTCGCGGCGCGAACACTGCTCGCGGTGGTGACGTTATTCGGGGCCGCGTCGTTCTGGACGGATGCCCCGGACATCTCCTACATCGTCAGCGTTGCGGTACTGATCGCCTTCACGCTGACGGCCTACGGCTGGTGGGCCGTCTGGGTCAGGGGGACCCGGCCCGGACTGTGGTTCCTTCATGCCCAGGCGGTCGTCGATCTGGGGCTGACCACCACGCTGGTCCATTTCTCGGGCGGCGTCGAAAGCCCGTTCACCTCCCTGTATGTCGTGTTCATCTCGGCCTACGCCATTCTGATGCCGCCGATGTCCGGGGCCATCGTGGCGCTGCTTGCGACCTTGGCCTACGTCAGCGAAGCCGTCGGCACCAGCCCGGCCGGTGTCGACGTCGGGGTGGGGGGCCAGGTCGCCGTCTTCCTCGCCGTCTTCGTGATCGTGGCCACGCTCGGCGCCCGGCTCCGCCAGGCCAGCGTGGAACAGCACACCCTGCGCAGTGAGTTGGTGCGTATTCGGCTGGAGGCGGACGACATCCTGAGAAACATCCGCTCCGGCGTGCTGACCATCGACAGTCTGGGACGCCTGGCCTTCATCAATCCGACGGCGGAACGATTTCTCCGGATCGACGGGACGGCAGCCATGGGGCTTCCGGTGCTGGACCTGCTCAAGGGCCGGTCCTCAGAGCTGTGGGCCGCCATCGTCGCCGGCATACGCCACGGGCGCAAGGTCAACCGTGGCGAGGGAATGATTGTCAACGAGGACGGATCGATGTTTCCCATCGGTCTTACGACGACCACGTTCGAGCACGGATCGGCCAAGACCCCTTCAGTCACGGCCCTGTTCACCGATATCTCCGATTCGAAACGGTTGCAGGAACTCCACCTTCGGGCCGAGCGGCTGGAAGCGGTGGCCGCGCTGAGCGCTTCGCTGGCCCACGAAATCCGCAACCCGCTCGCCTCCATTCGCAGCTCCGTCGAACAACTGGCACGGTCCGCCCATGCCGACGAGGACGAGCAGATCCTGGCCCACCTCATCGTGAGCGAAACCGACCGCCTGTCACGGCTCTTGAGTGAGTTTCTCGACTTTTCGCGCGTCCGGGCGACCAAGTTCGCGCCGGTCGACCTCCGGGAAATCATGGAGGCGGCCGCACGGCTGGTGCGTGAGCATCCCGATTGCGGCCGCGAGATCAGCATCGACGTGGTCGGGGATGCCATCATGATCGATGGTGACGAGGACCTGCTTCATCGTGTGGCGGCCAACCTCTTGTTGAATGCCGCGCAGGCCGCCGCCGGTCCGCTTCAAGTCACCATTGATTTCGGCCTCGCCGAGGCGGGGGAAGTGCCCCATGGGAGCGGCCTCGAGAAACCGGTTCGCCTGCGGGTGCGCGACAATGGCCCCGGCATCCCCGAGGAGCTTCTGGAGCACCTCTTCCAGCCGTTCGTGACCGGCCGGGCCGGGGGGACGGGATTGGGTCTGGCCATCGTGCAACGGGCGGTGGACGCCCATCGGGGGCTCGTCATGGTAGATTCGAGTGCGCAGGGCACCACCTTTACGATCTTCTTTCCTTCGAAGTGGCACGCTGAGGAGGCCGCATGAGCGCCAAGCCTTCCATCTTGGTGATTGACGACGAATCCGCCATCCTCGACACGCTTCGCATCCTCCTGAGGAAGGAAGGATTCGAGGTGACGACCGCGCAGGGCGGGAAGGCGGGTCTGGAGGAGATCAAGGGCGGCACCCACGATCTGATCCTGTCGGACGTGCGCATGCCGCAGGTGTCGGGCCTGGATATCGTCGACGCCGCGCGGGACCAGGATCCGATGACGCCGGTGGTCCTCATGACGGCCCAGGCGTCGCTCCAGACGGCGATCGGAGCCGTGAACGCCGGAGCCTACTACTACCTCCAGAAGCCGTTCGCCAACGACGAACTGCTTGCCATCCTGCGCCGGGCGACGGAGTACCGCGCCGTGCGAGTCGAGAACAAGCAGCTCAAGCAGGAGATCCGCCGACGCGACAAGGACGCGGTACCCAAACCGCTGGGCAAGTCCAAGAAATTCCTCGAGCTGCTGCGGTTGGCCGAGCAGGTGTCGCCCACGGATTCGACCGTCCTCATTCAGGGCGAGAGCGGCACCGGGAAGGAAGTGCTCGCCCGGTACATCCACACGCTGTCGGACCGTGCCGAAGGGCCCTTTCTGTCGATCAACTGCGGGGCCCTTCCCGAGACCCTGCTCGAAAGCGAACTGTTCGGACACACCAAGGGGTCCTTCACCGGAGCGGTGCGCGACAAACAGGGCCTGTTCGCGGCGGCCAGAAACGGGACGTTCTTCCTCGACGAGGTGGGCGAGATGCCCTCCTCACTCCAGGTCAAACTCCTGCGGGTGCTCCAGGAACGGGAAGTCATCCCGGTCGGGGCCACCGAGGCCATCCCGGTGGATGTGCGCATCGTAGCTGCCACCAATCGCAATCTCGAGGAGGAAGTGCGGCGTGGATCGTTCCGGGCCGACCTCTTCTACCGGCTCAACGTCATCGCCCTGGAGTTGCCGCCATTGCGGGAACGCCGCGATGATCTGCTGCTGTTCATCGAGCATTTCCTCCAGATTCTGGCCGCCGAGCGCGGGGGCGAGCCCAAGGCGCTGGCCGCCGAGGCGCTGGACGCCGTCATGGTGTACGACTGGCCAGGAAACGTGCGTGAGTTGGAGAACGCGCTGGAGCACTCGGTGGTGCTTACGCGGAGCTCCATCATTGATCTGAACGCGCTCCCGGAGCGTATCACCAGGCGCCGCAAGGACCCGCTGGTGGCCGAGCAGTCGTATCGCAACCCGACGCTCGAGGTGATCGAGCGGGCCTACATCATGTACGTGTTGCAGGCCGAGGGAGGCAACAAGACCCGGGCGGCCGAGGCGCTCGGCATCGACCCCTCGACCCTGTACCGGAAGCTGAGCCGCTACGATGAACAGAAGACGGAGCAGCCCAGTTCATGACGGGCCCTGTCGCCGATCCATCGCTCGGCGCGGTGGAGCTGCCCCGCCTGTCGGTCATCGTCCCGGTCTACAACGAGGAACAGACCCTCGAGCAGATCGTCTCCAAACTCGAATCGGTGCCGATTCCGCTCGAGATTATCGCGGTCAATGATGCGTCGGCCGATCGCTCGGCCGAGATACTCGACCAGCTGGCCGCCGCCGGCCGGGTGCAGGTCGTGGCCCATCACCCGAAGAACCGAGGGAAGGGCGCCGCCCTGCGCACCGGCATCGAGAAAGCCACTGGCGATGTCATCGTGGTCCAGGATGCGGACCTCGAGTACGACCCCGACGATTTCGGCAAGCTGTTGGCGCCGATCATCGAGGGAAAGGCTGACGCCGTGTTCGGTTCCCGCTTCTTGGGCGGTGGAGGCCGGGTCCTGTACTTCTGGCATTCGGTGGGCAACCGCTTTCTCACGCTCCTGTCGAACATGTTCACCGACCTGAACCTGACCGACATGGAGACCTGCTACAAAATGGTGCGCGCGCCGGTCCTCAAGTCGTTGGTCCTGACCAGCGACCGGTTCGGCTTCGAGCCAGAGGTGACAGCCCGTCTGGCCCAGGCCAAGGCCAGGATCTGGGAGCTCCCCATTTCCTATTCGGGGCGCACCTACGAGGAAGGCAAGAAGATCGGGTGGCGCGACGGGGTCGCCGCGCTGTTCCATATTCTCCGCTTCAATCTGTTCCCACCGCGCCGTCGCTGACCGCATGCCCGCAGTTGTCGATCGCGCGTTCGCCCTGCTTGCCGCGGCGCTGATCGTCGTTTTCGGCTTTTTGCCGTGGGCCAACTGGATCCCGGGCGGGCATGAAGCCGAGTGGTACCCCATCGTCATCGGCGACTGGTTCAGTGGAGGGACCATTACCGTCGGCGTCGGACTGGTGCTGGCCATCCTGTCACGCCGCATCGCCTGGCTGTGGCGTCCCGGGGCGCTGCAACCCCTGTTGGCCGGCTACGACAGACGCCCCCTGGTGGTCAGCGCGGCCATCGCTGCCGTGGCCATGACGCTCTATCTGGTTCTGGCGGTCGTCGTGTTCGACACCAAACCGCTCCTGATCGACGAGATGATCCAGGTGTTCCAGGGACGGACCTTCGCATCCGGCCGCCTGGTCCGCGACGCCTTTGCCTACCCCGAGTTCTTCTCGGGCATGCACCTGATCGACACCGGCGGATCGGTCTACGGGCAGTTCCCGGCCGGCGGCCCCGCCATGCTGGCCCTGGGATCCCTGGTTGGCGCCGAATGGGTTGTCGGTCCCGTGGCCGCCGCCTTGACGGTCTTCGTGTTCGGCTGGCTGGTCCAACACCTCGACTCCAACCCCGGGGTCCGGCTGGGCGCCACGTTGCTCTTCGCCTTCGCACCGTTCGCCGTGTTCATGGCGTCCTCCCACATGAACCACGTCACCGTCGTGCTGTGGCTGGTGGCCGCCATGGCATGCCTGGCCCGGGTGACCACGCGGGACCGGGCCCCGTGGGCCGCTCTCGGGTGCGGCCTGGGGCTCGGCGTGGCGGCCACCATTCGCCCGGCGGATGCGCTGGCGTTTGCGCTTCCGGCCGGCGTGTGGCTCCTGGCCAGGACGCTTCGGCGCCCGGCCCGCTGGCCCGACCTGATGCTCTCCGGCGTGGGCGTGGCCCTACCGGTGGTCGCCATGCTCTGGGTGAACAGCCAGACGACCGGCCACCCGCTGCTGTTCGGCTATACGGTCCTCTGGGGCAATGCCCACGACCTGGGATTCCACGGCGCCCCATGGGGAGACGTCCACACCCCGCTTCGCGGCGTCGAGTTGCTCAATCTCTACTTCCTGCGGCTCCAGACGTACCTGTTCGAGAGCCCGTTTGCGTCGCTGGTTCCGACGGCGCTGGCGCTGGCGGTGTCGCGCCGGCTCCAGCCTTTCGATCGCTACCTCCTGATCAGTGGCGGCCTGATCGTCGGGCTCTACTTCGCCTATTGGCATGACGGGTTCTACCTGGGGCCCCGGTTCATGTATCCGCTCGTGCCGCTGTTGGTGTTGTGGACGGCGCGCCTGCCCGGCTTGCTGCGCGAGCGTTTCGGCGACGGACTGGCCAATCGTACGGCGGCGTACTCCTACGCCATTGCGGCCGTGGTTGTCGTCGCCGTGACCGGACCCATTCGTGGCACCGAGTACGCCCACGGTCTGCTCACACCCCGCTGGGATGCGGACGCGGCGGTAGAGCAGGCTGGGGTCGAGGGCGCCCTGATTCTGGTCCGGGAATCCTGGGGCGCCCAGATCATGGCGCGGTTGTGGGCCAGGGGCATCGGCCGCAGCGAGGCCGAGTTGCTGTATCGAAAGATCGACACCTGCATCCTGGAGGAGCAGCTCTCGGCGTTGGAGGCGAGTGGGGTCTCGGGATCGGCGGCATCGGCGGCACTGCAGCCGTTCCTGGCGGACTCGGCCAAGGTGATCGTGTCGCCCCATTCACCCGACCCCACCGAGCGTTACCTGCCCGCCGCCTTCTACTCCGACCGATGTCGGACACGGGTTCAGGACAACTGGCAGGGGTTTACGCTGTTCGCGCCACTCCTGCTGGCAGGGGGACGCGACAATGTCTTTGCGCGGGACCTGCACGCGCGCGACACGCTGCTGCTCGCCGCCTTTCCCGATCGACCCATCTACCTGCTGAAGCCTGAGGATGCCCGGGTCGCCTCACCAAAACGGTTCTACCCGGTGACCCGAGACTCGCTTCGTCAGGCGTGGGGGCTCGAGGAGCTGCCCTGAGGTGGTCTGGGCCCGGTCGGGCTCCGGAGTGCCCGCCGTAGATCCATCAGCTGCCGCAGGTTGGCCAGGATGGTTCGCGTGTTGTTGACCTTCGACTGGCCGGCGGCTCGTGGCCGGATGGTCGTGGGGCGGGACACGACCGTGGCCGGGCTCCGCGACACCCGGATGATGAACTCCATGACCACGCCCCAGCCCCGCCCGGTGGAGACCAGCGGGGTCGCGCGCAGCAGGGATGTTCGCAGCATCATGATGCCCTGGAATCGGGGCAAAGGGCCGAGCAGCATCCGGTACAACAGGCGTTCGATCCACGACAACAGCTTGCCCACGGGAGAACCGCTGCGCGAGGGCAGGTAGCCGAGGACCAGGTCGGCCTCCACGATGGCGTTTCGAAACTCTGCCGCGATGGTCGCGGGGAACTGGCCGTCGGCCGGGAAGAACGTCAGGTAGTGGCCCCGGGCTTCGGCGAAGCCCGTCCGGTAGACGCCTCCCAGCCCAGCGTTTTCGGCGTGGTGCACGACACGAACCTCGGGCAGGTCCGCGGCCAGCTCGTCGGCCACGCGCTCCGTCCCGTCGTCGCTTCCGTCGTCGACGATGACGATTTCGCAGGGATGGTCAAACCGGGTCAGGACGCTGTGGATTTCCTCGATGACGGCCGGAAGGGTGGCGACCTCGTTGAAGGCCATCACCACCACGGTCGTATCGATCTCCGTGACGGACGCCTGCGTCACCCGGCAGGGCCGTCAGCGCCCGCAGCGATTGGCGCCGCGGGGTTTCCAGCCACGACGGTGCCGGGTGGGATGTCGCGGAGGACGACGCTTCCCATGCCAACCAGGACTTCGTCCCCGATGGCGCCGTCCTGGATCACCGTGCTGCCCATACCGAGATAGCAGCAGCGGCCCACCTGCACGCGACCCCCAAGCGCAACGTGGCTTGCGAGGATGCTGAAGTCCCCGACGTGTCCATGGTGATTGATCGCCGAATGGGACAGCGCGATGACGTGCGCTCCCAGTGTGACACCAGGGCCGATCAGGGTGTGGGGGTAGACGATGCATCCCTGACCAAGGGTGGCGGAGGGGGATACCGTCGCCTGGGGATGCACCACGGTGAGGAACCGTTCGTCGGACACACTCAGCGCGGCGATGATGTCGGGGCGCTTCCGGAAGCCACGTGGGCTCCCGAGGGTATCCACCAAGTAGGCGTCCGGCCAGTGGTGAACATCCGCGAGGGGGCCCTCCACCGTGGCGCCCGACAGCTTCTGTCCCAGGAGTGATGCATCGTCATCCAACACGGCGACACATGAATAGCCGCTCATCCCGTCCGGAGCGTTCAGGAATTCCACCACGTCTTCGGCGGTCCCACCCGCTCCCAGTACCACGACCGGTATCGGCGCCGTCATGGGATCACTCCGGTCAGGTGCTCTCGAACGACTTCGGTCAGGGTGGCCGCGACCGTGTCGACGTCTTCCCGGCGTAGCGCGGAGTGCATGGGAAGTGCCAGGGCCCGGCGCGCGATGTCGTCGGTCACTGGGAAGTCGCCTGGGCCGAAGTCGCCGGACCGTTGGAAGAAGCTGGTGAGCGGGATGTGATAGGTGCCGATCGTCGTCTCGACCCCGGCGTCCCTCATCTGCCGGATGATCGCCGGGCGTTGCTCGGCGCAGGCCTCGGGCAGCAAGACGACGTACGACTGATAGACGTTGGATCCCACCGGGGCGTCGGGCGGCACGGCGACCGCGTCGACCGGCAGCGTCTCGCCATACCAGCGCGCCACCTCGCGATGCTGCGCCAGATGTTGATCGAGTCGCGCCATCTGGTTGAGTCCCATGGCGGCCTGAAACTCCGTGAGGCGCATGTTGAACCCCGCTGAGACGAAGTCGGGCGCTGGGGCCGTGGGGTCGATACCGTGGTTCCTGAGCGTGCGGAGCCTGGTTGCCAGAGCGCCATCGCCGGTCGTGATCATGCCACCCTCACCAGTGGTGATGATCTTTCGGGGATGAAAGCTGAAGCAGCCCGCCGTCCCCCAACTGCCCGAGGAACGGCCTTCGAGGGACGCACCGACCGCGCATGCGGCGTCTTCGATCAGGTGGACACCGGCCCGCTCGGCCAGCGGCTCGAGCGTAACCAGATCGGCCATGCGGCCGAATCCGTCGACCGGCAGAAGGGCCTTCACGTTCGTGTGCCGTGTCAGCAAGGCCGACACGCATTCCGGGTCCATGTTCCAGCCGTGGGGCTCGATGTCGGCGAAGACGGCGGTGGCCCCGCACAGCGCCACGGCATTGGCCGTGGCCGGCCAGGAGAATGCCGGGACGATCACGGCGTCGCCCGGTCCGAGGTCGAGGGCCCGGAGGATCAGGACCAGGGCAGACGTCCCGCTCGACACGGCCACGGCGTGGGCGACTCCGGTCTGTTGGGAGAACGCGTCCTCGAAGGCCTCCACGGTACGGCCCTGGATGAGGAATCCGGATTCCAGGACGCGGGAGACTTCGTCGATGTCTTCCCGGGTGATGTCGGGACGGGCCAGTCGAATCACTGCTGTTCCTTGGTGCGGTACCACTCGATGGTCCGGCGCAACCCCTCTTCCAGGTCGATCCGGGGTTCGAAGCCAATCAGTTCACGTGCCTTCTCGATATTGGGAATGCGGAGTTCGACGTCGGTGTTGTTCCAGGCGACGAAGGTGATTGGCGAGGCCGACCCGCTCAGGGCGACGATGTCGCGCGCCAGATTGTAGATCGTCACGACGCTCCGAGGATTGCCGATGTTGAGTGCCTGGCCGATGGCATTGGGGTCTTCGAGAGAAGCGAGGATGCCGTCGACCATATCGTCCACGAAACACCAGGCCCGGATCTGGCTGCCGTCATTGTGGATGGTGATCGGGTCGTTCTGCAAGGCCTGCACGATGAAGCGGTGGATGGCGCCTTCGCCGATCTGACCGGGACCGTAGATGTTGAAGGGACGGATGGAGAGGGCGGGGAGTCCGTACTCCTTGTGGTAGTTATGGGCCAGGTGCTCGGTGGCCAGTTTGCTCACGGCGTAGGTCCAGCGGGCCTCTCCCACGGCGCCGAGGCTGGTCACGTCCCCTTCCCGAACGTTGTAGGCATAGGTGCCGAACACTTCACTGGTGGAGAAATCGAGAAACCGCTCTATGCCGCGAACCTCCCGCGCTGCCTCCAGCACGTGGTAGGTCCCGATCATGTTCACCTTCATCGTGTGGACCGGCATCTCCAGAACCGTGTCCACACCGGCGATAGCGGCCAGGTGCACCACGTGGGTGCAACCCGCGATGGCCTTGCGGACGGCGTCGAGGTCGAGGACGTCTCCCTCGACGCGCTGCACGTTGGGGTGGCTCGGAATACCCGAGCCGCGGAGAGCGTCCCGGTGTCCGTTGTCGAACACCACGATCCGGTTGGCGTCCATCAACCGTCGCACCAGGGCCGACCCGATGAACCCGCCGCCACCGGTGATCAGGATCTGCTTCTCGCGGATCATGGGCTACCTTTGCACGCAAAGGGAAGGGCCCGCCGGCAACAGCGCGGCAGCACACCGAAAGAACGATAACGGGCGTCCGGAACACAAGGCCGGCCGCCGCTCATGGGGTGGGGACCGTTGATGGTGGCATCCTCCAAGACCACGCCTGGTTCACGCTGGCGCACGGCCGGAGCCCTCCTGGTGCTCCTGGTGGTGGCGTTGTTGGTCTACCGCCCATGGCGCCCGACACCGTTCGATATCCTGGACTTTTCCGAATTTCTGCCGCTGCTCCAGGGAGCGGATGGGGTGGGGGACCGTCTGGTCACATTGGTCCAATACTATGCCGGTGAGCACGGCCGCCTCAACGTCCTGAGCTATGCGGCCCTGGCGCTGAAGTGGTCGATCTTCGGCGACAACCCGGTCCTCTGGCAGCTGGCGCGGTTCCTCCAGATGGGGCTCGTCGTGGTCGGGGTGTTTTGGCTGTTCCGGAGCCTCGGGTTGGCATCCGCGGGCGCCGTTGCCGGCGCCTCCCTGTTCGTGGCTGCGGACGCGGCCATGGAAGGATGGATCAGGCTGACCATGGGAGAGCCGCTGGGCCTCCTCCTTGCGCTCTGGGCGGCGCTCCTCGCCGCCGGGTACCAGCGTGCGCCCAGCTGGCGGCGCACCGGCCTCGCGGTCGCGGCCCTGCTGGGCGGCGCCTTGCTGGCAAAGGAGATGCTGGTGGGTGTGGTGCCGTTCGTGCTGCTCCTGGCAGTGTTCCATCAGGGGGACGGCGCCTTTCGTTGGTCCGGCTGGACGGAGCGAACCCGATGGCTCCTCGCGGTCTCCGGCATCACACTCGGCGCGGTCGTCGCCGCGATCGGCATCGTCGCGTTGCTGGTACCGACCGACGGTTTCACCGCGCTCTACGGCGAGGGCACCACGACGGTGTCCCGCCTGGGCCGAGCGCTGCGACGGATGACCCTGCCGGCCCTGACCTACCTGCGAGGCGCTCGGGCCATCACCGATCCACCGAATCTGATCTTCGTCGTCCTCGTCACGGCAGGCATGCTGGCCTCGGTACGGTTCCCGGGAACCCGCAAACGCACCACCATCCTCGGCGTTGCCGGCGTCGCGCTCCCGCTGGTAGGCGCCGTGCTCTATCTGCCGTGGCCGCAGTACCACGGTTTTTATGGCATGCCATTCATGCTGGGACCGGCACTGCTTCTGGCGGTCGCAGTGGACGGCTTGTACCGGGAAGCGCCACGGGTCCGCTGGGCCATCGCAGCGGCAGCCCTCCTGCTGTTGGTCACCACCGGCTCGACTGCGCAACAAGTCGCTGCGCGGACCGCGGCCACCCGAGTCGTCAATGCCGGGCTTGCCGGTGTAGTCCTCGAGGCTTCGGCGGTGGATTCGTTCATCGTGGTGGTCGGTGGCCGCGCCGACCAGGCGTGGCAGGGAACGGGGGCGACGCTCGAGCGGTACGCCAAGGCACTCCGGCCCGGTGCGTTGGCGCCGGCCGGAGTGGAGGCCACCTGTCCCGAGCTGTCGGCACCGGGCGCCATCCTCGGCACCGTGCTGATTCTGGTTCCGCAGGGGTCCTGTGCCGTCGATGGAGCGGTCGTTCGCGTGGTCACGGGCTACTATCGCTACGCGTCGTGGCGCGACCTCGTCGTCGTTCCCGATTCCATGTGGAGTGAGGTCTACCTGGTCGAGGATCGGGCCAGGAGCGACTAGTCCCGACGGGCGTCGAGCCTGGCCAGGCTGTCGATCTCCGACAGGATCGCGTCGAACGCGGTATTGCCCAACGCCACTCCACCCTCGGCGACTCTCCGGGCGTTCACGAGATCCCCCGTCCGCAGAAGGCACTGCACCAGCCTGCTGCGAGCCACGACCCGGGTGCTGTCCAGTGCCAGTGCGCGCCGCAACGGCTCGATGGCCAGCGTGCACCGGCCCCGCAGGCGCTCCAGGTGTCCGAGATCCTCGAACACCACAGGGTCCTCTTGGTAGAGGTCGGCGGCGATGCGCAGGGCGGCGACCGCCTCGTCCACTCTCCCCACAGCCTCGAGGTGACGGGACCACAACCAGTGGGCCCGGTAATGATCCGGTGCGTCCTGGAGTGTCTGGCGGAACAAGCGGTCATTGTCACGCCACACCGGGTAGCGGCGAACGCTCCAGGCAGCGCCTACGGCGATGACGAGGACCGCCACGGCCATGGCGGCCATCCGAACAACGGGACGACCGGTCCTGAGGGGAACCATCAGGGCGGCCGCGGCGAGGACCAGCCCCATCGAGGGCAGGTACAGAGACCGCTCCGCCAGCAGGATGCCCGTTGGGATGAAGACATTGCTCACGGGAATCAGCCAGATCACGCTGAACCCCAGCCCAAAGGACGCAGCCGGGCGTCGATTCCAACAGGACCGCATCAGGACCGCGATGGCCACGAGGACGAGGAGTCCCGCCGCCTGAGAGAGGCCGAAGGTCGTTGCTCGATCGAACGCCGGCGGACTGTAGTCCGCGACCAGGGTTCTGGGCCACACCAACAGACGCACCCAGTGCGGTATCACGCCAAGCATGGTGAGGACCCGCTCCGAGAACGCCGCACCCTCGAGCGCCACGGCGGGCGCTCCGCCCTGCAGGCCACCCAGCACGATCCAGCGCAGAGCCAGGGCCGTGCCCATGGCCCCAGCCAGCATCAGCCACAGCGCTCTGTCCCGACGCAGCCTCCCGCGAAGGGTCCCCGGGCCCTGGGAGGGGGGCACCGTGGTCTCGAGCCACAGGAGTGCGACGGGCAGCATGAGGCCATGTTCCTTGGCCAGTGCCGCCCAGAGTGCCAGGAGCGCGAGGACGATTCTGGTACGGGGGGTCATCGGTGCCGGGCCCCGGGCCCGGACGTATATCAAAAGAGCCGCCGCGGTCGCCAGGCCGACGTGCAGCTCGGACTGTCCGACCACATTTCCCACGGCCTCGACGTGAACCGGGTGCACCGCGAAGAGCGCCGCCCCCAGCCAGGCGGCCCAGGCCGGCAGCACCTTGCGGCCGAACAGAAACAGCAAGACCACCGTTGCAGCGTAGACGGTGACGCTGACCGCGTGAAACAACCAAGGGCTCCCCCCGCCGATCGACCATTGCACGCCGAGTAGCCAGACGGTCACTGGGCGATAGAGAAGGTCACCCAGTGCCGGCCAGTAGTCCTGACCGAGATAGACCCACAGAGGATGGCCGGCGTGCACCCTGGCATTCTCCACCACCAGGGGGAGGTCGTCGTAGGCGAAGCCATTGGCCAGGCCGGGCCAGGCTGACGCCAGGACCAGCAGGACCAGTGTGCCGATCTGGATTCTCGTCCCGCCAACAGACGCAGGAGCCGGTGTCTT
>JBDHIK010000220.1:0-3105 GCA_039587475.1 Gemmatimonadota bacterium | reverse complement strand
TCGGAAAGTCGATGGTGGCATCCACGACGCGGTCGACTCCCACTTCGAACAGGCGTGACGTCGTTGTCTCGTATCCGATCCGCTCGACACCAAGACGGTACCGCCCCGGGTCCGGCGCCAAGAGGGCCGTGAGTCCCACCGAGTCCGCCGGGGTACGGGCGACCTCATTGCCGTTGCTTTGCAGGAGCACCAGGAAACCCGGCAGTTCCGTGACTCCGCGGGACGCTCCTGCGGCGGTGACCAATGGTGGCATGGTGTCCTGTCCCCGTACCAAGACCAGCGTCCGCACCGTCTGGGCGTGGCCTGGCGTGGCGGGCCACGCCGCGAACCCCGCGAGCAGCATGGCACACGTGGCGAAGGCCGCCGGGCGACGGTGTGACTGGGACGCATTGGGGCGCCGGATGGGGCAGGGCAAGTTCATGGTATGTGGTGATTCCGGCTGAATGTCTCTTAGACCTCGAGAGCGGTGATTCGTTCCCAATCTAACCTGCCGTTGCCTGGCCGTGATGCGGGAGAACTCGGCGCGAGATTGTTTCCGTCCGCGGTGGCTTCTACCCCTTGTTGAAATAGGGATGTCACATTTTACCCCTTGGCTCAGCGAGAGGTTTCATAACGAATCTTCAGAATGGAGTAGGGCCACATGACACCCCGGATCCAGCGCGACACCGCAGAGGATCCCGGACGTGACTCGTGGGGACCGACAGCCATGACCGATCCGTTGGACCCGCTTACTGGACGCAGCGCAGCCGGCTCGGCCTCCTTCCGTCCCTAGATACGCAGGGGCGGGGAATCTGCTGGGAGATCCGGTAGTCAGGAGTGGGAATTCCTCCGCCAGGCCATCGGGCTCCGGATTTGCCCGAACGGTCGATGCCCAGCAGGGGATTCCCTGTCTCGGATGCGCCGTCTATTGCGGCAGATACCGCTTTGGGAACTTGGCCACCACGGTGTAAATCGGGTCGACGATGTTGGCCACCGTGCTCACGGCGAGTTGGCTCAGGAGCTGGTAGGCATCCCACTTCCCGAAGCCATAGTCGTCCACCAGCCACTCGATCAACTCGACGTGGGCCAGTCGGAAGGCGTCGATCAACGGTCTCGCGCTTCCGGCCACCATGATGTACTCCTCGTCCTCGAGCCGGGGCCAGTCGATGGTCTGACCCTTGATGACGTCGACCCGCAAGACGACGTCCATGGACGTCTCGAGGCCGGTACCGGCGACCTCCCCCATCCCCTGGCGGGCGTGCCCGTCGCCGAAGTAGAAATAGGCGCCGTCGTGGAAGACGGGCAGGTAGACCGTGGTGCCCTCGCGGACCTCCGCCGCGTCCATGTTCCCGCCGAAATCACCGGGCCACAGGCCGGTGAAGGCCTCTCCTCCCCTGGGCGCCACCGCCACCCGCCCCAGCATCGGCTGGAGGTCGAGCTCGATGCGTCCCATCCGGCTGTCGGGCAGCTCGGTGGTGCCGGTCATGCGTTCGTGATCGAGGCGCCACAGGTAGCGCCGCGGCGGAATGGGGTCGTTCAACAGCCGCAGGCGAACGTCCGTCGCGAGGCCCCCGAAGTCGGAATAGATCTGCGATGCCGCAAACTCGGAGTTGGGTCGCACCTGGATGATCTCGACGACCAGCATGTCGTTGGTCGTGGCGCCCTCGACGTAGAACGGGCCGACCTCTCCGGGGAAGTCGCCGCCCTCCCGCGTATAGTACGCCCCGAACATGGTATTGGAGATGATGACCGTCCCCGGCGTAATGGTGGCCACCGGGTCTCTGACGGCAAAGGTGGGATGGCCCACCGTGGGTGTGAAGCGCAGTGTATCCTGCGCCGACAGCGCCGGCCCCGAGATCACGAGCGCGACCGCGGCGAGCGCTCCGGAACATTTCAGGTTGTGCATCGCAGACATTCCGTCCTTCCGTTTGTTGGTCCAGCCGTCATCGTATTCCCACCTGTCCCCGCACCGACTCAATGAGCTTGGCCGAATCGAAGCCCACACCGTCCTTGAACACCAGCGTGACCTCGTTGATAGCCGACGGGTCGGAGGCCAGGTCGCCCGCGATCACGGCCAGGTCCGCCAACTTGCCCACCTCGATCGATCCGAAACGATCGAAGGCACCGAGGACCTTGGCCCCGTTGGCGCTCATGATCTGGACGGCCTCGGCTGCGCTGAATCCGGCCTCGATCAGCAGCTCGTAGTTGCGCTGGTCCCCGTACCCCGGAAGACTCCCGTTGCCCCATGGATCGACGCCGGCCGCCAGGAGTCCCCCGGCGTTCACGAACTCCCGCTCGTACTGCAACATCTTCTCGAACAGCGCCTCCGGCACGACATAGCCGCCTTCGGGTCGCCCCAGCAGTTCCCGCCCCCGCAAATACTGTTGGCGGACCTCCGGCGCCATCGCGTCGAGTACCCGTTCCTGCACCGTGGCCCGGCTGGGGACGAAGAGTTCGTACACGGAGAGGGTCGACGTCAGGGCGACGTCGTGGGCGACCAGGTCACGGAACGTGGCCTGAACCTCGTCTCCGTACACGTCCACGCCCACCTGCATGATCATGTTCTCCGGCGGACACACGTCGGGCCGCTTGGTGGAGATGTAATCACTGTTGGTGATCAGTCCGTGCTCCAAGTTGTCGATGCCGAGTGCCGCCGCCTCCCGAAACGTCACGGAACAGAGGTGTCCGGTCACCTTGATGCCGTGGCGGTGGGCTTCGTCGATGGCGGCGCCCAGGACCTCCCGGGTCACGGACCCCTGGAACTTGAGCCAGGACGCCCCCTCTTCGGCCCAGTATGCCACGACGCGGCGGGCGTCCTCCGGTGTGGTGAGGGCCACCGAGGCGCTGGCGCCACCGGCGGAGCCGTTCAGGTAGGGGCCGGTGGTGTACATGCGGGGTCCCGGCATCTGGCCCAGCTCGATGGCCCGCTGCTGATTGAGCTCGTTGTAGGGCGCGCGGCTCCCGGCGGTGCGAATGGTGGTCACGCCGCCGGCGAGGTTCAGCCGTGGTCCCGTGAAACTCATCTGGGTGCTGGTTTGCCCGATGTTGAAGTAGGTGTGGTTGTGCATCCCCACCATACCGGGAATCACGGTGTGCCCCGTCAGGTCGACGACCCGGTGTCGCCGA
>JBDHIK010000219.1:0-3557 GCA_039587475.1 Gemmatimonadota bacterium | reverse complement strand
ATCTCACCGAGTTGGTGAGGCTCCCTATCGTGGACGCATACCGAACCTTGTGCATTGCACCATCGGTGGAGGTTCGAGTGCTGTTCGAAACGATGGTCGGGCAGTCCGTGCACCGATGAGCGGTGGGCGTGTGCGTCCGGGGTGCGGGCGCCCAGCCGCCTTCCGTCGACGAGCCCCTGCGCACCGGGGCCTGATGAACGGGAGGGGTTCAGGTGGACATGCAACCGCGCCCCTGGACCGATTCGCCCGCCTCGAAGGTGTGCTGCACGCCGGGGGAGAAACCCGGGCGACCGAGACTTCTCGCTGCGGCGACGTACAAGCTGAGGGCCGCCGGGTGGGCCGTGGGCCCGACGCACTTATCCAGCTCGGCGACCAGGACCAGCGGAGGGGAGGAGCGGACCTTCTGCGTCGATGCGCTCCTGTCGGCCGCACCGTCCATGGTGATACCTGCCGTCCCCCGGCGGAGACGACCGATCGGTTCGTGAACAATGAAGGAGAAATCAGAATGCAACGACTGAGCATGGTGGGGTGGCGAGCAACCACGACTGCACTGACAACCCTCGCCTTTCTGGTGGGTCCGATGACAGCTGTCACCGCGGGTCCCGAGCCCGACGGCAGTGATCATCCGGCCGCCGGCGCATTGGAACGCGTGGATCCGAATGCTGCGCTGGAGGCCCTCGATGCGAGCACGGGCAATGTCATCTCGAGCGGGCCGTTCTCGAAGGTGACGAAGAACCTTGCCGTGGTGGGCCGCGGCGAGCGCAACGTCGCGGATGCCACCACCGATGTCTGGGTCCACGACAGCTTTGCCTACACCGGAACGTTCAATGCCCCCTGCGGTGGTGATCCGGATGCGGGCGTGTGGGTATGGGATGTTCACAACGTCAACAAGCCGTCGCTGGTGACGATCATCCAGTCGCCCACGGGAAGTCGGTCCAACGACGTGCGGGTGGCGACGATGAGTTCGGGGAACATCCTCGTTCACTCCAACGAGTCCTGCGGCGGAGGCCCCGGTGGGTTCGAGATCTACAACGTGGACGATCCCGCCAATCCCATCGCCCTGGCGTCGGTCCGCATCGACGACCCCAACCCGTTGACGCAGTTCATCTTCGGCCCCATCACGGACGTCGGGGTGCACAACCTGTGGCTATTCACCCAGGGCGACAGGGACTATGTGGGCGTCACCACCGAGACCGCCTACGGCAACTTCCACATCTATGACATCACCGACCCGACGACCCCGGTCCTGGTGTCGTTCTGGGGGGCCGAGGAGTCGTTCGACCCCGGAGTCGTGGCCAGTGGCGACTTCGGCCGCAACCTGAACGCCGCTCTCTGGCTGATCGACGGCTTCGGCGCATCCCAGAACCGCTTCCTGCACGACGTGACGATCACCGAGGATGGCACCCGCGCCTATCTCGCCAACTGGGACGCGGGTCTGATCCTGCTCGACATCACTGATCCCGCGAGCCCGCAGGTGGTCTCCGTCGCCATCGATCCCGTGAACGGATCTCTGGACGGCGAGGTCAACAGCCACTCCGTCTGGCCCAGCGAGGACGGCACCATCGTGGTGGAGGGCGAGGAGGACTTCTCCGCGTGGGAAGCCGAAATTCCGCCCATCAACCTGACCCTGCAGGGCCTCAACACCATCCCGGGCGTGGCGGCGGCCACCACCGCCGGGGACAGCTTCGAGGAGCCCGCCAACCAGACGGGGAACGCGGGCACGGTGACGGCAACCGAGGTCAGCGTGACTGCCGGCCCGCTCGCCGGGTCAGTGTTCCCGGCGGTGGAGTTCGTGGGCAACAACGTGCCTCTGGGCGCCGGCTCCGTGTCGGGTTCCCTGGTATGGGTCGGACGCGCCTGCAACGGCGATTTGTTCGCCAATCCCCTCTCGCCGGGCGACATCGCCGTCGTGCGTCGTGGCGCGTGCTTCTTCTCGGAAAAGGAGGCGAACGTCGCCGCGGCCGGCGCGGCGGCCATGGTGCTCGCCAACAACCAGGCGTCCACTCCCTGGAGCGGGTTGCGAATCTGGGACTACAGCGATCCCGCCAATCCCGTGCTCGCGTCGGTGTTCAACACCGAGTGCAGCGCCTCCACCCAGCCCGGCGGAAGCTGCGATCCGAACGGCACGTACTCCTCGCACAACGTGCTCGTGGAGTCCCGCGGCAACAAGACCTTCGCCTACGTTTCGTGGTACTGGGACGGCATGCTCGTCCTCGACGTGACCGATCCGTACAACCCGGTGGAGGTCGCCCGCTACCTGGACCGCACGGGACCGAACGACGGCCTGGCCAACGACATCTGGGGCGTCCACAAGATCCCGCGCAGTCCTTTCCTCTACGGATCGGACCGCAACGGCGGCCTGTACATCTTCAAGGAGAAGGGCGCCGGCTCGGGCAAGTAGGACGCCGCCAGCCCCGGGAAGACCCGGTCCACGCAGGGACGAGTCGCCAGGCTTCCCCTGCACGGTGAGCCATGACCGCAACGATGGAGGCCCTCGATGCGTCGAGGGCCTCCGTTTGCGCGCCGAGCTACGCGAGCCGCGATTCTCTGGCCGCGTCGACCGTGGCCACCGCTTTACGGCTACGGAGGTGTTGGAACGGGGCCGGTCCGACGGGCCGTTCACCCGCCCGTTCCTGGGACGCAGTTCAAATCCGACCCAGGGTGTATCGGGCACGGCGCAAAGAATCAGCGAGTTAGGGTGGCTCCCCATCGCGGGCACATATCGAACTCTTTGCCTGGCGCCACCGCCCGAGGTTCGGGCCGTATTGGAAGCGGTCCAGGAACTGCGTGTGGCGGGGTGAGGGTCGAGTCTGTCCTGAAAATGCTGCGGTGCAGGAGCCCGCTTTCGGCGCACAGCTGCCCCTTTGGATGTCCGATCCAAGACGGCGCGGATGCCGCGATTCGCGGCAGGCGCTGCGCCCCCAACGGCCGGCCTTCGTGCGGCACACGGGGGTCAGGGCGCTGTCCAACCGTCTAGCGCGGCTCCATGAGTCGGATGGTCGTCTTGGCGCCACCTCGTCGGAGTTCATGAGCGATCAACCTGAACTCGGTGTTCAGGCTGTGCCAGGGGCTGCGCACACACCTCCAGGCGCGTCCAGGCAGCATCATCAACATCGCCTCGATGTACAGCTACTTTGGCTCGCCGTCGGGAGCGCCCACTGCGATGACGCGCCCGCCGTGCTTCGCCAGAGCTTCAGACGCTTTCTCCACGTAGCGCCGAAAGGTCTCAGGGTGGGTCACGTCGATGACGGCGACTACGTGAGCTGTCATGTGGTGGGATCTCCCCATCGGATCGTCAAGGTCAAGTCGCGCTGTAACCGCCATCGACTGGGATGGTCGCTCCAGTGACAAAGCCTGCGAGTTGGTTGGAGGCAAGATACAGCGCCGTGCCAGCGAGTTCTTCCGGTTCTCCCCAACGCGCCATGGGTGTGCGGTCAAGTATCGGGCGGCTGCGACGCTCGTCCGCCTGCGAGCCGGCAGTAAGGTTGGTCCTGATCCACCCCGGAGCGATCGCATTCACGCGAATACCTTCCGGGGCATAGAGGCCGGCGAGCGAC